>NZ_CEYXRG010000001.1:289823-393397 GCF_982940295.1 Leisingera sp.
GGCCCGGCGCCGCGCAAGGCGCGGCGCCGGGCCCAACTGCGGCAGGCCTTCGTCAGAAGGCCGCAGCGCAGGCGGGAGCCCCAGCCTGCCGTTGAAGTTTGCGCCAAATCAACGTGCCGCCGCGCAGTCCCGCCCATGCTGTTTCCAGTCCGGCACTGGCCGGGCACGGGAGGAAAGGCATGGGGCTTTTTGCAAGACTCGCCCGGAGCGGCGATATGGTGCCGGGCATGGCCAGCCGTCTGGGCATAGACTATGGCGACATCGTTGCCGCGGACCCGCAGGCGCAGGGCCGGAAATACATGCGCGCAGTCCTGCGCTGCAGCACCTGCAGCAATCAGGACGGCTGCAGCAGTTTGCAACGTGAGGTGACAGACCTGGACGCGCCGCCGCCCTACTGCCGCAATGCCCGGCTGCTGGCGCATTTGCGAGAAAGCTGACCGGCGCCTGCCCGGCCATTCAAGACAGCCGCTCGCAGCTCGATCTTGAGGCGATTATGACCTTGCGCCCGCTCAGCCCTCAGGGTCAGCATAGCGCCCCGTTGCGATGTCTCCGCCCTCGCCGGAAAACCGTACCGCTTGACCGTCGCTTTCCAGCGTATAACAGGCCCAAAGGTCCGACGGCGGCCAGCTGGAGCAATATTTTCCATCGCGCACTCCCCAATAGCCCCAGCTGTCGTGGCCCGCATGATAAAGCGTGCGGCCCGACGCACTGAACTCCTGCCAGGCACCGTCGCCATACACAAGCCTGCGCCCTTCCAGCGCCGCTTGCACTTCGTCCCCAGTCAGCACCCGCCATTCCGCCGCCCAAACCGGCGCAACCGCCAATGATACCGCAAACATCAGGGCAATCTGCCTCATGCTACCCTCCCAGCCTTGCTGTCCTGCCTCTCCTGATCTAAGAGGCCGGGCATCTGCTGCACAATCACATAAAGGTGCTTTCGCCCATGATCCCCCGCTATTCCCGCCCCGAAATGGTCGCAATCTGGTCGCCCGAGACCAAGTTCAAGATCTGGTACGAGATCGAGGCCCACGCCTGCGAAGCCATGGCCAATCTGGGCGTGATCCCGCGCGAGAACGCCGAAGCGGTGTGGAAAGCCAAGGACGTGGAATTCGACGTCGCCCGCATCGACGAAATTGAAGCCGTCACCAAGCATGACGTGATTGCCTTCCTGACCCACCTGGCTGAGCATGTGGGTTCGGAAGAAGCCCGGTTTGTGCATCAGGGCATGACGTCTTCTGACGTGCTGGACACCTGCCTGAACGTGCAGCTGGTGCGCGCTGCCGACATCCTGCTGGAGGGCATGGACAAGGTGCTGGCCGCGCTGAAGAAACGCGCGCTGGAGCACAAGAACACCGTGCGCGTCGGCCGCAGCCATGGCATCCACGCCGAGCCGACCACCATGGGCCTGACCTTTGCCCGTTTCTATGCCGAGATGGACCGTAACAAGAACCGTCTGGAAAAGGCCCGCTGGGAAGTGGCCACCGGCGCGATCTCCGGCGCGGTCGGCACCTTTGCCAACATCGACCCGGCTGTTGAAGAGCACGTCTGCGAGCAGCTGGGCCTGCGCCCCGAGCCGATCTCCACCCAAGTGATCCCGCGCGACCGCCACGCGATGTTCTTTGCCACCCTGGGCGTGATCGCGTCCTCGATCGAGAACATTGCCGTGGAAATCCGCCACATGCAGCGCACCGAGGTGCTGGAAGGCGCGGAATTCTTCTCGATGGGCCAGAAAGGCTCCTCGGCGATGCCGCACAAGAAAAACCCGGTCCTGACCGAGAACCTGACCGGTCTGGCGCGCCTGGTGCGCATGGCCGTGATCCCGGCGATGGAGAACGTGGCGCTGTGGCATGAGCGCGATATTTCGCATTCCTCCGTCGAGCGCGGCATTGGCCCGGACGCCACTGTGACCCTGGACTTTGCGCTCAACCGCCTGGCCGGCGTTGTCGACAAGATGCTGGTGTTCCCGGAAAACATGCTGGAAAACATGAACAAATTCCCGGGTCTGGTGATGTCGCAACGGGTTCTGCTGGCTCTGACCCAGGCAGGTGTCAGCCGCGAAGACGCCTATGCCATGGTGCAGCGCAACGCGCTGAAGGTCTGGGAAGAGCGCGTTGATTTCCGCGAGCTGCTGCTGGCCGATGCCGATGTGGTCGCCGCCCTCGGTGAAGAAGCGATCAACGAAAAATTCGACATGGGCTATCACACCAAGCACGTCGACACGATCTTCAAGCGCGTATTCGGCGAGTAAGCCCTGCCCGCGCATGGTGTTAACAACGCCCCGCCGGACTGGCGGGGCGTTTTGCGTTCTGCCGCCGGACAAACGCCTTTGTGAACAAAAATACAGATCCAGACTGGGGTTCCGGGGTTAGAGTGGGCAGAACATTCTGCGACTGGAGTTTCCGATATGCGATTTCTTGCCTTGGCCGCCGCCCTGACCCTCCCGGTTGCTGCCCTTGCTGCCAGCGGCAACGACTGGAACCCGCCCAAACCCACCGAGACCACCAAGACCTGCAAGGGCAAGCGGGTCTGGGATGAGCAGAAGAAACGCTGCGTTCGGCCCCGGAAGTCCTCACTGAACCAGGAGCAGCTGCTGGGCGCTGCCCGCGAGCTGGCCTATGCCGGCCGCCAGGAGGATGCTCAGGCGGTGCTTAGCGCGATGGCGGATCAGCAGGATTCCGTGGTGCTGACCTACTGGGGTTTCACCCATCGCAAGCTGGGCAATTCAGAACTTGCGCAGGACTATTACGATCAGGCCCTCGCACGCGATCCGGATAATATCCTTGCCCGTTCGTATATGGGACAAGGCCTTGTGGAACAGGGAAATTTCGGCGCCGCCCTGATACAGTGGAAAGAGATCAAGGCACGGGGCGGCGACGGCACATGGGCCGAAGCATCGCTGCGCAGCGCGCTCGAAACGGGAGCGTCCCACAGCTACTAGGCTTCAGCCTTTCTTTACGGCTTGCGGCTTATCCTGCCCTTCCATGATCGAGAAGAATCTTTGGTAGGGTGCGAGAATGCCTCAAGACAACATGCTGGCGCTTCCAATGGCAACTGGCGGCCCCGACCTGGGCGGGTTTTCCGCCCCGGCGCCGATGGGTGCGGGGAACAGCAGCGGCCTGAGCGGCAAGGCCAAGGCCGCGATAATCGTCCGGCTGCTGCTGAACGAAGGCGCCGAAATCCCGCTGGAGGAGCTGCCGGATGACCTGCAGCTGGAACTGACCCAGCAGATGGGCAGGATGCGGATTGTCGACCGCGACACCTTGAATGCGGTGGCGGGAGAATTTGCCGACCTGCTGGACAATGTCGGCCTGCATTTCCCCAACGGTCTGGCCGGTGCCTTGAACGCGATGGAAGGCAAGATCAGCCGCTACACCCACAGCCGCCTGCGCAAGGAGGCCGGCGTGCGCCAGTTCGGCGACCCTTGGCAGCGGCTGAAGCAGCTGCCGCCGGAAGACCTGGCATCGCTGGCAGAGGCTGAAAGCACTGAGGTCGCCGCTGTGCTGCTGTCCAAGCTGGACACCGCCAAGGCCGCGCAGATGCTGGTGCATCTGCCGGGCCCGACTGCCCGCCGCATCACCTATGCGGTCAGCCAGACGGCCAAAGTGACACCTGAAACCGTCGACCGGATCGGCCTGTCGCTGGCCGCCCAGGTCGAGGCCCGGCCGGAGCTTGCCTTTGACGACACCCCCGGCCAGCGGCTGGGCGGAATCCTGACCGAAGCCGCGGCAGCCAAGCGCGACGAGGTTCTGACCGCGCTGGACGAAGAGGACGAGGAATTCGCCATCAAGGTGCGCAAGGCGATCTTTACCTATGCGCTGATCGGCGAGCGGATGCAGCCCGTCGACGTGCCCAAGCTGATGCGGGTTTTGTCTCAGCCGGACCTGGTCACCGCCATGGCCTTCGCCTCGGACGAGGAGGATGTTGCCACCAACGAATTCCTGCTCAAGAACATGTCGAGCCGGATGGCCGACAACATCCGCGAGGAAGTGGCGGAGCGCGGCAAAGTCAAGCGGAGCGATGGCGAGGCCGCCTTTGGCTTGATCATCTCGGCCATGCGCGACCTGGTAGCGGCCGGTGAAATTGAACTGAAAACCGACGACGAGGACGACAGCGCCGAAGACTGACACCACCCGTCCGGAAACCGGCGCGCCCTGCGCCCGCGGCACCCGCCCTGAGCTGACAGGGCGGACGCCGCCTTTGACATGCTTGTGCCCGCCGGTGCGCCTGCTTATGATGCGGGCTTCCAGGCGCATTTCCGCGCCGCAGCCATCCAGAAGCCATGCCTGTAGACCCTTCCGAGCTCTCCACCTGGAGCCATGTCAAATATTTTGGCAGCAACCTGTTTCTGCGCGGGCTGCTGCTGGGCGCCGGGCTGATCCCCTACCGGCTGCGCGTGCCGTTGATGGGCCGCTTGGTCACCGCCATGGGACGGCTTGCAGGCTTTGACAAGCGGGTTCGCAACAATCTGGAACTGGTCAGCCCTGAGCTCTCCGGCCTGGATCCTGACCAGCTTTATCGGGATGTGAGCAATAATGCCGGGCGGATGATTGCCGAGCTTTATGATGGCGAGACATTCCATGAGAAGGCGAAATCGGCGCCCATCACCGGCCCGGGACTGGAAGCGCTTGAAAAAGCCCGCGCAGCCGGACGGCCGGTGCTGCTGGCCACCGCACATTTTGGTAATTACGACGCCGCCCGCGCTGCATTGATCGCCCGCGGCCACGAGATGGGCGCGCTGTACCGGCGGATGGCGAACCCCTACTTCAACGAGCATTACGTCGCAGCCATGAAGAGCACCGGTGAACCGATGTTTGAACAGGGCAAGCGCGGCATGGTCGAACTGGTGCGGCATCTGAAGAAGGGCGGCATCGCTGCCATTGTCACCGACCTCTATGCCCAGGGCGGAGAGCCGATCGACTTTTTCGGCAAGCCTGCTGTCACGTCAACCGTTCCGGCGGAACTCGCGCTTAAATTCGGCGCGGCACTGATTCCGGTCTATGCGGTGCGCCAGGAAAACGGCCTCGATTTCGAAATTATCATGAACGGCGAAGTCCCCGCTTCGGACCCGTTGACGATGACCAAGGCGCTTACGGCTGACCTGGAATCCATCGTGCGCAAGCACACCGGCCAGTGGTTCTGGATCCACCGCCGCTGGAAAACCTGAGCAGCCGCTGCCGAACAACGGCTCAGTCGGCCCGCGCGGCGGCGATGATCCGGCCAAAGGGCGCTTCCTGAACCAGCACAGCGGCGGGCTGACTGCCGCCCAGCGGCACCGTCAGCTCCAGCGCCTCGGCGCCGTTCCACTCTGCCGCCACCTGCCAGTCCTCCACCACATTGGCATAGGTGAAAGTCTTCCCCGCCAACTCTCCGCGGGTGATGCTGACAGTGCGCTCCGGGGTAAAGCGCACCAGTTGCACCAGCAGCCGGGCTTCCGCCATCTGCGCCCCCGGCTGCAGACGGATCGCCAGCTGCCCGCCGTCCCGCCGGAGTTTCAGCGACACCGGCCGCGGCTGCTTCTGATGCTTCTGGATGGCGCTCTCCACCTGCATCGCATCGGCGCCGACCACATCTTCCTGACCCATGATGATCATCTGCGGCGTGTAAATCATCCGGCGCCCGCCAGCACGGGCATAGCCTTTCTGCCGCCGGGTATGCTCCCGCCGGGCGAACTTGTCCTTCCAGCCGATGTAATCCCAATAATCCACATGCAGCGCCAGCGGCAGCACGTCATCGCGGGCTGCCAGTTCATGCAGCAGGGCATCCGCCGGCGGGCAGGACGAACAGCCCTGCGACGTGTACAGCTCCACCACCACAGGTTCCCTTGCGGTTTGGCCGTGAACCGGCAGCGCCAGAACCAGTGCCGCTATCAATGACGCCAGAATTCTCATGAATCGCCTTCTCAGTTTCTTAGCCCTCTGGTCTAAAGATGTGCTGCAAGTTAGGCCAATCAATCATTTTTGAGGCGTCCTGAACCGGCGCCACCCGAAAATTGTGTACAATCGCATACAAATTGACGCACTGCGGCGATTGAACTATTGAATGGCAAACATTCCTCATGCATGTAACAGTCAGCGAATTCCCAAGTTTCAATTTCTTGAGGGAGGCCAGACATGCCTATCACCGTCGGACAGGACAATGCCAGCGCACGCCGCACACTCAGCGTGAACGGCAAAACGATTTCCTACTACTCCATTCCCGCTGCCACCGAAGCAGGATTTGGCGACTTTTCCAAGCTTCCCGCCGCCTTGAAGGTCGTGCTGGAAAACATGCTGCGTTTCGAGGATGGCGGCTTTTCAGTCTCCACCGATGACATCAAGGCCTTTGGCGAATGGGCCGGCAAGGGCGGCAAGAACCCGCGCGAGATCTCCTACCGCCCGGCCCGCGTGCTGATGCAGGATTTCACCGGCGTTCCCGCCGTGGTCGACCTCGCCGCCATGCGCGACGGCATCGTCGGCCTCAAAGGCTCAGCCGCCAAGATCAACCCGCTGGTGCCTGTGGATCTGGTCATCGACCACTCGGTGATGATCGACGAATTCGGCAATCCGCGCGCGTTCCAGATGAACGTCGACCGCGAGTATGAGCGCAACATGGAGCGCTATCAGTTCCTGAAGTGGGGCCAGAAGGCGTTCAACAACTTCCGCGTGGTGCCGCCGGGCACCGGTATCTGCCACCAGGTGAACCTGGAATACCTGGCCCAGACCGTCTGGACCGACACCGACCAGAACGGCGAGGAAGTCGCCTACCCCGACACTCTGGTCGGCACCGACAGCCACACCACCATGGTGAACGGCGCCGCGGTGCTGGGCTGGGGCGTTGGCGGCATCGAGGCCGAGGCCGCGATGCTGGGCCAGCCGATTTCCATGCTGATCCCCGAAGTGGTCGGGTTTGAGCTGACCGGCGAGATGACCGAAGGCACCACCGGCACCGACCTGGTGCTGAAGGTGGTGGAGATGCTGCGCGCCAAGGGCGTGGTCGGCAAGTTCGTGGAATTCTTCGGCGACGGCCTGGACCGGCTGCCGCTGGCGGACCGCGCGACCATTGCCAACATGGCGCCTGAATACGGCGCCACCTGCGGCTTTTTCCCGATCGACGACGAAACCCTCCGCTACCTGCGCAACACCGGCCGCGACAAGGACCGCATCGCGCTGGTCGAGGCCTATGCCAAGGAAAACGGTTTCTGGCGCGACGAGAGCTACAACCCGGTCTACACCGACACGCTGCATCTGGACATGGGCACCGTCGTGCCCGCGATCTCCGGCCCGAAACGGCCGCAGGACCACATCGCGCTCGACAAGGCGGCGACAACCTTCCACGACTATGTCGAAGGCCAGCGCAGCGCCAAAGACGCCGGCGAACGCGCCGAAGGCCGCTGGGAGGCCGAGGGCGGCCAGCCTGAACCGCAGGACATCCCCGGCGACAAGGGTCATCACAAGTCCGGCTTTGTGACAACGGACGACGGCAAGTACCAGCTGCACGACGGCTCCATCGTGATCGCCTCGATCACCTCCTGCACCAACACCTCGAACCCCTATGTGATGATCGGTGCGGGGCTTGTGGCAAAGAAGGCGCATGAGCGCGGCCTGACCCGCAAGCCCTGGGTCAAGACTTCTCTGGCGCCGGGCTCGCAGGTGGTGTCCGAGTATCTGGAGGCCGCCGGCCTGCAGGAGCACCTGGATGCCATCGGCTTCAACCTGGTTGGCTACGGCTGCACCACCTGCATCGGCAACTCCGGCCCGCTGGCCGAGGAAATCTCCAAATGCATCAATGACAACGACCTGATCGGCGTGTCGGTGCTGTCAGGCAACCGTAACTTCGAGGGCCGCATTTCGCCCGATGTGCGCGCCAACTACCTCGCCTCTCCGCCGCTGGTGGTGGCCTATGCGCTGGCCGGTGACATGAACATCGACATCACCACCGCGCCGCTGGGCCAGGATCAGGACGGCAACGACGTCTTCCTCAAGGACCTCTGGCCGAGCCAGAAGGAAATCGCCGATCTGGTCGAGCAGACCGTGACGCGCGAGGCGTTCCAGTCGAAATACGCCGATGTCTTCAAGGGCGACGAGAAGTGGCAGGCGGTGGAGGTCACCGACGCGGAGACCTATGACTGGCCCGCAAGCTCGACCTACATCCAGAATCCGCCCTACTTCCAGGACATGGGCCCCGAGCCGGGCACCATCGAGAATATCGAGGGCGCCAAGGTTCTGGCTATCCTGGGCGACATGGTGACCACCGACCACATCTCGCCCGCGGGCTCCTTTGCCACCACCACGCCCGCAGGCCAGTACTTGCTGGAGCGCCAGGTTCAGCCGCGTGAGTTCAACTCCTACGGCTCGCGCCGCGGCAACCACGAGATCATGATGCGCGGCACCTTCGCCAACATCCGCATCAGGAACGAAATGCTGGACGGCGTCGAGGGCGGCTATACCAAAGGCCCCGATGGCGAGCAGACCTCAATCTACGAGGCCTCGATGGCGCATCAGGAAAACGGCACCCCGCTGGTGGTGTTCGGCGGCGAGCAGTACGGCGCCGGCTCCTCGCGCGACTGGGCGGCCAAGGGCACCGCGCTCTTGGGTGTCAAGGCAGTGATCGCCGAGAACTTCGAGCGCATTCACCGCTCGAACCTGGTGGGCATGGGCGTGATCCCGTTTGAGTTCACCGGCGGCGACACCCGCAAGACGCTGGGTCTCACAGGCGAGGAAACCGTCTCGATCCGCGGTCTGGACAGCATCAAGCCGCTGCAGGAAGTGCCGTGCGATATCACCTTTGCCGATGGATCGGAAAAAACCATCACGCTGAAGTGCCGTATCGATACCGCACCGGAGATCGAATACATCGAACACGGCGGCGTGCTGCATTACGTGCTGCGCAACCTGGCCAAGCAATAAGCCCGGTCACCGCCAGACCAGTAAGGGCGCCCAGCCGGGCGCCCTTTTCTGATGTGTCCTAAGTCTGCGAAAGGGCGGCACCGCCTGCCGCCCGGCCGATTCCGGCTAATGGCTGTAGCTGCGGCTGTACAGGATCCGGCCGATCTCCCCCTCGGCCTTCAGTTCCCTGATCACGCGGTCGAACTCTTCCAGATAGGCCCCGGCGCCGCTGGCGCGGGACAATCCGAAGTGCGACGTGCGGCTGGAAACGGGTGTCCCGGCAGCGGCAATCCGGTCCTGCCAGCCGTTCAGGCGCACGTGAAAACGCCCCACGGCGTCGTCAATTGCGATCAGGTCCAACTGGTCGAACATAAGCATTTGCATCAGCCCCGTCACATCGCTGCCTCTGATGATCCGGTTGCGGGAGCTGAACGCCGCCTCCATTTCAGGGTCGATGACGCTGCCATTCACCATGCCAAGCCTCAAGCGGGACACTCCAGCGTATCCTTCGCCCCAGTCCAGCCCATCCGGAAAGCGCTCCCTGTTGTACCAGAAGGTATTGGTCTGCTGGAACGTGCCCTCGGTGAAGGCCAGGAATGCCTCCCGTTCCGGGGACTTGAACAGCGGCAGGATTCCGTCCGCCTCCCCCGTTTTCGCGTGAGCCAGGCACCGCTGCCACGGAAGCAACACGGTTACGGCCTCCAGGCCGTCGATCCGCTGCATGACCTTTTGCAGCAGCTCAACCTTCAGACCGCCTTCAGGAATACCACCGTCCCCTACGGTGTAGGGAGGGTAGTGATCATAGCAGAATGTGAGCACGGGCTTCGCATGTGCCGCCGCAGCAAACAGGCCCAGGGCAGCAGCAAAGCTTAGGCCTGACTTAAGGAAACGCGCCAGATCAGCCACTTTCCACTCTTTCCCAACAATTGTGCGTGACACGCACGCAGTGCCTCAAAACTCTCCAATTCTCAACAGCCTGATCCCCCGGCATTCAACAAAAAATTGAAATCGTCTGCAAGGAAACCCGCCGTCTCTGGCCGCGGCACCGGCCGAGCGAGGAAAAGCTTTCATCTCCCGTTGCGTAATCGGCTGTACCGGAGGCAGTTGGCGTGTAAACGTTAATATTAAATAAACCTTTTCTCATCCTGATCGCATTGAAGGGCCAGACACAAAAGCATGAAAGAAGCCGTAGTTGCCGTTATTTATCCGGCTGCAGACACATTCGACGACCACGCTGCAACGGTGCTGGCAATGATACGCGAGACCCGGCGCTTCCCGGGGTGCATTGAAGCACACGCCGGTATCAACCGCGAGCGCCATGAAATCTGTGTGTTCCACATTTGGGAATCAAATGAACACCTTGAGCAGTACCTGACCTGGCGCGCCGAACGCGGCGACCTGGACGCCCGCAGTGCCACGATGCGACGTGAACAGGACTTCCGCACCTATTCAGTCCCCTGACCCGGTCAGGATGGACCGTGCTGCACATCTGATGTTCGCATACGCCAGATTGAGCTGCCGGGGACTTGGCGCCAATCTTGAGGCCATGAAACAGACCAGCAGCATCACCGGCTACCACGCCCACATCTATTTTGACGAAACCACCGTTGAACAGGCCCGGACCCTCTGCCAGTACGCCGCAGATCAGTTCGGGGTCCAGATGGGCCGTATGCATGAAAAAAACGCCGGCCCGCACCCAATGTGGTCCTGTCAGCTGGCGGCCACCCCGGAACAATTCACAGGCCTGCTGCCTTGGCTGGCCCTGAACCGGCAGGGTTTGATCGTGTTTGCGCATCCTGAAACCGGCGACGAGCTGGCAGACCACCGTGACCACGGAATCTGGCTGGGGACCGGTCTGGCTCTGGATCTCAGCATTTTCGGCTGATATGCGGCGCCTCCAGCAGAAATTTCCGGGCAGCTGGCAGGACCGTTGCCCCTTTGACTCGCGGAGCTTTCTTTGACCGAAGCGGTAATTATTCAGCTGCAGCCTTTGCCGGGGCAATACACCCGGCTGGCGGTTCTGGTGAAACAGATGGTGGCGCAAGTCCGGGACTATCCGGGTTGCCTACAAGCCGACACCCTGCTTGCCCCGGACCGGGACGAGGTCGCCATTTTCCAGCGCTGGCAAGACGCGGAAGCCTTTAGCGACTACCTGATCTGGCGCTCCAAGCAGGAGGACTTCGAACAGCTCCACAAGCTGCTGGCATCGGAGCCGGACTTCAGAAGCTTCACCCTCGGCACAGCGGAGTAACGCACCCGGCCAGCTTTGGCTGCCCGGTTACTGGCCCGCCGCCTTTTTCATGGCCGGGCGCAGGGTGCTTTCGATCACGCGCTGCGTAATCGGCCCGGCAAAGCGCAGCACGATCTTGCCCTCGCCGTCCACCACATAGGTTTCCGGAACGCCATACAGGCCCCAGTCGATAGCCATCCGGCCCTTTTCGTCCCGGCCAATGGCGGTGTAGGGATCTCCGAGCTCCTCCAGGAAGGCTTCGGCATTGGCCAGCTGGTCCTTGTAGTTGATGCCGAATATCGGGATGCCTTCCTTGGACAGCGCCTCAAGATTGGGATGCTCCACCCGGCAGGGCGCGCACCAGCTGGCCCAGTAGTTCACCAGTTTCACCGTGCCGTCGCGCAGGGTTTCGTCGCTGAACATCTCCTTGCCCGGAAACGCCTCCAGCACCACTGGCGGCGCCGGCTGGCCCTCGCGGGCGGACGGAAGGCTGTTGGGGTCCTCGCGGAACATGCCCACCAGCGCAAGGCCGACAAAGCCAGCAAACACCAGACCGGGGATCGCCATAAGGGGAGAGATCTTAGCCATTCCGTTTCATCCGGGTTTCCAGCGTTTCCATCTCCCGGCGCACCTTGCGGCCGCGCCAGATTGTCAGCACCACCAGCGCCACCAGCAGGATCAGCGAGGCCGCATAGGCCGACAGCACCGTATCGGCGTATTTTCCAAGATCGGGCATCAGGCCTCCAGCCGTTCGCGCGCCATCAACGCCTTAATACGGCGGGCGCGGATTTCAGTACCGGTGCGGTAAAGCACCAGCGCAATGAAGAGCAGAACAAATCCTGCCATGCAGACGTAGAGCGGGCTGGAAAACGCATCATGCACGTTTTCCTTTTCATCCAGCGACAGCGATGCGCCCTGGTGCAGCCCCTGGTTCCAGAAGTTCACCGCATAGCGGCTGAGCACCGCAAAGACCGAGCCCACCAGGCACAGGATCGAAGTCAGATCAGCGGCGGTGTCGGGGTTGTCGATCGCCTCCCACAGGGCGATGTAGCCGAGGTAAAACAGGAACAGCACCAGGAAGGACGTCAGCCGCGGGTCCCAGGCCCACCACGTGCCCCACATCGGCTGGCCCCAGATCGCCCCGGTCACCAGCGCGATCACGGTCATCACGACGCCCACAGGCGCCGCAGCCCGGGCGGCCAGCGCGCTGACATGGTGGCGGCGGATCACCCAGACAAGCGAGGTGACCAGCATCATGAACCAGGCGTTGATCGCCATCAGCGCTGAGGGCACATGCAGGAAGATGATCTTGACCGTTGAGCCCTGACGGAAGTCATCAGGCGTGAAGAAAAAGCCCCAGATCAGCCCCACGGTGATCAGCACCGCTGAGCTGACCCACAAGACCGGCATCACCTTTTCGGTGGTGGCCAGGAACTTTTTCGGATTGGCGTATTCCCAGATCGACATGGTGGCTATTTAGGTCCTGCTTCCGGATTTCTCAATTCTTGGTCACGGCAATCATCCTAGCGCAAATTGACGCGCAGGACGGCCGCACTGGCAAAGGGCAGAAGGGCGATGGAGGCGGCAGAAATGCCAGCCAGCAGCAACAGCGGTGTTTGCACCGCCATGCCCTCGGCCCCGCGGCGGGCGACTTCGGAGCCGAAGATCAGCGTCGGCACGTAAAGAGGCATTACCAGCAAAGACATCAGCAGGCCGCCGCGTTTCAGCCCCACGGTCAGCGCGGCGCCGAAGGTGCCGATGACCGACAGCGCCGGCGTGCCCAGCAGCAGCGAGATCACCAACCACTGAAACCCGGAAACCGGCAGGTTCAGCAGCACCCCCAGCACAGGCGCCGCCATCACCAGCGGCAGCCCGGTGGTGATCCAATGCGCCAGCGCCTTGATGGTCACGGTGCTTTCCAAGGGCAGCGGCGCAGTGGCCAGCAGGTCCAGCGAGCCGTCTTCCCAATCCAGCGCCAGCAGCCGGTCGAGCGACAAGAGGCAGGCCAGCAGCGCCCCCAGCCACAGAACCCCGGGCGCGATCCGGGACAGCAGCTCTGACTGCGGGCCGACGGAGAACGGCACCATCACCGTTACGATCAGAAAGAATGCAAGGCCCAATCCGAAACCGCCGCCAGCCCGGAAGGCGAGCTTCAGATCCCGCAGGAGAAGCGCAATCACAGGAAGCCTCCGTCAAAATCGTCGATCTCAGGCGGCTTGGCCTTGTAGGGGCCGACGTCCAGCACCTCTGCCTCCAGCCCCAAGTCGATGTGGGTGGCAATCAGCGCCGAGCCGCCCTGCCCCAGATGCGCCTGCACCGCGTTTGCAAACATCGCGACAGAGGTCTTGTCGAGGCTCACAGTCGGCTCATCCATGATCCAGACCGGGCGGCCCGTGACCAGCATCCGGCTGAGGCCCAGGCGGCGTTTCTGCCCCGCCGACAAGGCGCCTGCCTGACGGTCGCGCAGAGTTTGCAGATCAAAGCCGTCCAACGCCTGTTCAATGCCGTTGCGGCCAAAGACACTGGCCCAGAAGGTCAGGTTTTCCGCGACCGTCAGCGTCGGCTTCAGCCCGTCGGAATGGGCGGCATAGGCGATTTGGTCCTCAGCGCCCTCGACCTGCCCCTTTAGCGGCGGCTGCAGCCCTGCAACGGTCCGCAGCAGCGTTGTCTTGCCAATGCCGTTGGGGCCGCGCAGGATCAGCGCCTTGCCGGGCGCCAGCATAAAGCTCAGCCCCTCCAGCACCGGGATGCCACCGCGGGCCACGCCCAGATCCGTCACAGTTAATGTCATGAAGCCCGCATATCCCATTGCTCCGGCGCATGAAAAGCCTGTTTTCGAAATGCCCGCTTTGCGGCAGGTCAAATGAAAATCAGGAAGTCAGACCGGCAGCGCCGCCATGGCAATCCGGCGCCCCTCGGACAGGAGCACATTGTAGGTGCGGCATGCGGCGGGCGAGTTCATGATCTCAACGCCCAGCCCGGCCTCCTCCAGCGCCTCGCGCAGCTCTGCAGGGATATGCGCGATCTCAGGCCCGGTGCCGATGAACAGCACGTCGATCTCTCCGGCCAGTGCCAGCAGCGGTTGCGCATCGGCCATACCGCCCCAAGCCGCAGTGCCCCCCGCCGAGGTCAGCACCGCCCCCTGGTGCACCTGTCCGCCAATCCGGAAGAACCCTTCACCATAGCCGTCAACCGGCAGCGCGTCGGAATAGCTCACTTCGTTCAGGCGCATCTGGGGTCCTTTCAGTCAAATACCGGGAGGCTGGATAACACGGCCAGCGCAATCACGGAATAGGAGGCGAAGCGGTAGAGCTTCTCCAGTTTGGGATCAAACAGGGCCTTGCCGGTCAGCGTGGTGATCAAATAAGGCACACCCAGCAGCGCGGCCAGAATGAACGCCTTGAGGCTGGCCATGCCGCCAAAGATAAGGTTGACCGCGATCACCACATCCAGCGCCGCCAGGAACACGATGGTATTGGCCCGCACCCGCGCCACGTCGCGCACGTTGGCCAGGTAGAAGACGATGATCACCGGTCCCGTCAGACCGGTCATGCCGCCAACGATGCCCGCCGCGCCGCCAATGGCGAACCGGCCCGGCCAGCCGAGCTTGCCCTGCCAGCGCCAGCCGGAAATCACGGCGGCCAGTGTTACGCCGATCACCCCGGCCGCAACCCAGCGCAGGGTCAGCGGATCCATCTGTGACATGATCCACAAACCAACAGGCACGGTCACAGCGGCGGCCATGGACAACGCCCCGACCTCTGCCCGGTCGGCCTTGCTCCAGGCCTGCGGGAACAGGGTGATGGTGGAAAACACCCCCATCAGCACCATCAGGAACACTACATCCGCCGACGGCAGGAACTGCGCCCCGACGGGGACAAAGATCATCGCGGTGCCAAAACCAGTGAAGCCGCGGACTAGACCCGCGGCTCCGATGGTGACCAGCAGCCAGAACAGCCCCGGCGTTTGCAGGGCTGCCTGAAAGGCCTCAAGCATCAATGTTGCCGAACTGGTTGCCGACGGTATTCGCCTGCTTCGACCAATCGCGCTTCACTCCCAGCTTCAGCAGGATGGTGGAGGCAACGAACACGGACGAATAGGTCCCGACCAGAACACCCCAGATCATCGCAAACACAAAGCCGCGGATCACGTCTCCGCCCAGCACATAAAGCGAAACCAGCGCAAGCAAAGTGGTGACAGAGGTCATCATCGTCCGGCTGAGGGTCTCGTTGATCGAGATGTTCAGAACCTCGGCCAGGTCTTTCTTCTTGTAGCGTCGCAGGTTCTCGCGCACCCGGTCAAAGACAACCACGGTATCGTTCAGCGAATAGCCAACGATCGTCAGCAGCGCCGCGATGATCGCCAGGTCGAACTTGATCTGAAGCTCCGAGAAGACGCCGATGGTCAGCACCACGTCATGCACCAGCGCCGCCACTGCGCCGAGCGCGAACTGCCATTCGAACCGCAGCCAGATGTAGACCAGCACCGCCGCAATGGCGAGCACAACGGCAATCACCGCGGTCTGGATCAGCTCGCCCGAGACCTTGGGGCCCACGGATTCGACCGACACAAACTTGATGCCTGGCGCCACGCCTTCCAGCGAGGCTTTCAGCGTTTCGATCATCTCACCCGAGATCGCCTCGCCGTCGTCCTGCGCCTGAATGCGGATCATGGCAACGTGCTGGTCCTCCTCAAAGGCCGGGTCGAACACCTCGGTGATCGACACGTCACCCAGTTCATGCACTGCCAGCGCATCGCGGTAGGCGCCCACGTCCACGGCCTCGGCGGCCTCGGTCCGGATGGTGGTGCCGCCGCGGAAGTCGATGCCGAAGTTCAGCCCCTGCCACATGAAGGAGGCAAAACCCACCACCATCATCAGGGCGGAGATGCCCAGCCACAGCTTGGCGCGCTTGAAGAAATCGAAAGAGGTTTCCTGGGGAACAAGTCTCAGCCGCATCTTACACCTCAATCGTTTTCGGACGGCGCCGTTCAAACCACATGACGATCATCAGGCGGGTGACAAAGATCGCGGTGAATACCGAGGTCATAATGCCCAGCCCCAGGGTGATCGCAAAGCCGCGCACCGGGCCGGAGCCCATCGCGAACAGGATCACCGCGGTGATGAAGGTGGTGATGTTGGCGTCAAGGATGGCGCTCAGCGCCTTGGAGTAGCCTTCGTCGATGGCCTTGGCCGGGCCGCGGCCGGACTTAAGCTCTTCGCGGATACGCTCGAAAACCAGCACGTTGGCGTCCACTGCCATACCAACGGTCAGAACAATACCGGCAATGCCCGGCAGTGTCAGGGTGCCGCCAATGAGACTTAGCATGCCAAAGATAAGCGCGATGTTCAGCACCAGCGCCACGTTGGCAAACATGCCGAACATTCCGTAGCTGCCGACCATGTAGACAAGCACAGCAACGAAGGCCACGGCAGTCGCCACCTTACCCGCGTCGATGCTGTCCTGGCCCAGCTCGGGGCCGATGGTGCGCTCTTCCAGGAACTCCAGCCCGGCAGGCAGCGCGCCTGCGCGCAGAAGAACCGCAAGGTTGGTGCTTTCCTCGATGGTGAAGTTGCCGGTGATGATGCCGGAACCGCCCGGGATGTGCGACTGGATCACCGGGGCGGACACCACCTCGTCATCCAGCACGATCGCAAAGGGCGAGCCGATGTTTTCAGCGGTGTAGTCGCCGAACCGCCGCGCGCCGGAGGTGTTGAAGCGGAAAGTCACCGCAGGCCGTCCGTTCTGGTCGAACGAGGGCTGCGCATCCACCAGGTCTTCGCCGGTCACAACAGCCGCGGCCTCGATGGTGTAGTAGGCGCCTTGCTCATCCAGTGACGGGATCACCTTGTTGCCGATGCCGGGGGCGGCGTCCGGATCGCTGCCGCGGCCCACAACCGGATTGAAGGTCAGCTGCGCGGTGGTGCCGATGATCGCCTTGAGTTCAGACGCGGACCCGATGCCCGGCACCTGAATAAGGATCCGGTCAGCGCCCTGGCGCTGAATGGTCGGCTCGCGGGTGCCTACCTCGTCGATCCGGCGGCGCACGATCTCCAGCGCCTGGCGCACGGTGCGGTCATCGGAGGCGACCTTCTCCGCCTCGCTCAGGCGCACTACCAGGATATCGCCTTCGGCCGAAACCTCGATATCATTTGCGCCGACCCCAGTCAGCGTGGTGATCGGGTTGGCCAGGCCGCGCACCACTTCCAGCGCGCGGGCCATGCCATCGGGCTTGGAGAGCTTCAGGCGAATCTCATCCGCAGGCCCCGGCTGACGGCGGAAGGTGCCGACGGTGCTGCGCTCGGGCCGCAGTGCATCACGCACCTCCGGCCACAGCGCGTCCATCCGCGCTTCATAGACGTCTTCAACCTGCACCTCGGCCAGCAGATGCGCTCCGCCCCGCAGGTCGAGGCCCAGGTTCACCAGCCCCGACGGCAGGAAGGACGGCCACTGGCCTGCCGTTTCCAGCCGTTCCGGCGTCTCGCCCTTGGCGATGATGTCGGCGGCCGCGTCATTGGCCTGTTCGACGCGGGTGTAAAAACCGTTTGGCAGGGCAAGCATCAACCCAGCTGCGCATACCAGCCAGATCAGCACCCTCTTCCAGAGATCAATTTGCAGCATTGCCCTGCCTTTTCAGATAGTTGCGAAGGGCGATCAGGCTGCCGGCTCGGTCTTGTTCAGAACCTGGGCAATGGTCGCCTTGACCACGCGCACCTTGACGCCCTCGGCGATCTCCACTTCGATCTCGCCGTCTTCCTTGACCTTGGCCACCTTGCCGATAACGCCGCCTTGGGTCACCACCTGATCGCCGCGGCGCAGGCCGTCCACCATCGCCTGATGCTGTTTCATCTTCTTCTGCTGCGGGCGGATCAGCAGGAAGTACATGATCGCGAAGATCAGGATAAGCGGGAGAAATTGGGCGACTGCGCCACCGTCCATGGGATATTCCTTCTGTCAAAGCGGCATGGGTGTCACGCCGGAAATTTGCAGCGGAACCTATGCGCTGGGTGGATGGAGCGCAAGGCTCACGCGGCGCAAAAGCGCGAGCGCAAAACGCCGTTGCAGGATTGCCCTCAACGGCCTGTCGAAGGGGCCTTTCCGGTGAAGACTGCGTGGCTCGGGCCGTGGCCGGAATCCCCAACCTGCACGCAGACCGTTCGCCCCCCTTCCCCTTTGTTCACCCTTGCGTCATAGGATGGGCCTACTGATTCAAATATCATTCAACGCTAGGAGAGACTCTCATGCATGACATCCGCGCTATCCGCGAAAACCCTGCCGCATTCGACGCCGCTGTGGCGCGGCGCGGGGATGCGGGCGTGTCATCCGAGATCCTGGCGCTGGATGAGGCGCGCCGCGCCAAGATCCTGGCTGCGGAAACCGCTCAGGCTGAGCAGAACAAGGCCTCCAAGGAAGTCGGCGCTGCCAAGGGCCGCGGCGATGAGGCCGAGTTTGAGCGCCTGCGCGCACTAGTGGCCGAGAAGAAGGCCGAAGTGGCGGCCATGAACACCGAGGCCAAGGAACTGGACCAGCAGCTGACCGACATGCTCGGCACCATTCCGAACCTTGCATTCGAAGATGTGCCGCTGGGCGAGGATGAAGACGACAACGTCGAAATCCGCCGCTGGGGCGAGCCGAAGGCGCTGGAGTTCGAGGCCAAGGAGCATTTCGAAATCGAAGGCGTGAAGCCCGGCATGGATTTCGAGGTTGCGGCCAAGCTCTCGGGCAGCCGCTTCGTTGTTCTGTCCGGCGCGGTCGCCCGCATCCACCGCGCTCTGGCGCAGTTCATGATCAACACCCATGTTGACGAGAACGGCCTGACCGAGACCTGGACCCCGGTTCTGGTGCGCGAAGAAATGATGTACGGCACCGGCCAGCTCCCCAAGTTCGGCGAGGACAGCTACAAGACCACCGATGGCTGGTGGCTGGTTCCGACGGCTGAGGTCACGCTGACCAACATCGTCAACGGCCTGACGGTCGAGGAAGGCTACCTGCCGCGCCGCTATGTGGCGCACACCCAGTGCTTCCGCTCCGAGGCCGGTTCGGCCGGCAAGGACACCGCGGGCATGCTGCGCCAGCATCAGTTCGAAAAGGTCGAGATGGTCTCGGTCACCCATCCCGACAAGAGTGTCGAGGAGCATGAGCGCATGACCCGCTGCGCCGAGAACATTCTGGAGCGTCTGGGCCTGCCCTATCGCACCATTGTGCTGTGCACCGGCGACATGGGCTTTGGCGCCCGCAAGACCCACGATATCGAGGTCTGGGTTCCCGGCCAGAACACCTACCGCGAGATCTCCTCGGTCTCGGTCTGCGGCGATTTCCAGGCCCGCCGGATGAACGCGCGCTTCAAGCCTGCCGACGGCGGCAAGCCGCAGTTCGTGCATACGCTGAACGGCTCCGGCCTGGCCGTCGGGCGCTGCCTGATCGCGGTGCTGGAAAACGGCCAGCAGGCAGATGGTTCGGTCAAGCTGCCGGAAGTTCTGGCGCCATATTTGGGCGGTAAGCTGACCCTGACCGCTGACGGCGATCTGGTCTGATCCAACCCCAGCCAGAAAAAAACAAACCGGCGCCATACGGCGCCGGTTTTTCTTTACACTCAAAGGCTTGACACTACTTCTTCGCCTTTTTCTTCTTTTTCTCCGCAGTCTTCCCGTCCAAAATCGCTTGCGCCTTGGCCTTCTCTTTTTCGATGGCTTTCTTGGCCTTGGCTTTCATCTTCTTGGCCTTTTGCTTGGCCTTGATCTTCGCCGCAGCAAATTCCTCCGCCAGATTTGCAGCCTTGCGCTTGGCCTTTGCGGCTTTGGCCTTGGCCTTGGCCGCCTTGTCCTCCGCGGCCTTGCGGGCTGCTTCGGCTTCGGCCAGTTTCCTGTCCATCTCTTCCTGCGAAATCTGCGCCTGCGGCTCCGCAGCCTTTCCGGCAAGCTCCCCCTTCACCGGCGCGCCGCCTGACCCAGCCGGGCCATCCGGCGTCTCTGCATCTGCCGCTTCCGTTGCAAGCGCTCTCAGCGCCGCCGCACGGTTTGCGCCAATCCCGGGTATGCTGCGCAGCCTGGACTCATTCGCAGCGGCCAGGTCTTCGGCGGTTTGAATGCCGTTTTCCTGCAGCACCTTGGCCAACGCCGGCCCAACCCCGCGCAGTTTGTGAATTGGTGTCATGTCCGCGCCCTTCGCCGGTTTCTCAAATCACTCGCACCTTTAATCGTGTCAGACTTGCACGAAACAGCTTAGGCAGGAAAGGGCACGAGGCATTTTTTCTCTTCATCCCAAAGCTTTAGCGTCAAAGCGCGCACCGCCTCCGGGAATTTGATCCGGCGCAGCCCCAATTCCGGCGGCAGGCTGTAATGGCACTGGCGCAGCCGGTAGGACGGAATGCGGGCATTGTAATGGTGGATGTCGTGCAAGGTGATATTCGCCACTGCCATGTCGAAGAACCATCCGAAATCCAGGCATGAGGAGCCCTGCAGCGCCGCCACCTGCGGGTTCAGGTCCGGGCGGCGGTCCCAGTAGGTGTCCTCGAAATTATGCTGCAGGTAGACCAGGAACACTCCGATCATGCCGCCGAGGAAGGAGAACGCCAGCCACACCCAGATGCCGGTCATCCCCGCCACCCGGTACAGAAGCGCCAGCATCGCCACGATCACCAGATTGTGCAGAATCACCCCCCAAGCCCCAAAGCGGACCGTGTTCTTGGGCCAGCGGTAGCGGATGAAGTAGGTAAAGGCGGAGCCCAGCGGCACCAGCACAAACGGGTTGCGGTAAAGCCGGTAGCCCAGCCGCTCCCAGAACCCGGCCGCCTTCCACTCCCGCACCGTCATCGTGTGGATCTCACCGGTTTCGCGGTGCTCCAGGTTGCCGATGTTGGAATGGTGCAGGTTGTGGTTCTGCTTCATCACCTCGAACGGCGCAAAGGTGAAGGGCGACAGCACATGGCCCGCGATCTCGTTCTGCAGGCGGGTCTCAAACAACGAGTGGTGCCCGGTGTCATGCTGCAGCACATAGAGGCGCACCGCGGCAAAGGCAAAGACCACGCCCGCGGGCATCAGCACATACCAGCGGTCCGCATGGGCTATGGCCAGGTAAAGTGACAGGAAATAAACCGCAAATGTCCCGAAATAGCTGACCGCGGCCAGCCTGTTATCCTTCTCGATGAACTTTCGCGTATGTGCCCTCAGATCCATGAAAACGTCCATAAAATCGTTTCGTGACAGGCGTGCGAAACACACAGGCTGTCCAAGGTAGAATCTCAGATAATCCCGCCAGCCTCAAAGACAAGGCTGCCGCATTGCAAGATGCGCAACCTAAAGGTTAGCAAGCCGCCACCAGAATGGGAAGACCGTCCGCTGCCCCGGGCCGGGACAGGCGAAAGGGCGCCGTTTACACGACGCAAAAACGCCGCCCGTCAGGGCGGCGCCGGGCCCAACGGGCCAAGGTATTCTGCGAATGCCGCAGGCCGGGCGGGAGCGCCCCCGCCCCGGCGGTTCAGCTGCCGCGCTTGTTCAGGTGCTTGGCCAGCGCGCCCGCATTCTTGGCCCGCTTGCCTTTATAGGGGTTCTTGTCCCCCTGCCCGCGCATATACAGGCGGATCGGCGTGCCGGGCATGTCGAAATCCTCGCGCAGCCCGTTGACCAGATAGCGGGTATAGCTGTCCGGCAGCTTGTCGGGATGCGAGCACATCACCACAAACCCTGGCGGGCGGCTCTTGGCCTGGGTCATGTAGCGCAGCTTGATCCGTTTGCCCTGCGGGGCTGGCGGCGGGTGCTGCTCCAGCATGCCAACCAGCCAGCGGTTCAGCGCCGCAGTAGGCACCCGGCGGTTCCAGGTGCCATAGGCGCGCATGATCGCCTCATGCAGCCGGTCCAGCCCCTTGCCGGTCTTGGCGGAAACCGTCACCAGCGGCGCGCCGCGAAGCTGCGGCAGCAGGCGGCCGAAGGCCTCCTTGAGGTCGCGCAGCTTTTCCTGCTTGTGCTCTTCGGCGTCCCATTTGTTGACCGCCACCACAACCGCGCGCCCCTCGCGCTCGGCCAGGTCGGCAATCCGAAGGTCCTGCTGTTCAAACGGGATGCTGGCATCCAGCAGCACCACCACAACCTCGGCGAATTTCACCGCGCGCAGGCCATCGGAGACAGAGAGCTTCTCCAGCTTCTCCTGCACCTTGGCCTTCTTGCGCATGCCGGCGGTGTCGAACACCCGCATCGGCACGTCTTTCCAGTTGATCTTCAGCGAGATCGCATCGCGGGTAATCCCGGCTTCAGGCCCGGTCAGCAGCCGCTCCTCGCCCAGGATTTTGTTGATCAGCGTCGACTTGCCCGCGTTCGGGCGGCCCACCACAGCGACTTGCAAGGGCTTGGCATCGGTCGGAACCGGAATGACCTCTTCCTCGTCCTCGCCGATCTCTTCATAGACCTCGACATCGGTGACCGGCGCGTGGTCTTCGGCCTCGGCCTCGAACTTTTCCGCCAGCGGCTGCAGAATACCGTAAAGGTCCGGCATCCCCTCACCATGCTCGCCCGACAGGCGCAGCGGCTCGCCCAGGCCCAGGCCATAGGCCTCCAGCACGCCCGCCTCGGCGGCGTTTCCCTCGGCCTTGTTGGCGGCCAGGATCACATGTGCGGACTTGCGGCGCAGGATGTCGGCAAAGATCTCATCGGTCGGGGTGACGCCGGTGCGGGCGTCGATCATGAACAGGCAGATGTCGGCCATATCCACCGCCCGCTCGGTCAGGCGGCGCATGCGGCCCTCCAGCGAGTTGTCGGTGGCGTCTTCCAGACCGGCGGTGTCGATCACCGTAAAGCGCAGATCCCCCAGCCGTGCCTCGCCCTCGCGCAGGTCGCGCGTAACGCCCGGCTGGTCATCGACCAGGGCCAGCTTCTTGCCAACAAGGCGGTTGAACAGGGTGGACTTGCCCACATTGGGACGGCCCACGATGGCGAGGGTAAAGGACATCAGACCAGCTTTCTGCGATTCAGACGCGGCTCATAGCGTATTCGTACGGCCTCCGCCACCCGGAAACACGGATCAGCGGTACGCCAGCAATTCACCGTTGGAGGAAACCACATACAGCGTGCGCCCCGCAACCACCGGCGCGGTGGTGGCACCGCCGGGCACATCGGCTGTACGGGTCAGGCGGCCGTCGACCGGGTTAAAAAAGCGCAGCAGCCCGTCATTGGAGGCCAGAACGATCTGTCCGCCCGCCAGCACGGGGCCGTGATGCACATAGATCTTCCCGCGCTTGCCCGGCTTGTCTTTCACAAAGCCCGGCAGGTCCACCGCCCAGATCACCTCGCCCGTGCCGGCATCCAGGCGCAGCAGCTGATTGAGGTCACTCACCTGAAACAGGCTGCCCCCCGCAGGCCAGGCAGTGCCAGAGGCGCCTTCGCGCGCGGTCCAAAGACGGTCGCCGGTGTCCAGGTCAATGGCCACGGTCCGGCCAGAGTTGTTGCCTGCGTACAGACGCTTGCCTGCAACCACCGGCGCCCCGGTCACATCGCTGATCCGCGACAGGGTCTGGCCGGTGCGCTGGCCAGCCACCGACGCGCTCCAGCGGCGCAGGCCGCCGCGGCGGAAGGTGGCGATCAGGTCGCCGGAGCCAAAGGCAAAGATAGCGAGGTCACTGGTGACCACAGGCGCCGGCGCGCCCAAGACATTAGCGGCCGAAGGCGAGGCCTCGATCTGCCAGGCAATCCGCCCGTCCTTGGTGTTCACCGCCCAGCCGGTGTCGTCACCTGCAACCAGATAAACCAGCCCGCCGCTGACACGCGGCTGGCCGGAGCCGGTCGCGCCCAATTCCTGACGCCAGATCAGGCTGCCATCAGCGGCGTTCAAAGCGGTCAGCACACCAAAACCGGAGGAAATATACAGTACGCCGTTATCATAGGCCAAGCCGCCGCCCGTTGCCTGCCCCTCGTCATCCACCGCCGGGATCAGTTCGCTCTGCCACAGGACTTGGCCCTGCGGCGAGACCGCAGAAACCTGCGCGGCGCTGTCCAGCGTATATATACGCCCGCCGCCGACGACCGGCGTCGCAATGATGCGCTGGCGGCGGCTGTCGCCCTCACCGATTGAGGCGGACCAGATACGCTGCGGCGCGGCAGACAGGGCCGGATGCGCGGTGCGGCCCGCCTCAGCACCATGGCCCTGGGCCCACTCTGGATTGGCGGCTTGCGCGGGCAGCGAAATGGGACGGGCCTGGTTGACCACCTCCACAGCTGCGTCGGGCCGGATATCCTCGCGCTCGCCGCGCAGAATGATTTCCTCTTCCCCGCAAGCGGCCAGCACGGCCAAAGCTGCAGTTGTGCACAGAAGACCCCGTGCCCGGGAGAAAGTCTTGGTTATTGTCATTGCCCTGCCCTGTCTGCCGTAGTCTTCCGCAAGTTCCCATCCGCGGAACGCCTTACCCCTCTGGCGCAGCGTCCCCCTCCAGGGAGCCGCCGAGCGCCACAATCACCTGAGATGCCCGGTCTTTCAAGTCTCCGCTTACTGCGGCATCGGCTGCAATGTCCCGCAGCCGGGCAATCGCGGCCTCGCTGTTGCCGTCCTCGATGTCCAGCAGCGCCAGCTGTTCGGACGCCAGCAGTGCCAGCGGCGCGCCGGGCTGGGCAAGTGCTTCATACTGCAGGCGGCGGTCCGCCACGCTCAGAGTGTCCGCCTGCAGCGACAGCGCCTTGAAGCTGGCGATATGGCGGTAGATCAGCGGCAGCTCGCCATCAACGGCCACGGCCTCGAGCCGGGCCACGGCCTCGGCGGTTTTGCCCGCTTCGGCCAGCGCGCCCGCTTCCAGCATCGCGGCAACCGCGGCGCCGCCAGCGCCCGAGGCCGTCACCGCCGCCAGTGCCGAAGCCTGGTCTTCGCTGCCGTCAATCTCCAGCGCCGCCGTTATCTGGTCGCCCAGATCCTCCGCCGCCGCGCGCTCCTGCGCTTTGGTGTATTCGCGGAACGCCGCGCCGCCGACAATCAGCGCCACAGCCACGCCGCCAATCCAGCCATAACGTTTGAGCATCAGGAAAAGCCGGTCACGGCGGACCTCTTCGGTCACCTCATCGATAAAGCTGTCGGTATCGCTCATGAAAAGCCCCTGATATGCGCGGCCCGGGCCTGCGCCCTTGCCGGTATTGAATGCGTCGCGCCCCTCTTACCCCGGCTCAAACGCCAAGCCAAGTGGCCCGTTTGCACCAGAAACATCGGTATTCAGGCCGGAAAAGCAAGAAATGTGAACTAAACCACTTAGTTTAGAATGGACATATCCTATATCAGGCCTATCACATACGCGCGACTCCCCTTGTTTTCAGGCCCGGCCGTCCGGCGGCCCAGGAGCACAGCGCGCAGGGAGACGGCAAGAATAAGGAAAGGCCCGACATGCGTATCATCCCGATGCTGACCGCAGTGGTGGTGACAGCCAGCCTCTACATGGTGGTTATCCAGCGTGACGACCTGATGGCCTTTGCCCGTGGCGAGGATGCCCCTGACGCTGCCCAGAGTGAAGCGGAAACCACCGAGGGGCTGGAGCTGGCCCAGGCGGATGAGACGCGCGTGGGCGTCGTTGCACTGCAAAGCAAGGCGCGCACCATCGGCAGCGCGGTGATCCTGCGCGGCCAGACCCAGGCCATCCGCCAGGTGGACGTGCGGGCGGAGACCACCTCGACCGTGATTTCCGAGCCGCTGCGCAAGGGCGCCCAAGTTGAGAAGGGCGATGTCCTGTGCCAGCTGGACCCGGGCACCCGCGACGCAACACTGCAGGAAGCGCAAGCGCGGCTGAAGGAAGCCAAGATCAATCTTACCGCCTCCTCCAAACTGTCCGAAGGCGGCTATGCCTCGGAAACCCGGCTGGCCGCATCTGAAGCAGCGGAACGCACTGCCATTGCCGCAGTTGCCGCCGCGACGAAGGAACTGGAGCGGCTGACGATCACCGCGCCTTTCGCGGGCCTGCTGGAAAGCGACACCGCGGAACTGGGCAGCCTGCTGCAGCCCGGCAGCCTGTGCGGCACGGTGATCCAGCTCGATACCATCAAGCTGGTGGGCTATGTGCCCGAGGCTGAAGTTAACAAGGTGGAACTGGGCGCAACCGCAGGCGCAGAGCTGTCGACCGGCCAGCAGGTTCAGGGCAAGGTCACCTTCCTGAGCCGCTCTGCCGATCCCACCACCCGCACTTTTGAGGTCGAAATTACGGTGCCGAACCCGGATCTCAGCATCCGCGACGGCCAGACCGCCGATATCGCAATCTCCTCCGCCGGACGGCTGGCCCACAAGCTGCCGCAATCGGCCCTGACCTTGAACAACGAGGGCCAGCTGGGCGTGCGCGTTGTCGGCGGGGACAGCACCGTGGTATTCTACCCCGTGCAGCTCCTGCGGGATGAGGCCGATGGCGTTTGGCTCGGCGGCCTGCCCGAAACCGCGGACGTGATCGTCGTGGGTCAGGATTTTGTAACCGAAGGCGTCGCCGTGGCGGCCACCTACCGGGAGACTGAACAGTGATTGGCATCGTCGACTGGGCTGCCGGCCGCGCCCGGATGGTCCTCGCATTCATCGCGATCTCGCTGCTTGTCGGCGGCTTCGCGTACTCGATGCTGCCCAAGGAGGGCGAGCCGGACATCGAGATCCCCGCCCTGTTTATCTCGGTCCCCTTCCCCGGCATCTCCGCCGAGGACGCCGAATCCCTGATGGTCAAGGTGATGGAGACAGAGCTTGCCGACCTGGACGGGCTCGACAAGATGACCTCCACCGCCGCCGAAGGCTATGCCGGTGTGGCGCTTGAGTTCGAATTCGGCTGGGACAAGACCGCCATCATGGCCGACGTGCGCGACGCCATGGACAAGGCGGAGGCAGAGTTCCCGGAAGGAGCCGAGAAATACTCAATCACCGAGATCAACTTCTCGGAATTTCCGATTGTCATCGTGAACCTGACCGGTGCCGTGCCGGAACGCACGATGGCGCGCATTGCCAAGGACTTGCAGGACGACCTTGAGGCGCTGGACGCGGTACTGGAGGCTGGTATTGCAGGCAACCGCGACGAGATGGTCGAAGTGCTGATCGACCCGCTGCGGCTGGAGGCCTACAACGTCACAGCACTTGAGCTGATCACTGTCGTCCAGAACAACAACCAGCTGATTGCGGCCGGTGAGGTCGAAACCAGCCAGGGCGCGTTCTCGGTCAAGATCCCCTCCTCCTTTGACGACGTTAAGGACATCTACCAGCTGCCGGTCAAGACCAACGGCGACCGCGTGGTCACCCTGGGCGAGCTGGCGCAGATCAACTTCACCTTCGAGGACCGCGAAGGCACCGCCCGCTTCAACGGCGAGGACACGGTCGCCCTGCAGGTGGTCAAGCGCAAGGGCTACAACCTGATCGACACCGTCGACCAGGTGAAGGCGACCGTGGAGGACTCCAAGTCCAAATGGCCGCCGGAACTGCAGGCCGCGGTTGAGGTCGGCACATCCAACGACCAGAGCCGCGTGGTCGGCTCGATGGTCAGCCAGCTCGAAGGTTCGGTCCTGACCGCCATCGCGCTGGTGATGATCGTCGTGCTCTCCGCGCTTGGCAGCCGCGCTGCCCTGCTGGTGGGCTTTGCGATCCCCACTTCCTTCCTGCTGTGCTTTGCCTTCCTCGCCCTGATGGGTGTCACCATTTCCAACATGGTGATGTTCGGTCTGATCCTGGCCGTGGGCATGCTGGTCGACGGTGCCATTGTGATCGTGGAGTATGCCGACAAGCGCATCAAAGAGGGCACCGGCCCGATGCACGCTTATGTCGAGGCGGCGCAGCGGATGTTCTGGCCGGTGGTGTCTTCCACCGCGACCACGCTCTGTGCCTTCCTGCCCCTGTTGTTCTGGCCTGGTGTGCCCGGGGAATTCATGGGCATGCTGCCGGTCACCATGATCTTCGTGCTGTCCGCCTCGCTGGTGGTGGCGCTGATCTATCTGCCGGTCATGGGCGGCGTCACCGGCCGCATCAGCCGCACGTTTGAGGGCGCCTCCCGCGCGCTGCGCATGGCCGCCCCCTGGTGGCTGCGCGCTGCCCTGGTTCCGGTGGCGATGTGGGGCATGTTCGCAGGCGCTATGCAGATGCTGAACCCGGCCTACCTGCTGGGCGAAGGCGCAGGCGGTATCGGCGGGGTGCTGTTCGGCGGGCTGGTCTTTGCCCTGGCGGCCTTTGGCGCATCCATCACCCTCAGTGCGGCCAAGATTGAACGCGAGCAAAAGGAGGTCGCCGCCGGCTACCACCACACACCGTTCGGCCATGTGATTAAGTTCATCGCCGGCAACCCGATCATGCCGGTGGTCACCGTCGGCGCGGTAGGTTTTGCCATCGTGACGGTCTTCGCCACCTTCAGCGAAAACAACTATGGCGTTGAATTCTTCGTCGACTCAGAACCGGAACAGGCCTCGGCCTATGTCCGCGCCCGCGGCAACATCTCGCTGCACGAAAAGGACGACATGGTCCGCGCCGCCGAAGACATCATCATGCAGCACCACGCGGTGATCAACGTCTTCTCCTTTGCCGGCGACGGCGGCCTCAACACCGACAGCTCCGGCGCGCAGCTGCCGCCAGACACCATCGGCCAGGTCCAGTTCGAGATCATCCCCTGGGAAGACCGCCCCACCGAAAGCGAGCCGCTGGACGGCTGGTTCGGCGGGCTGCTGAGCAAATACCTGGGCTTTGAAAAGGAAATCATCGCCGAGGAATACGACGGCAATACGGTTCTGGATGAACTGAACGCCGAACTGGCCAAGCTGCCCGGGTTCGAGGTAGAGGTCCGCGCCCTGGCGCAAGGCCCCGCCACCGGCAAGCCAGTCCACCTGCGCCTGCGCGGCGACGGCTGGGAGGATCTGACAAGCGCAACCCTGACAGCACGGAAGCACTTTGAGAACACGCCCGGCCTGATCCTGATCGAAGACAGCCTGCCGCTGCCCGGCATCGACTGGCAAATCAACGTGGACGTGGAAAAGGCCGGCCGCTATGGCGCCGATGTGGCGACCGTTGGCGCGATGGTGCAGCTGGTCACGCGCGGCATTCTGCTGGACACCATGCGCGTCGACAGCTCGGACGAGGAAATAGAGATCCGCGTCCGCCTGCCGGAACAGGACCGCGTGCTGTCGACGCTCGACAACCTCAAGGTCCGCACCTCCGACGGGCTGGTGCCGCTGTCGAACTTCGTCTCCCGCCAGCCGGTGCCGAAACTGGCAGAGATCAACCGCATCGGCCAGGAGCGTTTCTATGACGTGAAAGCGGATGTGGATGCTGGCCTGAGCAAGGTTGTTATCGAAGACGCGGACACCGGCGAGGAGACCCGCCTGGCACTGCTCAAAGAAGTTCCAGAAGGCGCGTCAGCAAATGGCGAAACCATCACCGCTCCCAACGGCAGCACTCTGGAGCTGGTGCAGCTGACCGGCGCCGAAAGCTTTGACGCCCTGCAAACAGCGCTGGAGGACGGAGCCAGAATTGCGCCGGTGAACCCGAACGAGCGGATCGCCGTCATCACCGAATGGCTGGAAACCGAGCCGCTGCCGCGCAGCATCAGCTGGGAATGGACCGGCGACCAGGAGGAGCAGGAGGAGTCCGGCGCCTTCCTGTCCAAGGCTTTCCTGGGCGCGCTGGCGCTGATGTTCGTGATCCTGCTGGCGCAGTTCAACAGCTTCTACAACTCGGTGCTGGTGCTGCTGGCGGTGGTTCTCTCCACCACCGGCGTGCTGATCGGCATGATGGTGATGCAGCAGCCGTTCTCGATCATCATGACCGGCACAGGCATCGTGGCGCTGGCGGGGATCGTTGTGAACAACAACATCGTGCTGATCGACACCTATCAGGAGTTCAGCCAGAAGATGCCCCGGATCGAAGCGATCATCCGCACGGCTGAGGCGCGTATCCGCCCGGTTCTGCTGACCACCATCACCACGATGGCGGGCCTCACCCCTATGATGTTCGGCGTCAGCCTCGACTTCATCAACGGCGGCTATTCGATCGACAGTCCCACCGCGCTGTGGTGGAAACAGCTGGCCACCGCCGTGGTTTTCGGCCTGGGCATCGCCACCGTGCTGACCCTGGTGGTGACCCCCTCGCTGCTGGCAATCCGGGTGTGGTTCTCCACCTATATGCAATCGCTGGGGCGGATGCTGTCCCGCCTTACCCGCGGCCGTTCAAGCCGCATCGCGCAGGACTCCAAGCTGTTCAAAAAGGCCCGCCAGCTGCCGACCACGGAGATCCAGTGGGTGGAGGACGCGGCGCCTGAGACAAGCGAAGGCGAGGCCAAAGAAGACGAGCCGCAGCCGCCTGCCCCGCGCGGACGCTTGCGTGCTGCTGAATAAACAAAAAAGCCCCGCTCCGGCGGGGCTTTTCATTACAACACGCCGGACCCTCCGGCAGGCCCTTGATTAGTCGGTAAAGGCGTATTCGCCCAGATCACACAGATCGAGGCCATAGTCTTCTGCTTCGGACCCGTCGGAAAAGCTGCCGCGAATGTCATATACGCATGTGGTTGCGCCATCGGCAATCAGCACACCGATCTCATAGCCAGGCGCCAGATAACCGCCCGCCATCAGGTTGCCTTCCCAGTTGTCAGAAGACGCGGGCGATACATTGAAGCCAACCAGATCAGCGCTGCTGTCGTTTACAAGAAGAAACTCCAGGTCTTCGGCATAGACAGGTGCTTGAAAAGCAAGCAGTACAGCCACGGAGGCGGCAGTCAGTTGGGTCTTCATTCGTTTGTCCTCGTCTGCAAGCCGGCCAGCGCAGATGCGGCCGGTTCCCGGAATAGACGCACCTTAAGAACGGCAGGCAGCCGGTCAATGGGGAATGCCAGTAATGGTTTCCCCACGGTAAGGCTGCGCGGGAAAGTCAGGCCGCGTCCTGATCCGCCTGTTGGCGCTGCCACAACCGGGCATAACGGCCATCCTTGGCGAGCAGCTCCTCGTGGGTGCCGGTTTCAGCAATCTCGCCCTGCTCCAGCACTACGATCCGGTCGGCCTCGGCGATGGTCGACAGCCGGTGCGCAATGGTCAGAACCGTGCGACCCTGCCCTGCCCGGGCCAGTGCTTCCTTGATTTCCTGTTCGGTATCGGTGTCCAGCGCCGAAGTCGCCTCGTCCAGCAGCAGCACCGGCGGGTTCTTCAGCAGCGTCCGGGCAATCCCGACGCGCTGCTTCTCACCGCCCGACAATTTCAGGCCGCGTTCCCCCACCTGGGTGTCATACCCCTCCGGCAGCGCCATGATGAAGTCGTGGATTTGAGCATCGCGGGCCGCCTGCTCTACCTCCTCCTGGGTGGCGCCGTCACGGCCATAGGCGATGTTGTAGCGGATCGTATCGTTGAACAGCACCGTGTCCTGCGGCACCACCCCGATCGCCTGATGCAGGCTCTTCTGGGTCACATCGCGCACGTCCTGGCCGTCTATCTTCAGCGCCCCGCCGGTCACGTCATAGAACCGGAACAGCAGCCGCCCGATGGTCGATTTGCCGGACCCGGTGGAGCCGACAATGGCCACCGTCTGCCCAGGTTCCGCCTGCAGCGAGATGCCCTTCAGGATTTCCCGGCCCGCATCATAGGAGAACCGCACATTCTCCAGCGTGATACGCCCGCCATTGACCTTCAGCTCCCCGGCGCCGGGACGGTCGCTCACATCGGCAGGCTGCTCCAGCAGATCGAACATTTCCCCCATGTCCACCAGGCTCTGGCGGATTTCGCGATAGACGGTGCCAAGGAAGTTCAGCGGCACGGTGATCTGGATCATGTAGGCGTTGACCATAACGAAATCTCCGACGGTCAGCCTGCCTTGCTCAACCCCGATGGCCGCCATCACCATGACGCCGATCAAACCGGCGGTGATGATCACGCTCTGGCCGAAATTCAGCGCCGCCAGCGAATAGGCGGTCTTGAGCGCCGCCCGCGCATAGCCGCGCATGGCGCCGTCATAGCGCTCGGCCTCCCGCTCCTCTGCGACGAAATACTTGACCGTCTCAAAGTTCAGCAGGCTGTCGATGGCCTTTTGGTTGGCGTCGGTATCCTGCTGGTTCATCTCCCGGCGCAGCTTCACCCGCCATTCGGTGACCGCGAAAGTGAACCAGACATAAAGGCCGATGGTGACGGCCACGACCACCAGATACCAGGCGTCGAACAGCACCGTCAGGATCACTGCCACCAGAGTCAGCTCCAGGATCAGCGGGCCGATGGAAAACAGCATGAAGCGCAGGAGGAACTCCACGCCCTTCACCCCGCGCTCGATAATGCGGCTCAGCCCGCCGGTCTTGCGGGTGATGTGATAGCGCATCGACAGGCGGTGGATATGGGTAAAGGTCTCCAGCGCAAGGCGGCGCAGCGCCCGCTGGCCCACCGGTGCAAACACCGCATCGCGAAGCTGCTGAAACCCGGTGGTCAGGATCCGCGACACGCCATAAGCCACCGTGAGACCAACCGCACCCAGCGCCAGCGGCGGCACGCCTTCGCCCGCCAGACTGTCCACCGCGCCCTTGTACAGCATCGGCGTGTAAACCGCGATCAGCTTGGCCAGAACCAGCACCGCCAGCGCCAGAACCACCCGCAACTTTACCGCGCGATTTCCTTCAGGCCACAGATACGGCCCCACCTTGCGCAGGGTGCGCAGGCCCGAGCGGCGTTCTTCCTTGGCGATGTCTGCTTGGCTCGGCACGGCGGCCTGATCTGTCTGGGTCATGGCTAATCCTGGCTGGACCCCTTCAGATATTCACCTGTTCACGGATTTGCGAGGGGCAGGCAGAAAAAACGCGCTGCAAGAGCGCGTTTTCTCAAGGCTTATTCGGGGATGGTGAAGACCTGACCCGGATAAATCAGGTCCGGATTGCGGATCGCGCCGCGGTTGGCCTCAAACACCCGCACATACAGGAAACCGCTGCCGAACTTCTCTTGCGAGATCGCCCAGAGCGTATCGCCCTTCTGCACCGTCACTGCCCGCACCAGCGGCGCCGGCTGCTCCGGGGCCGCATCGCCGCCTGGCTGCGGCAAGGCCTCCGGTGCCTCGCGCTTGAAGGGGGTTTCCAGGCGGCTCACAACCTTGCCGCTGCCCGGCTCTATCTCATCGACACGCAGCGTGTAGATACCGGGCTTCACGTCCGCCAGTTCCCCTTTCCAGCGGCCATCCTCGGCCGCGTCAAGCTCTGCCACCGGCGTATTGTCGACGTACACCCGAACCCGTGATTTAGGCCGGGCCCGGCCCGACAGTTCAACCCCGCCGGCGCCGTTGTAACTGATAGCATCCAGCGCCACCTCGTCGCTCAGCTCCGGATCGTCCGGGATCGCAGGCTGAACCACCTCGATCCCGTCCTGATCCGCGCGCAGCACGGCGACAGCCTGACCCTGCGGCTGCGGCGCAGAAGGGTCGGCGGCAACAGCGGGAGTTTCAGCCGCCGGTGCCAGGGCTGCCGCTACCTGTTCCCCGGCCTGATCCGCCTCAGCCTGGCCGCCCGGCGCAGAAGATGCCGCTGCGGTCTCTGCCGGATCGTCCGCCGCGTCTCCAACCCGTTCTGCCGGCAAGGATGCCACCGGGCTGACAGGCGCCAGAATGAAGGACCCGCCAGATGCGCTCTGCCGGCCATCATGTTCTGCCACAAGCGTAACGACCCGGGCGTCAGAACTCGGCGCAATCGTGGTCAGCGACACAAATTCGCCGCCAGCCGGCACGTCCAGTTGTTCCAGCACCTCTCCATCCAGCAGCACCGAAACCCGGACACCCTCCTGCGCCCGCCCTGCAATCACGGCAGCGCCGTCACGGTCCACTCGCACCAGATCCAGCTCCGGCGCTTGCAGGACAAAGATGTCTTCCTTGCTCTCGCCAGCTGAGGGCGCAGCGCCAGGCGCCAGCGCTGGATCGGCGGGCGCTATCAAGGCGGTTTCTTCCTCGCTCAGCTCCGATGCGGCATCGCCGCCCTGCGCCATTTCCCTTTCGTCAGAGCCGGTTGACGGCTCATCTTCAACTGGAACCGCCACATCAGCAGCCGCAACCGCCTCGGCCTCGTCTGCCTTGGGCTCTTGGGGAACCGCACCGCTCTCAACCGGTGCAATCTGCTGTGCAACGCTTGGGGCTTCAGCCTCCGCAGCTTCGGACAACGCCCGGTTTTGCAGCGGCTGGCCGGACTCCTCGCCATCGCCTGTAAACTCCACGCCGCCGTTTGCCGCCTGTCCGCCAGCCTGCCTGTTGGCGGGGCCGTCCCCCTGCTCGCTGGAGCCGAACACCCCAAGCTGGAACAGCACCACACCGCCCAGCACTACCGCCACCCCGGCAACAGCGCCAAGTGTGAGGGTCCCCAGACCCCCGCTTCCAGATGCGTCCGCCATGTCTTTCCCTTCGACGTTTGCGGAATGTTCCCTTCCGCTTAGTTGAGCAAACCTAGCAATCCCGCTATCACGGGTCAAAACACCAATTACGTTTCATCTTGAAATTCCAAGGAAAGGCTGGCCGATGAGCATCAAATCCGTCTGTGTCTATTGCGGATCGCGCGCAGGTGCGCAGCCCGCCTATGCCGAAGCGGCTCACGCACTTGGAACCGCACTCGCCGCAGGCGGAATGAGGCTTGTCTATGGCGCTGGTGATGTGGGGCTGATGGGCGAGGTCGCCCGCGCCGCGCAGCAGGCGGGCGGCGAAACCTTCGGGGTGATCCCCAGCCACCTGGAACGGCGCGAGGTCGGCAAGTCGGATCTCACCACCTATGTGGTTACCGAGACCATGCACGAGCGCAAGAAAGTGATGCTGTGGAACGCCGACGCCGTGATCGTGCTGCCCGGCGGGGCTGGTTCGTTGGATGAGCTGTTCGAGGCGCTCACCTGGCGCCAGCTTGGTCTGCATTCCAAGCCGATCGTAATCCTGAACACCGCCGGCTACTGGGACAAGCTGCGTGCGCTGCTGGAGCAGGTTATAGGCGAAGGGTTCGCCGGACAGGACCTGGCGGATTACTTGATCTGGGCCGATACCCCGGTAGCCGCCATCGCCGCCCTGCGCGACGCCCGCTCCTGACGCAGCGCCGAGACGGAGAACACCGCAACCGCGCTCCAGATCAGCGCAAAGGCGGCCCCGTGCCAGGGGGTGAACGGTTCGGCGAACAGCAGCACCGCCACCAGGAACTGCAGCGTGGGATTCAGATATTGCAGCACGCCGATGGTGCCCAGCCGCACCCGCTTGGCGGCATAGCTGAACAGGATCAGCGGCAGCCCGGTCAGAATGCCGGAAAACGCCAGCATGGCCGCATCCGCCGGGCTGCCCAGGAAGCCTGCGCCGCCGGTCATCCAGATCACCGTCAGCGCCACCGGCAGGACCAGCAAAACCTCAGCGGTAACCGACACTACAGGTCCCAAAGAAAGCTGTTTCTTGGCAACGCCATAGAGAGCAAAGCTCACACTCAGCACCAGCGGGATCAGGGGTGCTGCACCCAATCCAAAGGACAGCACCGCCACGGCGATCCCTGCCAGCAAAACCGCCACAAGCTGCGCCCGGGCCAGCAGTTCACCAAAGACCAGCCGCCCCAGCAGCACGCTGAGCAAGGGAAAGATGTAATAGCCCAGGCTCGCCTCAGTCGCATGGCCGGTCTGGACGGAGGAAATGAACACAAACCAGTTGAGCGAGATCATCGCCGTGGCGAAACCCAGCAGCAGCGCGCCGCGTCCGCTGGAAAAGGCCGCGCCAAGCGCTCTGATCCGCCCCTGCACCAGCAGCACACCGGCAAAGAACAGAAACGACCACAGCACCCGGTGCGACAGCACCTGCTCCGGCGGCACATGCGACAGGGCCTTGTAATAGATCCCCGACAGCCCCCAGACCACGCAGGCCGCGATCATCGCCATGACGCCCAGATGTGTTTCCCGCATGATTTGCCCCTGCCCTTGTATCTGCTGACAGACACCGGACAGGGGCGAGGGTCAAGACCCGGGAGTCAACCGTCAGGCGTTCTCAAGCGCCTCTTTCACCATTTCTTCTATCTTGCTGGTCTCGTGGTTGGTCAGGTTCTTCGCGACCTCCCCGACCACGCAGTCGGCAACTTCCTTGTGCAGGTTCTTGCGCAGCTCCCCCAGCACTTCCGGGGCTGCCACAAGCACCAGCCGATCAAACTTGCCCTTGTGGGCCATCTTGTACAGCCGGTCCGCCAGATCCGAGGCAAACCGCTCCTTGGCCAGCTGGTGCCAGTCGGTATCGTCTACAGCCGAACGGTGCACGCTTGGCCCGTCGTTGAACCGCCCCGGCCGGTTGGCCGATTGCTCGCGGTCAGAGGGGTTTTCCTGCTCATCCTTGCGCCGCACCTTCAGGTTCGGATTTTGCGCGTCCGTGGTGTTCTCCAGGAACAGCGCTTTCTCGCTGTCCGCAACCAGAACCCAGGTGCCCTGCGTCAGAAAGGTCATGATGTCATTCCTCCTCCTTGGATTTCGTCACGCGTGTAGAGCCCGCCGGGCGTTCCTTGGCCCGTTTCAGCTCGTCTTCAGAGGCGATGTCGCGCTGCAGTCCGCCGCCAGTCCGGCCTTGCTGCGAAACGCTGCCTTTCGCACCGGGGATCTCTTCCGTCTCGCGGCGTCCGTCCGTCGATCTCTTGCGTTCAGCCATGGGAGCCTCCTCGTGTTGCACATGTAGAAGTTCAACGCGCAGCAGCAGGCACTTGTTCCTGAGACAACCACGAAAAAGCCCGCGCAGCAACGCTGCACGGGCGGAATTCTTTTAATGCGGTGCCAGCTTCGAAACCGGCTTCCGCTCCTGCGGTCTTAGCCCAGGCGGGAGGCGACGTTTTCCCAGTTCACCAGGTTGTCCAGGAAGTTGGTCAGGTAGGCCGGACGCTTGTTGCGGAAGTCGATGTAGTAGGAATGCTCCCACACGTCGCAGCCCAGCAGCGCGGTCTGATCGAAGCACAGCGGGTTCACGCCGTTTTCGGTCTTGGTCACCGCCAGCGAGCCGTCAGCCTTTTTCACCAGCCAGGCCCAGCCGGAACCGAACTGGCCTGCGCCCGCGGCAGAGAATTCTTCCTTGAACTTGTCGACGGAGCCGAAGCTTTCGGTGATTGCCTTCTCCAGCTCACCCGGCATCTTGTTTTCGCCCGGGCCCATCATTTCCCAGAACTGGTTGTGGTTCCACAGCTGGGAGATGTTGTTGAAGATACCGTTCTGGGCAACAGCATTGGCGTCGTAGGTGCCCTTGATGATCTCTTCCAGCGACTTGCCTTCCCACTCGGTGCCGGCGATCAGCTTGTTGCCGTTGTCGACATACGCCTTGTGGTGCAGGTCATGGTGGTATTCCAGGGTTTCTGCCGACATGCCTTTGGCGGCCAGTGCGTCATGTGCATAAGGAAGATCGGGAAGTTCAAAAGCCATTTTGGGCCCCCTGTCAAAATTGTTTGCGTTCCTGCGCAGATACATGCTGTGTGTGCGCTATCAGGTCAAGAGGCCAAGCCGCGAAATCCGTGCAAGGCCTATGTGCAATTGCGCAGTGAAGGCGGCTGGACCGAAGACCGGCTGTGCGGCCGGCGCAACTGGCATGCGTACAGCTCTGCCGCTTTTGCCTCAACCAGCGGTGTCCCCCGCCGTCCCGCGGCTTTGCCGGACAAGGCAGGCCCGGCGCACGCCGCCTAGTCCTGCTTCACCCTGCATTTCCCGCGCCCGCGCGGCGCATTTGCAAAGCCGCTGATCACTCCCCGGATCGACAGCGTGTTATTGTCCATATTGAAGACAGCCGAGTACAGCCCGTCCACCTTGGTCCGGGCGTTGGCAACCGGAATGTCATTCAACCGCCACGCCAGGTCATAGGAATTCCCTTTCCGGTGCTCGACCTTGGCAGCCAAGGGTTCACCGGCCAGTTCCTGAATGTAAGCATCATAGATCTTTGCGGTTTTGGTGCTGTCTTCCCACAGCACCAGAACCCGCGGCGCAATCCAGCCCTTGTTTGTAAACATCTTGATGTCGCAATCATAAACGGTCTCAGCTGAGACCGTTTGACCAAGAAAACCTGCAGCCGCAATACAGCCCGCCAACGCAAAAGGTTTCATTCGCAAGTGTCCTCAAATTAATTCCCGGCACCGGAATGCAACCTGCTTGTGCAGAAAACAACCATGTTCCCGTAGGAGCCGGGCTTTGATGAGCTGCCTGGGTTGAGTTGGGGATTGTCCCGGCGCCGGCTCGCCTCCCGCTGGCAGTCTTACCCGCAGGCTAATGCAAAATGGCCTGGTACTGCGCCAGCTGCGACAGCGTCTCCAGCCGCTGACAGCTGCCTGAACCGCGCGGCAGCTGTGTCCCTTCCTCAAGCCGGATGGACTGAATGCTCATCTTCAGGTTGGACGTGTTCAGCACCGCCCGGAACCGCGGTTCGGCCTGCCCGTTTTCCAACAGAACGGCAAGCCCCGGCAATGACCAGCTGAGCGCGTATGAAGTTTCGCTGCGCTTGGCGACCTTGGCGGGAACAGACACGCCAAATGCGGTATCGGTGACCTCCGCCGAGGTAAAATCATCAGAGAACTCAACCGAGATCCGGCTAGGAACCCAGTCCTCCCCCGAGATCGGTTGCAGGTGGCAGCGGAAGCTGGCGCCAGCCGCGGCAGCCGCCCCGGCAAGCGTTAAAATCAATGCTCCTACCCCGCTGTTTCGCAGACCCATAAGCCGCCCCCTGAAACATCTTCACGCAGCCGGCTCCCCAGGCAGAGAACCGGCTGTAAAATCAAACAATTGCAATCACTGCAAAGGAAAGGTTCCAAGAGTGCCAACCGCCAAAAAAACAGTGCCCCGGAACAACTCCAGGGCACCGTAAATGACGCGGGATGGCGTCACAAGCAAAAAGCGAGTGATAATTTTAATAAACACCCACTTTACTTTGCGGATGGGCAGCTGCGCTCAGCAATTTGAACACATACTCGCCCACAGAGCGGAAGCAGACGATATAGAAGCTGCCATCCTCGTTCAGCCAGAACGCCCCGGCCACTTGCGCCAGGCGCGAGCGGCGGAACTGGCCGGGAGTGAAGGCCGCGGCGTCGAAGTCCACCGGGCTCACCTTGCCCAGCACCTCGCGCGCGCCCTCGCCCGACAGGCGGAAGAAGGCACGGGCGTCGGAGACGTTCACCGCCAGCGCATGCTCGCCTTTCAGCGCCTCGGCTACTTCGGCGGTCTTGGCAACCGCATCCTCATACGGCACCAGCAGCAGCAGCTCGTCCGGGGACATCCAGGCCGCTGCGCCGTTTCCGGCGATGGAGACAGTACCCCGGGCCGGAACCTCTGCGCCGGTGGCGGCTTTGACAGCCGCCTTCAGCGCTTTGGACTCCAGATCGCCGCGCAGGGTGATCATCCCCTGCAGGCCGGCGTCCTCGACCTTGGCCAGCCCGGAATACTGGGCGCCGTTCAGTACGGAAACAGCCTTAGACATTCTGCTTCTCTCCATCTTTGTCGTAGAAGACCGGGTCAACGATCTTGGCTTTGTAGGTCTTGCCGTCAGTGCCCGGGAACTCGATCACCTCACCCATGCGCTTGGGACCGTGCTTGACCAGGCCCATTGCGATGCCGCGGCCCAGGGTCGCGGAGTGATAGGTCGAGGTCACCCGGCCGATCATGTTGCGCTGGCCGTTGGCGTTTACGCCCTCGCCCACCGCATAGGCGCCGTCCGGCAGCACCGAACCGTCCACGGTTTCCAGGCCAACCAGCTGCCAGCGGTCCGGATCGACCATGTGCGAACGCGCTTGCGCACGCTTGCCCAGGTAGTCGTCCTTCTTCTTCGACAGCGCCCAGTGCAGCCCCAGATCCTGCGGGATCACGGTGCCATCGGTCTCATCGCCGATCATGATGAAGCCCTTCTCGGCGCGCAGGATGTGCAGGGTCTCGGTGCCATAAGGCATGACGCCGAATTCCTTGCCCGCTTCCATCAGCGCATCCCAGAACGCCTGGCCTTCGGAGGCCGCAACAGCGATCTCGTAGGACAGCTCGCCCGAGAAGGAGATCCGGTAAGCCCGTGCGTCGAATTCGCCGATCTTACCGTCGCGCCATTCCATGAACGGCAGCGCTTCTTTGCTGACATCCATCCCGCCGCCGGCTGCTGCGTTCAGCTTCTCCAGCACCTTGCGGGCCTTAGGTCCGACCACGGCGATCTGGGCGTACTGCTCGGTCACGTTGGCAACGTAGACTTTCCAGTCCCACCACTCGGTCTGCAGCCATTCTTCCATCCAGCCGTGGATGCGCTCGGCACCGCCGGTGGTGGTGTGGCAAAGGAAGGTGTCCTCGTCGATGCGGGCAACCACGCCGTCGTCCATCAGGAAGCCGTTCTCGGTGCACATCAGGCCATAGCGGCATTTGCCCGGCTTCAGCGTGGACATCATGTTGGTGTACAGCATGTCCAGGAACTTGCCTGCGTCGGGGCCCTTGACGATCAGCTTGCCGAGGGTCGAGGCGTCCAGCAGGCCGAGGTTCTCGCGGGTGTTCTTCACCTCGCGGTTCACCGCGGCATGACGGTCCTCGCCCGGGCGGGTGATCGCGAACGGACGGCGCCACTGGCCAACCGGTTCCCAATCCGCGCCGTTCTTGTCGAACCAGTCGTAGATCGGCGTCTTGCGCACCGGCTGGAAGATCTCGGCCCGTGCCTCACCAGCGATCGCGCCCAGCGAGATCGGGTGGTACGGCGGACGGAAGGTGGTGGTGCCCACTTGCGGGATTTCCGAGTTCAGGCTGTCGGCCAGAATGGCCAGGCCGTTGATGTTCGAAAGCTTGCCCTGGTCGGTAGCCATGCCCAGCGTGGTGTAACGCTTGGTATGCTCGACGCTTTCGTAGCCTTCGCGCGCAGCCAGTTGCACGTCGGAGACCTTGACGTCGTTCTGGTAGTCCAGCCAGGACTTCATGCGCAGCTGAATTTCCGCCTTGGCGGGCATCAGCCAGACCGCTTCCATGCGGGCCTCCTCTTCGGAGACACCCTTGGCAGCCGCCACGGATTTCGCCGGGAAGCCGGCTGCCTCAGCCGCCTTGGCACCAGCAGCCGCCGCGTCTTCCAGCAGCGCGCCCAGGCCGAACTCGCCATTCGCGGCACCGGCCGGAACCACAAAGCCTTCGCCATCCTGGTTCAGCGGCGGGCGGGAGGCATCGGGGCGGAAGTTGGCGTTCACCTCGTCCCAGATCAGCTTGCCGCCGCAGTGGGACCACAGGTGGACCACCGGCGACCAGCCGCCGGACATGGCAACCGCGTCAGCTTCCACTTCCTCACGCGCACCGCCTTCGCCGTTCTGGGCGCAGATGGCGACCTTGGTCACGCATTTGCCGTCCTTCACCTTGGCGATGGCACGGCCCAGCTCAACCCGGATGCCCTTCTCGCGGACCGCTTCCATCAGCGCGCCGCCGCCGGTTTCGCGGGTGTCGACCACGCGAACCACTTCGACGCCGGCGTCATGCAGCACCAGCGCGGTGCGGTAAGCGTCGTCGTTGTTGGTGGCAACCACGACCTTCTGGCCCGGAGTGATGCCCCAGTTCACCACATAGTCGCGCATCGCGCCGGCCAGCATCACGCCCGGCACATCGTTGCCCGCAAAGGACAGCGGACGCTCGATGGCACCGGTTGCGGTGACGATCTGGCCAGCCCGGACCCGCCAAAGACGATGGCGCGGGCCGCCCTGGCCCGGCGCGTGGTCGGTCAGGCGCTCATAGCCCAGGGCATAGCCGTGGTCATAGACGCCGGAACCCATGCAGCGGTCGCGCAGGGTGACGTTGTCCATCGCCTTCAGCTCAGCCAGGGTCTTCTCGATCCAGACCTCGGGTGCCTCGCCGTCGATGGTGCCGCCGTCGACCGGCGCACGGCCGCCCCAGTGGTTGTTCTGCTCCATCACCAGAACCTTGGCGCCGGAGGCCGCAGCCGCCTTGGCTGCCTGCAGGCCGGCAACGCCGCCGCCGATGACCAGCACGTCCGCGAAGAAGTAGAAGTGCTCGTAGGTGTCGGCGTCCTTCAGTTCCTTGTCGGGCGCAGCGCCAAGACCGGCGGACTTCCGGATGATCGGCTCATAGACGTGCTTCCACAGCGGACGCGGGTGGATGAACATCTTGTAATAGAAGCCGGCGGTCAGGAACCGGCTGAGCTTGTTGTTGATCGACAGGACGTCGAACTCCAGGCTCGGCCAGTGGTTCTGCGACTGCGCGGTCAGCCCCGAGAACAGCTCGGTGGTGGTAGCGCGCTGGTTCGGCTCGTAGCGGTCGCCGACCCCCAGCTGCATCAGCGCATTGGGTTCCTCGGCGCCCGACGCCACCACGCCGCGCGGGCGGTGGTACTTGAACGAGCGGCCCATCATCACCTGGCCGTTGGCCAGCAGGGCGGATGCGAGCGTATCGCCGGCAAAGCCCTTCATGCGCTTGCCGTTGAAGGTGAAGTCGATCTGTTTGGAGCGGTCGATCAGCCGGCCGTGCTTGGCAAGACGCGTGCTCATGGGCGCAGACCTTTCAAAAGAAAAGCGGGTGTTTCAGTCAGGCGGCGGATCATTTCTGGCCGTCCGCAAATTCGCGCCAGGTCCAGCCCGGGCGTTTGGCAGCGATCTTGTCCATGATCTCCTGCGTCGGCACGCTGGTCTGGGCGGTGTAGGTGCCAAAGACCTCCAGCGTCATGGTGCAGCGGGCGGCGTGGAACCACTTGCCGCAGCCGTTGGCATGGCGCCAGCGCTCAAAGTGAACGCCTTTGGGGTTTTCGCGCATGAACAGGTAGTCATGGAACTCATCATCCGAGGAGCCGGGGCCAAAGCGCTTCAGATGCGCTTCGCCGCCCGCGGCCAGTTCGGTTTCTTCGGCTTTGACGCCGCAATAGGGGCATTCAAGGATCAGCATGGTGCTTGCTCCGTAAAATTGAAGTCTGCAGCGTTAGTGCGCCACACCGGCGGCGACGCTCTCGTCGATGAACTTGCCTTCCTTGAAGCGCATCATCGAGAACTCCTCGGTCAGCGGCGAATGGCCGGTGGCCATCAGCTCCGCCATCGCCCAGCCGGAGCCCGGGATCGCCTTGAAGCCACCGGTGCCCCAGCCTGCGTTGATGAAGCAGTTCTGGACCGGGGTTTTCGAGATCAGCGGCGAGCGGTCGCCGGTCACATCCACGATGCCGCCCCACTGGCGCAGCATTTTCAGGCGGCTGACCATCGGGAAGGTTTCGACCAGCGCACGCACGGTTTCCTCGATGTGGTGGAAGCTGCCGCGCTGGGTGTAGTTGTTGAACCCGTCAGTACCGCCGCCGATCACCATCTCGCCCTTGTCGGACTGGGACATGTAGCCGTGCACGGTGTTGGCCATCACGACCACGTCCATGCAGGGTTTGATCGGCTCGGACACCATCGCCTGCAGCGCCACGGATTCCATCGGCAGACGGAAGCCTGCCATCTCCGCCAGAACCGAGGCGTTGCCGGCAACGACCATACCGATCTTGTCGCAGTCGATCGGGCCTTTGGTGGTGTCGACACCCACGGTGCGGCCGTTCTCGGTGCGCACACCGGTGACTTCGCACTTCTGGATGATGTCCATGCCCATGTCGGAGCACGCCCGCGCATAGCCCCAGGCCACGGCGTCGTGGCGGGCGGTGCCGCCGCGCTCCTGCCACAGGCCGCCCAGAACGGGGTAACGGGGGCCGTGCAGGTTGATGATCGGCACCAGCTCCTTGACGCGTTCCGGAGTGATCCACTCGGTCTGCACACCCTGCTGCTGGTTCGCATGCGCGGTGCGCTTGTAGCCGCGGATCTCATGCTCGGTCTGGGCCAGCATGATCACGCCGCGCGGGCTGAACATAACGTTGTAGTTCAGGTCCTGCGACATAGTCTCATACAGGCTGCGCGCCTTTTCATAGATCGCAGCCGAAGGATCCTGCAGGTAGTTCGAGCGGATGATGGTGGTGTTCCGGCCCGTATTGCCGCCACCCAGCCAGCCTTTCTCGATAATCGCGACATTGGTGATGCCGAAATTCTTGCCCAGGTAATAGGCAGTGGCGAGGCCATGCCCGCCCGCACCAACGATGACGACATCGTAATGGCGCTTGGGTTCCGGCGAGCGCCAGGCGCGCTCCCATCCGGTGTGATAGCGCAGGGCTTCCCGCGCGACAGCAAAGACTGAATAGCGTTTCATGAGCGAATCCGATGGTTCGTGTCTGATAGCGGGTATGCCTGAAACGCATGGTCGGCCAGTGCCGTTTATCGTCCTCTTTCTGCGTTATTGCGACATAACCTCATGACGCATTGCGGCATCCCGCGGCAGTTTGGCCCTTTTGTTCGCCGCCCCCCGCATATAGATGAAAACCAAACTTCGGAGACGGCATGGTTTTCTGGACAGTCACCGCCCTTATCGCATTTGCGGCAGCGCTGCTGCTGGCAATGATCATCATTCGCGCCCGTGAGCAAGGCGAACCCGCAGCGGCCTACGACCTGCGCGTCTACCGGCAGCAGCTGCGCGAGGTCGACAAGGACTTGGCCCGCGGAGTCATTAATGAGGGCGACGCAGAGCGCATCCGCACCGAAATCTCGCGCCGCATCCTGGCCGCCGACGCACAGCTGCAAAAGCGCAAGTCCGGCCCCGCCCAGCCCAGGTCCCTATCGCTGATCTCCGCAGTAACTACAGCGCTGCTGATCACGGGCGGCACCTTGGGCCTTTACTGGCAGCTTGGCGCACCCGGCTATGGCGACCTCGGCCTCAAGGACCGTATCCGACTGGCGGGCGAGCGCGCCGAAAACCGCCCCTCGCAGGCTGAGGCCGAGGCCGAAGTCCCCGCCCTGACGAACCCGCAGGTGGAGGAAGGCTACGTCAAGCTGGTTGAACAGCTGCGCAAGACCGCGGGCGAGCGCGAGAATGACGCCCAGGGCCAGGCGCTGCTCGCCCAGCACGAGGCCAACCTCGGCAACTTCAAGGCCGCTTATGAGGCCAAGACCAACTACATCCGCCTGGCCGAGGGCAAGGTCAACGCCCGCGACTTCACCGAATTGGCCGAGCTCAAGATCATGGCGGCCGGCGGCTATGTCTCGCCCGAGGCGCAGACCGATCTGCAGAAAGCGCGCGCCATTGACCCCACCCACGGGCCTGCCCGCTACTACTGGGGCCTGATGCTGGGCCAGATCGGCCGCCCGGACCTTGCCTACCGCGAATGGGCCGCAACCCTGCGCGACGGTCCGGCGGACGCTCTTTGGATCAAAGGCATCCAGGGCCAGATCGAGGAGATGGCCTTCCGCGCCGGTGTTGAGTACCGCCCGATCACCCCCGGCGGCGGCACCGCCCCCGCCTTGCCCGGCCCCAGCGCCGAGGACATGGCCGGTGCCAGCGAGCTGTCTGCCGAAGAGCAGCAGGAAATGATCCGCGGCATGGTCACCCGCCTGTCGGACCGGCTGGCAACCGAAGGCGGCAGCGCCGAGGAATGGGCCCGCCTGATCGGCGCCCTGTCGGTGCTGGGAGAAACCGACCGCGCCCGCACCGTCTATGAAGAGGCCCGCGGCGCCTTTGAGGCCGACGCAGAGGCGCTGGCGCTGCTGGAAACCATCGCTGCGCAGGCAGGACTTACAGAATGATCCACGACGCTTTTGAGAATTTCGCCGCCGCCCTGCCGCCGATGAGTGCGCTGATGGGGCTGGACCTCGGCACCAAAACCATCGGCGTTGCCGTCTCCGATCGCATCGGCGCCGTGGCGACGCCCCTGGAAACCGTGAAGCGCAAGAAGTTCTCTGTCGATGCCGCCCGCCTGCTGGAGATCATCAAGGCGCGCGACATCAGCGGCATCCTTCTGGGCCTGCCCCGCAACATGGACGGCACCGAAGGCCCCCGCTGCCAATCCACCCGCGCCTTTGCCCGCAATCTGGGCCAGCTCACCGATCTGCCGATCTCCTTCTGGGACGAGCGCCTCAGCACCGTGGCGGCAGAAAAAGCGCTTCTTGAGGCAGATACGACACGCAAACGCCGCGCAGAGGTTATCGACCACGTCGCGGCCTCCTATATCTTGCAAGGCGCATTGGACCGGATGCGGCATTTGAAGAACGGATGAATGATGACTGACGACGTTTGGAAACGGGACGAGATCCAGTCCCCCTGCATCAAGATCTGCGTCGTCCACCCCGAGGCCCGCATCTGCACCGGCTGCTACCGCTCCATCGACGAAATCCGCGATTGGTCCAAGATGACCAACGAGGAACGCGCCGGCATCATGAACGACCTGCCCGCCCGCGCCAGCAAACTGGTCAAGCGCCGCGGCGGCCGCGGCGCGAGGTTAAAGCGCAGCTAACGCGGCGCGCGGTGAGGTAACCGTTTGCAAATCATGCGGAATAAGCACTGACCCAATGTTTCGCGCGCGAAACATTCAGGCAGGATTGCTGACCTATTTCCAATGGGAGAACATCTGCTGCTTTCATTCCCAAACAAACTGCTTGTCATTGCGTCTCTCTGCCTCGGCAGCTTCACGATGGCTGTGATTTTCCGCGTAGCGCCTTGGCTTTTTTGGATCAGTTTCGGGTTTCTTATATTGAGAACACTCATCGAGACCGTTCTTTGGCTCAGGTGTTCGCCAGAACAACGGCAGCTGTTTTCGACTCCGGGCAGGCTGATGAACTACAACCACGCTCTCTCTGTGCCTGCCGAATGGACAGTAATGTGTTTTGCTTTCTGGGGAACACTCAAGTGGATCGGCGGATAAGAGGCGCGCCCTGACACAAGGCGCGAACTGCTGCCTACCCCTCAGCCAGCCACCCCTTGGTCCAATCCGCCAGCTCCGGCCGGAAATAGGCGATCATCCGGCCCTCTGCCGGCGCGCTTGCCCCCTCGCCCCAGGGCGCAACCCCGTGCAGGCACAGCCGGTGCATCAGATAGGACTCGCCGGGCTTGGCGTGCACCGTGATCCGCGGGCAGGTCTCGAACACCTCGGCGCGGGCAGCCGTGTAGGCATCGGTCACATCCACGTCCGCCCAGTCCGCAGGCGATACTCCCTCGAACGCGGCGGCAAAAGCGCGGCGCATGATCCTGTGGCTGCCCTCCCAGACCGACAGCGGCGCCGCATCCGGGCTGCTTTCATTCAGCGGAATGCCCAGAACCCAGGCATGCGGCTCCTCCACCTTGCGGCGGCGGTGCCCGCCGTACATCTTCACCCCGTCCACATGCGCGGCATCGCGCTTGACACGGTAGCGGAAGGCGGCCTCGCCCTCGCCCGGACGCGGGCGCGGATAGCCCGGAAACACTGACGACACCTGCGCCCGGTGCAGGTCCGGAATAGGGCCGAGGTTCTGCGTGATAAACTCCACCGGCGCCCCCGCCAGCGGCGGCCCATCAGGCAATCGGCCAAGCGCATCATTTGGCAGCGCATCGACGCCGATGAACCAGGTCCGCTCGCACTGGAACCACTCGGCGCAGGCCGGATCCTCCAGCGCGGCCACCCCATGCGGCAGGGCATCAGCCGCCCAGGCCGCGATCTGCGGATCATGGCCGAACCGCACCCAGCCCTTGTCCTGATACTGCGCAAACGGATCCTGCATCTTCATACCCTCAATAGCCAAAGGCCTTGCGCAGCATGTTGAGCGCCACCAGTACCAGAAACGCCCCGAACACCCGCTTCAACGGCTTCGGATCCATCGCATGGGCCAGCTTCACCCCCCAGGGCGCGGTGATGAGTGTCATCGCGATCACGATGAAGAACGCCACCAGATTGACCGCGCCGATGGTGAACGGCGGCCGCGCGGCCGGGTCCACCTCCAGCAGCAGGAAACCGGCAACCGAGGGCACCGCAATGATCACGCCAAAGCCCGCAGCGGTCGCCACCGCCCGGTGCACCGCCACCCCGTGCAGGGTCATAAGCGGCACCCCAAAGCTGCCGCCGCCAATCCCCATCAGCACCGACAGGAAGCCGACCGTAGGCGACAGCACCAGCCGCTTGAAGCCCTTGGGCATCGCTTCGGCCAGCCGCCATTCGGAGCGGCCCAGCCCCAGGTAGCAGCCGATCACCAGCGCCAGCCCGCCAAACACCCCTTGCAGCACGGTGGAGCGCAAGGCCGAGGCCGCCAGCACGCCCACCACAGCCCCAAGCGCGATGCCGACCCCCCAGCCGCGCAGGATCTCCCAATCCACAGCACCCTTCTTGTTGTGGCTCATGACAGAGCGCAGCGAGGTCACGATGATCGTCGCCAGGGAGGTCGCGAGGCAGATTTGCATCAGCTGATCGCCGCCATACCCCAGCGTCTGAAAGGCATAGAAAAACGCGGGCACCAGCACGATGCCGCCGCCGACGCCCAGAAGGCCGGCCAGAACACCTGCAAAGGCTCCGATCACCACCAGAAGCGCACCCATCTGCATCAGCAAGGCAGGCTCTGGCCACAGGGCGGCAGTCAGGGCAGGATCGGTCATGCGGGGCGCCTCCGGCTTTGGTTCACCGGCAAAGGGTTAGCGGCGGTTCCCCGCTTACACAAGGCACTAGCGTGTGAGGCGTTCCGTCACGCCGCGGCGCGGTTCTCCACCTGCGCCAGCGCCTCCTGCACCAGCTCCGGCCCGGCCCCGGTGCGGCAAGCGCCTTCGGACAGCATCCGCCGCCACTGCCGCGCCCCCGGCTTGCCCGCAAACAGCCCCAGCATGTGCCGGGTGATCTGGTTGAGCTTGGCGCCCTCGCTGAGCCGCGCCTCGATATAGGGCAGCATCTGCCGTACAGCTTCCCCTGCATCGCTCACCGCGCCGGTGCCGTAGATTTCAGGGTCCGCCGCACAGAGCACATCGGCGGGCTGGTGATAGGCCGCGCGGCCCACCATGACCCCGTCCAGACCACGGTCCAGATGCGCCTTGGCCTCCGCCAGCGTGGCAATGCCGCCATTGATCGAGACATGCAGATCCGGAAACGCCGCCTTCATCCGGTGCACCAGATCATAGTCCAGCGGCGGAATGTCCCGGTTTTCTTTCGGGGACAAGCCCTGCAGCCAGGCCTTGCGGGCGTGGATGGTCACCCGCCGGCAGCCCGCCGCGCGGATCTTCTCCAGGAAATCCGGCAGCACGTCCTCCGGCTCCTGCTCATCAACGCCGATGCGGCACTTGACGGTGACCTCGACGTCCACCGCCTCGCGCATGGTGGCCACACAGTCCGCTACCAGTTCCGGCGTCTGCATCAGCACCGCCCCGAAGGCGCCGGATTGCACCCGGTCGCTGGGACAGCCGCAGTTGAGGTTGATCTCGTCATAGCCCGCATCCGCGCCCAGCCGGGCCGCCTCTGCCAGTTCCACCGGGTCCGAGCCGCCCAGCTGCAGCGCCACCGGATGCTCTTGCGGATTGAACTCCAGCAAATGCAGCGCGCCGCCGCGCACCAGGGCCGGCGCGGTCACCATCTCTGTATAAAGCAGCGCTTCGCGGCTCAGCAGCCGGTGCAGATAGCGGCAGTGCCGGTCGGTCCAGTCCATCATCGGCGCGACGCTCAAACGCGCAGCCTGGTGCAGGGGGGCAAAATCTCTCATGCCGCGCCATATAGGCCCTGCGCCGCCGCCTGCCAAGCCGATCTGCTTCGGAGCCGCCTTCGCATGAGCACAGGCAGCCGGGGACAGGCGGCGGGATCAAGCGAAACCGCCGAGGGGCCCCGCCCGAAGGCGGGGATGCGGCTGTTTTGCTTGGGGCCGACGGCTGGCGCTGGCAGGCAGGGATCATGTGAAGGCGGGTCTGACGCTTGCATCTGCTTTGGTGAGCCCTGAGCGCCTTTCCCACCCGTCCTCTACCCAGCCAACGACGGCAGGTACAAAACAATCCCTGGGAAGGCGACCAGCAGCGCAATGGTCACCGCGTCCGCCACGAAGAACGGCATCACGCCGCGGAACACATCCTGCACGCTCAGGTCAGGGCGCACGCCTGCCACGACGAAACAGTTCAGCCCGATCGGCGGAGTGATCAGGCAGAACTCGGCCATTTTCACCACCAGAATGCCGAACCAGATCGCGCACATGGTGCCGCTCATGCCAAAGGCGCTGTCAGCAGCCGCAACGCTTTCACCGCCATTCAGCGCCATCACCGCCGGGTAAACCACCGGCAGCGTCAGCAGCAGCATCCCGATTGCGTCCATGAACATGCCCAAGACCGCATAGGCCAGGAGGATGCAGATCAGGATCACCATCGGGCTCATCTCCAAGGAGGTGATCCAATCCGAAAACGCTCCCGGCAGATCCGCAAAGCCCAGGAAGCGCACATAGATCAGCACCCCCCAGATGATGGTGAAGATCATCACCGTCAGCTTGGCGGTCTCCAGCAGCGCCGATTTCAGCTCGGTCCACTTCATGCCTTCCTTCAGCGCATAGAGGAACACGATGAAGGCCCCGATGGCACCGCCTTCGGTCGGGGTGCCCCAAGCGTCGCCGCCAAAGGGGTTGTAGACAAAGCAGATGATGATCACGACCACCAGGATGATCGGCAGCGCCCCGGGCAGCGCGGCGAACCGCTCACCCCAAGTGAAGCCTTTGACGGGCGGGCCGACGGATTTGAAGATCACCGCAATACCGACGATCAGCAGACCGTAGATCACCGCCGAAAACGCACCGGGGATGAAGCCCGCCAGCAGCAGCTTGCCCACGTCCTGCTCCACGATGATGGCATAGATCACCAGGATCGCCGACGGCGGGATCAGCGAGGCCAGCGTGCCGCCCGCTGCCACCACGCCTGCGGCGAAGCGCTTGTTGTAGCCGATGTCCAGCATCTCCGGGATGGCGATGCGGGCAAAGACGGCGGAGGTGGCGACCGAAGCGCCCGACACTGCGGCAAAGCCCGCGGTGGCGAAGACGGTGGAGACCGCCAGCCCGCCGGGCAGCCAGGCAATCCAGCGCTTGGCGGCGGTGAACAGCGCGCGCGTGAGCCCCGCGTAATAAGCCAGGTAGCCGATCAGGATAAAGGTGGGGATCAGGCTCAGCGCCTGGCTGGACACCTTGGAGTGCGGCACTTGGCCGGCGATCTTGACCGAGACAGTCAGCGCCTTGCCGAACCGGGCCGGGTCATAGCCGAACTTGGCCCAGAAGATCCAAATGAGGCCGATAAGCCCTGCAAGGCCGGCCGCAAAGGCCACCCGCATCCCCAGGACCACCATCGCCAGCAGGCCGCCCGTGACCCACAGGCCGATTTCAATGGGTTCCATGCGCCTTACCCCTGCCCGCCAGTAGAATTATCACCAGTGCTGCTGTCATGGCCGGCCAGCTGATCCGCCTCTGCCGCCGCCTGCTCCGCCGCGCTCTGGACCAGCGGCACTGCCACCGGTGCCTCCAGCCCCAAGACGAAGGCACGGCCGTAGCCCCAGATCTGCAGCACCAGCCGCAGCGCCAGCACCGCAAAGGCCACCGGCGCCAGCAGCTTGGCGGGCCAGATCGGCAGGCCGATGTCGATGGAGCTGTCACGGCTCCAGAGCGGCGCGGCAAAGTCGAAGGAACGCTGAAAATGCGCCCAGCTGCCCCAGACCAGCGCCAGGATCAGCAACAGGATCAGCACCACCGAGACCAGCTCGAACAGCCATAGCGCTCGCCCCCTGAGGGCACCGATGAAGATGTCCATGCGGATGTGACCGCCCTCGCGCTGCACATAGGCGATGCCCATGAAGGCAATCAGCGGCATGATCTGCTCGATCCAGTCGACATAGCCTGGCAAAGGCGCGTTCATCGCGTTGCGTCCGCCGACCGAGACCACCGCCAGGATCATCAGCGAGAACACCGCAATCCCGCTCAGCAGCGCCAGCAGGCGCTCGGCTTTCAATAACCCGCGGTCCAGCCTGCTGATCAGGCTGCCATCCTCCAGGACTGCTGCTCCTGCCGCCATGCCCTGCCCCCATCTTACAGTATCGTCAAAGACAAGAAGGGCCGGAACTGTCCGCCCGGCCCTTCCCTATCATGTCAGGCTCAGCTGCCCGAGCGGTGGTCGCTCAGGGTCTTCTGCACCAGATCGTACAGCTCCTGCGCCGGGAGGCCCTGATCGCTCATGTCCTTGATCCACTGCTCGCGGATCGGGTCGGCGGCCACCTTGCGGAACTCGGCCAGCTGCTCCTCGGAGATCATCACCTTTTCGACGCCCTTTTCCTCCAGAACGCTGTCCCATTTGGTCAGCAGCGAGCCGTAGTTGTCGAGGTAATGGGCAATCGCCTCCTCGACCGAGCTGTCCAGCGCCTCGCGCTCGGCGTCGCTGAGGGCCTCATAGGCATCGGTGTTGACCACCACCGGGCAGTTCACGGTGCCCGGGTTCAGGTTGGCGGTCCACCAGTCGGCCTTGTTGATGGTGCCAAAGCTGAGGTGCGCGTGCTGGGCAAAGGCGACGGTGTCGACAACGCCGGATTCCATCGCGTTATAGGCCTCAGTCGCGGTCACGGAGGTCGGCACTGCGCCAACGGCGGAAAACGCCTGGCCGATGCCGCCGGTGGCGCGCACCCGCATGTCCTTGAACTCTGCCAGTTCATCGCGCGGCTCGCCGGTACCGACGATATTGTACTGCGGCATCGGCGAAGTCATCAGCAGCTTGGCGTTCCAGCGCGCCAGATCGGCCTCAACCGCCGGGTGGGAATAGACCGCGTGGGACACGGCCACCTCTTCCTCCAGCGTGTTCACGCCCAGGAACGGCAGCTCCAGCACTGTGATCGACGGGTTCTTGTCGCGGTGGTAGCCCGCGCAGAACTGGGCCATCTCAAAGGCGCCGATGGAGATGCCGTCGAGGTTTTCCTTGTTCTTGCTGAGGCCGCCATAGCTGATGTTCAGGGTGAACTCGCCATTGGTCTTTTCAGAAACCAGCTCTGCCAGTTTCTCCACATGCTCGGTAAAGGCGCGGCGCTTGCCCCACAGGGACACGTTCCACTCAGTTGCGGCAGCCTCGCCCGCCATTGCAATGCCAGCAGTCGCCGCCACAGCGGCGGTCAGAAATCTGTTCATGATGTAACTCTCCCGGATTGCGCCCTTTTTGCCCGCTGCACGTGCGGCAGGCGGACGCTTGCCCGACAGGCTAGCCGCAAGGCCGCGCCCTGCCAACCCCCCGGCAAAAAGGTGACGCAGCGACTCGCGTTCAGCCACGGGCGCCTGCGTGCGGCCCGCCGCCGGGCGGCCTGGCACAATATGCCGCAGCACGGCTGGGCCTGTTTCCGCTGCCCAAGCTGCCCTTTGGTCAATCCGCCCTGGTTTCACCCGCAAAACGACCGCAAAAGCGTTTACACCTAAACCTTTGTTTTTCCCAAATGCAGCGTATTCGGCTGTCAAAACATTTACAGAACCGCAACCCAAGGGGAAATTCGTTGACAATGAAATGCTTAAAAACCGGTCGCTTATTCACAAATTTTCAGCACGCGGTATTATCAATGCCCAGGAGGAAACGGTTTGACAGCCACGGCACTGCAGTGTCGTTTGTCTTGCCAATAAAATTTCTGGGAGGAAACCGAATGAACGCGCTGCACGCAGACGCTGTCTATCCGCCATCCGACGAAACCGTTGCCCGCGCGCATGTCAATGCCGCGAAATACCAGGAGATGTATGACGCCTCGCTGAACGACCCGGAAGCCTTCTGGGGCGAGCAAGGCAAGCGCATCGACTGGATCAAACCCTTCACCCAGGTGAAGGACGTGAACTACAACTTCGGCAATGTTTCGATCAACTGGTTTGCCGACGGCACCCTGAACGTCTCCGCCAACTGCATCGACCGCCACCTGGACACCCGCGGCGACCAGACCGCAATCATCTGGGAGCCGGATGATCCGAACGAGGACGCGCAGCACATCACCTACAAGGAGCTGCACCGCCGCACCTGCCGGATGGCCAACATCCTGGAAGAGATGGGCGTGCGCAAGGGCGACCGGGTGGTTATCTACCTGCCAATGATCCCGGAAGCGGCCTATGCCATGCTGGCCTGCGCCCGCATCGGCGCCATTCATTCCATCGTCTTCGCCGGCTTCTCCCCCGACGCTCTGGCCGCGCGCATCAACGGCTGCGACGCCAAGGTGATCATCACCGCCGACGAGGCGCCGCGCGGCGGCCGCAAGACCCCGCTGAAGTCGAACGCCGACGCCGCCCTGCTGCACACCAAGGACACGGTGAAATGCCTGGTGGTCAAGCGCACCGGCGGCCAGACCACCTGGGTGGACGGGCGCGACTATGACTACAACGAGATGGCGCTGGAAGCGGACGACTACTGCAAGCCGGCCGAGATGAACGCCGAGGATCCGCTGTTCATCCTCTACACCTCTGGCTCCACCGGGCAGCCCAAGGGCGTGGTGCACACCTCCGGCGGCTACCTGACCTATGCCGCGATGACCCATGAGATCACCTTTGATTACCACGACGGCGACATCTACTGGTGCACCGCGGACGTGGGCTGGGTGACCGGCCACAGCTATATCGTCTATGGCCCGCTGGCCAATGGCGCCACCACCCTGATGTTCGAAGGCGTGCCGACCTACCCCGATGCCTCCCGCTTCTGGCAGGTCTGCGAAAAGCACAAGGTGAACCAGTTCTACACCGCCCCCACCGCGCTGCGTGCCCTGATGGGCCAGGGCAATGAATGGGTCGAAAAGTGCGATCTGAGCGATCTCAAGGTGCTGGGCACCGTGGGCGAGCCGATCAACCCCGAAGCCTGGACCTGGTACAATGAGGTCGTCGGCAAGGGCAAATGCCCGATCGTCGACACCTGGTGGCAGACCGAGACCGGCGGTCACCTGATGACCCCGCTGCCGGGCGCCCACGCGATGAAGCCGGGCGCGGCGATGAAACCCTTCTTCGGCATCCAGCCGGTGGTTCTGGACCCGCAGTCCGGCGTCGAGATCGAAGGCAACGGCGTCGAAGGCGTGCTGTGCATCAAAGACAGCTGGCCGGGCCAGATGCGCACCGTCTGGGGCGACCATGAGCGGTTCGAGAAAACGTATTTCTCCGACTACAAGGGCTATTACTTCACCGGCGACGGCTGCCGCCGTGACGAGGATGGCGATTACTGGATCACTGGCCGCGTTGACGACGTGATCAACGTCTCCGGCCACCGCATGGGCACCGCCGAGGTCGAAAGCGCCCTGGTGGCCCACGCCGCCGTGGCCGAGGCCGCCGTGGTCGGCTACCCGCATGAGATCAAGGGCCAGGGCATCTACTGCTATGTCACCCTGATGAATGACCGCGAGCCGTCGGATGAGCTGCTGAAGGAACTGCGCACCTGGGTGCGGACCGAGATCGGCCCGATTGCCTCCCCGGACGTCATTCAGTGGGCGCCGGGCTTGCCGAAAACCCGCTCCGGCAAGATCATGCGCCGCATCCTGCGCAAGATCGCCGAGAACGATTTCGGCTCCCTGGGCGACACCTCGACCCTCGCAGATCCGTCGGTGGTCGAAGACCTGATTGAAAACCGTGCGAACAAGGGGTGATTGAGCAATGAATGTGGCAGTTATGACCCGTCCCGCCGTTCTGATCCTGCTGGGGCCTCCGGGCGCCGGCAAGGGCACCCAGGCGCGGATGCTTGAAGAGAAATTCGGCTACGTGCAGCTCTCGACCGGCGACCTGCTGCGCGAGGCGGTTGCCGCGGGCACGCCCGCCGGCCTCGCCGCCAAGGCGGTGATGGAAGCAGGCCAGCTGGTCAGCGATGAGATCGTGATCAACATCCTGCGCGACCGCCTGGCAGAGCCTGATTGCGCCAAAGGCGTGATCCTCGACGGCTTCCCCCGCACCACCGTGCAGGCCGAAGCACTGGACGGCCTGCTGGCGGAGACCAATCAGAAGATCAATGCGGCGATCAGCCTGGAGGTGGATGACGCCGCGATGGTCGAGCGGATTTCCGGCCGCTACACCTGCGGCGGCTGCGGCGAGGGCTACCACGACAGCTTCAAGCAGCCTGCCGAGGCGGGCAAATGCGACAAGTGCGGCGGCACCGAAATGAAGCGCCGCGCCGATGACAATGCAGAGACCGTTGCCAGCCGGCTGGAGGCCTATCACGCGCAGACCGCGCCGCTGATTGCCTACTACGGCGGCAAGGGCGTGCTGCAAACCACGGATGCCATGGGCGGTATCGACGACATCGCCCAGGATATGGCGGCCATCGTGACCAAGGCCACCAGCTAACGAACAAGAAGCGGGGCCTGCCCTGACCGGCAGGACCCCGTCTCCCGGACATTGGAATACCCATCGGCACCGCCCCGGCGGACCGGAGGAGTCATGCCTGCGCCCCCTGACACGGAGCCAGGCAAACGGAGAGAGCCTGCCCGGTCCCCCGCGGCGGCTCAGGAGGAAGAAGGAGGAGCCGCCATGGCGGATCAAACCACAAATGCGGCAAAAACCGCCGAAGCCGATAAAGGCTATTGGGCGGCGAACGTGCGCATCATTCTAGTCAGCCTGGTGATTTGGGCTGTTGTTTCATTCGGCTTCGGCATCCTGCTGCGCCCGATGCTTGCGGGCATCAAGGTCGGCGGCAGCGATCTGGGCTTCTGGTTCGCCCAGCAAGGCTCGATCCTGGTGTTCCTGGGGCTGATCTTTTTCTACGCGTTCCGGATGAACAAGCTGGACCGCGAATACGGCGTGGAGGAAGAATAAGATGGACCAGTTTACCATCAACCTGCTGTTTGTGGGCGCGTCGTTTGCGCTCTACATCGGCATCGCGATCTGGGCCCGCGCGGGCTCCACATCTGAATTCTATGCCGCAGGCCGGGGTGTTCACCCTGTCACCAACGGCATGGCAACCGCAGCCGACTGGATGTCGGCGGCCTCCTTTATCTCGATGGCGGGCCTCATCGCCTTTACCGGCTATGACAACTCCACCTTCCTGATGGGCTGGACCGGCGGCTACGTTCTGCTGGCGCTGCTTCTGGCCCCCTACCTGCGCAAGTTCGGCAAGTACACCGTGTCCGAGTTCATCGGCGACCGGTTCTATTCCCCGACCGCGCGCGTGGTGGCCGTGATCTGCCTGATCGTGGCCTCGACCACCTACGTGATCGGCCAGATGACCGGCGTCGGCGTGGCCTTCGGCCGCTTCCTGGAGGTCTCCAACACCGCGGGCCTGCTTATCGGTGCCTGTGTGGTCTTTGCCTACGCCGTGTTCGGCGGCATGAAAGGCGTGACCTACACCCAGGTCGCCCAGTACTGCGTGCTGATCACCGCCTACACTATCCCGGCGATCTTTATCTCGCTGCAGCTGACCGGCAACCCGATCCCGGCCCTGGGCCTGTTCGGCGACCATGCCGCTTCGGGTGAACCGCTGCTGGCCAAGCTGGACGCCATCGTGACCGAGCTGGGCTTCAAGGAGTACACACTGCACCACGCCGACACCTTCAACATGGTGCTGTTCACCCTGTCGCTGATGATCGGCACCGCGGGCCTGCCCCACGTGATCATGCGTTTCTTCACCGTGCCGCGCGTGGCTGACGCCCGCTGGTCGGCCGGCTGGACCCTGGTGTTCATCGCGCTGCTGTATCTGACCGCTCCCGCAGTTGGCGCCATGGCGCGCCTGAACATCACCGAAATGATGTGGCCGAACGGCGGCATCGAAGGCGGCGCCGTGACCGTGCAGCAGATCGAAAACGATCCGCAGTACGACTGGATGGCGACTTGGCAGAAAACCGGCCTGCTGGCTTGGGAAGACAAAAACGGCGACGGTGCAATCCAGTACTACAACGACCAGTCCGAAGAGCTGCAGGCAACTGCCGCCGCAAACGGCTGGGCTGGCAATGAACTGACCAAGTTCAACCGCGACATCCTGGTTCTGGCCAACCCGGAAATCGCCAACCTGCCCAGCTGGGTGATCGGTCTGGTGGCGGCTGGCGGCCTGGCGGCTGCACTGTCGACCGCTGCGGGCCTGCTGCTGGCGATCTCCTCGGCTGTGTCGCATGACCTGATCAAAGGCTCGATCAACCCGAACATCTCGGAAAAAGGCGAGCTGCTGTCGGCCCGTATCGCCATGGCCGTGGCCATCGGTGTGGCAACCTACCTGGGTCTGAACCCGCCGGGCTTTGCCGCGCAGACTGTTGCACTGGCCTTCGGCCTGGCCGCAGCCTCGATCTTCCCGGCGCTGATGATGGGCATCTTCACCAAGGTGAACAACAAGGGCGCCGTGGCCGGCATGCTGGCAGGCCTGATCGTGACCCTGGTCTACATCTTCCTGCACAAGGGCTGGCTGTTCATCCCGGGCACCAACTCCTTCACCGATGCGGACCCGCTGCTGGGCACCATCAAATCCACCTCCTTCGGTGCGATTGGCGCAATGGTGAACTTCGCGGTGGCCTTCATGGTGTCGAAGTCGAGCGAGGCGATCCCCGCCGAGATCGAAGAGCTGGTGGAAAGCGTTCGCATCCCGCGCGGCGCCGGGGCCGCACAGGACCACTAAACTCCCCTGGGCGGGCTGCTCCCAGCGGCCCGCCTCTTTCCTCATGGTCCCGTCCGGTTCACACTCGGCGGGACCATTTTTTTCCTGATTTCACGCAGGTACCAACATGCCCCTATCTGACGCCGCGCTGCTCCGCTTCCTGACCTCGGTCCACCCCTACGACAGCCTGGAACCGGCGCTGTTGCAGGAGCTGGCCCCCAAGTTCCGCCAGATCGAGGCCGCAGCAGGCGCCCCCGTCTATGCGCTGAACGAGGAGCTGCAGGGGCTCTACCTGGTCCATACCGGCGAGGTGGAAGTGACCGATGAGAACGGCATTCCCGTCTCCATCCTCGGACCCCGCAATTCCTTTGGCGAACGCGGGCTGACCCGCGGCGGCCGGGCCGTGACCTCTGCCCGGACAACCAAGGACACAATCCTGTTGCTGCTGCCCAAGGCGGATTTTCATGCCCTGATGGCCAGCCAGCCCAAAGTAGCCAAATTCTTCGACCGCCGCCGCCCCGGCAGCACGGACACCGGCAGCCTGGCCACCACACGGGTCGAGGCGATCATGGCGCGCGATCCCGTCACCTGTTCCGGCGGCCTCACCTGCCAGGGCGCGGCGCAGCTGATGCGGGACCGCCGCATCTCCTCCGTCTGCGTGACCGACGGGGACAGCCTGCAAGGCATCCTCACCACCCGCGACCTGACCGCCAAAATCCTCGCCGCGGGCAAGCCGATCTCCACCCCCGTCTGCAACGTGATGACCCCGGATCCGCTGACCCTGGCGCCCTCCGCTATCGGCTCCGACGTGCTGCACATGATGATGGAGCACGGCATCGGCCACATCCCGGTGGTTGAGGCCGGGCGGCTCGCGGGCATCGTCACCCAGACCGACCTCACCCGCTTCCAGGCGGTCAGCTCGGGCGAGATGGTCTCTGCCATCGCCCGTGCCGGCTCGGCTGAGGACATGGCCAAGGTCACCGCCGAAATCCCCCGCCTGCTGGTGCAGCTGGTGGCGGGCGGCAACCGGCATGAGGTGGTGACACGGCTGATCACCGACATCGCCGACACCGCGACCCGCCGCCTGCTGGCGCTGGCGGAGGAAAAACTAGGCCCCGCCCCGGTGCCTTACCTGTGGCTCGCCTGCGGCTCGCAAGGGCGGCGCGAGCAGACCGGCGTCTCCGACCAGGACAACTGCCTGATCCTGTCCGATGACCTGGCCGAAGGCGACGAGGCCTATTTCGAGCAGCTCGCCAAATTTGTCTGCGACGGGCTCAACACCTGCGGCTATGTCTATTGCCCGGGTGACATGATGGCCTCCAATCCCCGCTGGCGGCAGCCGCTGCGGGTCTGGCGCGATTATTTCCGCGGCTGGATCGCCAAGCCGAACCCGGAGGCGCAGATGCTGGCCTCTGTGATGTTTGACCTGCGCCCCATCGGCGGCGATACCGCGCTGTTTGCCGATCTGCAGCAGGAGACCCTGAAGGCCGCCAGCGCCAATTCGATTTTCACTGCCCACATGATCGCCAACTCGCTCAAGCATGCCCCGCCGCTGGGCCTCTTGCGCGGACTGGCCACCATCCGCTCGGGCGAGCACCGCAACACGCTGGACATGAAGCACAACGGCGTCGTGCCGGTGGTGGACCTGGGCCGCATCTACGCGCTGCAAGGCCAGCTGGCGGAGGTCAACACCCGCGCCCGGCTGGAAACGGCAGAGGCCGCGGGAGTGCTCAGCCCCTCCGGCGCGCGCGATCTGCTGGACGCCTACGACCTGATCGCCCAGACCCGGCTTGAGCATCAGGCGGCGCAGATCCGCAGCGGTCAGGCGCCGGACAATTATCTGGCGCCGTCGGATCTGTCGGATTTTGAGCGAAGTCATCTGCGCGACGCCTTTGTTGTGGTAAAGACAATGCAATCGGCGGTTGGGCACGGTAAGGGAATGCTGAGCTGACGGCAGCGCCTGCGGAGAGCCTTGGAGCCTCCGGCGGGAGTATTTTGGGAAAGATGAAAAGGCCGGGGGGCCATCGGGGAGTTGGGATGTTTCTGGAACTGATTGCGGTGATTTTTGCAGGCATCGCCGCGGCGGGCGTGGTGATGCTGCTGAACCGGACGCTGAAAGGGCGGCTGCCGCGCTGGATGGCGCCGGTGGCTGCGGGGCTTGCGATGATCGGCGTCACCATCGCCTCGGAATACGGCTGGTACGGGCGCACCAAAGCGGCCCTGCCTGAGGGGCTGGAAGTGGCGGAAACAGTTCACAACCAGAGCTTTTACCGCCCCTGGACCTATGCCGTGCCTTATGTGGACCGCTTTGCCGCACTCGACACCGCCACCATGAAAAGCCACGAGGCGCATCCGCAGGTCTATCTGGCCGAGGTCTATTTCTTCGGCCGCTGGGCGCCGGTGAGCAAGCGGCCTGCGGTGCTGGACTGCGGCAAATGGCGCCGCGCGCTGGTGGCAAGCGGCACCGTCTTTTCCGGCAACAGCCTGCCCACGGGACTCGACTGGGTTGCCGGCGGCCCGGAAGACGCGCTTCTGAACACGGCCTGCGGAGAGTAGCGATGCTGTCACGTCTCAGCCTGCGCCTGCGGGTTTTCCTGTTCTTCTGCCTGCTGGCGCTGGGCGGCATCGCCGTCACCGGCGGCGCGCTGTGGCTTGGTTACAGCCGCGCGGGCCAGCCGGGTCTGACCGATGCCTTCATCTTCTCCGGCCTGCTCAGCAGCTTTGCCATGCTTGGGCTGTGCGCCGGGGTCTGGCTGCTGTTCGACGAAAACGTGGCCAAGCCGATCGAACGGCTGGCAGCAGGGATGCGCGCCCGGGCCCATGCCGGGGTGAACAAGGAGCTGGACACCCACGGCGCCCGCTACCTGGGCGATCTGGCGGCCGCTGCCGAGGGGCTGGCGGGCCAATTGGGCGACTCTGCCCTCAGCGCGGCGGAGGCCATCGCCCGCGAGACCGAGCATCTGGAAGCAGAGAAAGCCCGCCTCGCCGCACTGCTGACGGATATTCCCATAGCCACCGTGATGGCCAGCCCCGCGCATCAGATCGTGCTCTATGACGGCCAGGCCGCCGCCGTGCTGGCGCAGGAAGCGCCGCCGAGGCTCAATGCGCCGCTGTCCGATTATCTGGACCTGACCGGGCTGGAGGCCGCCTATGGCCGGCTGGTGCGCAGCGGCATGGAGGTTAAGGCCGAGGTGAAAAGCGCCAGCGGCGCCCAAGTGTTCGATCTGCGGCTGAAACCGCTGGGCGGCGCGCCCGGCTATATTATCCTGTTCGAAGGCACCCATGCGGGCCTCGCCCCTGATGACTCGCGCCCGCTGGTTTATGATTTTGCCCTGCTGGACACGGAGCACGCAGAGCTGGACCACCGCAAACTCTCGCACCTCAGCTATGTGGTGTTCGACACCGAAACCACCGGCCTTCTGCCGCACAAGGACGAGATCGTGCAGATCGGCGCGCTGCGGGTGGTGCGCAACCGCATCATCCAGGGCGAGCAGTTCGAGACGCTGGTCGATCCCGGCACGCCAATCCCCGCTGCCTCTACCAAGGTGCATGGCGTCAGCGATGCCATGGTCCAGGGCGCGCCGGACATTGGCGAAGCCGCCCGCGGGTTCCACCGCTTTGCCTCGGACGCTGTGATCGTCGCGCATAACGCGCCTTTCGACATGGCCTTTCTGCGCCGCCACGCTAAGCGCGCGGGTGTCACCTGGGAGCAGCCGGTCCTGGACACCGTGCTGCTGAGCGCGGTGCTGTTCGGCGCCTCGCAGAGCCACACGCTGGATGCGCTGTGCGAACGGCTGGAGGTGACGATACCGCCGGCTCTGCGCCACACTGCAATGGGGGATGCCCAGGCCACAGCGGAAGTGTTCTGCAAGATGCTGCCCATGCTGGAGGCCCGCGGTCTCACCACCTTTGGCGCGGTGCTGGAGGAGACCCGCAAGCACGGCCGCCTTATCGAGGACATGAATTAGTGCTCTGACCCTGGCTAGACAATCACGCCCATGCGTGGCAGGTCACTGGCCGGAACGAACAAAAGGCGCGCGATATGGCCGACACCAGCTTCATCCCCGGGCCGGACACCGCCCGGGCCTACCGCGATGCGCTCGGCTGCTTCGGCACCGGGGTGACGGTTATCACCACCCAGACCCCGCGCGGCCCGCTGGCGATCACCGTCAACAGCTTCACATCGGTCTCATTGGAGCCACCGCTGCTGCTTTGGTGCCCGGCCAAGGCCTCGCTGCGCCACGGCGCCTTTGTCGCGGCAGAGCATTTCGCGATTCACGTGATGGCAGAGGATCAGCTGGGGCTGGCCAAGCATTTTGCCGCCAACGGCGAGGACTTCGCAGCCGCCGCCTGGCAGCCGAACGCGCAAGGCGCACCGGCGCTGGAGGGGGTGATTGCCCGGTTCGACTGCCGCCGCTTTGCAGCCCATCCGGCAGGCGACCACACGATCGTGATCGGCGAGGTGGCCAGCGTGACCACCCGTCCAGGCAAGGGGCTGATCTTCAAACGCGGCCAGTACGGCGGTTTCCTGGAACAGAGCTAAGCGACGCCAGGCCCGCGCAAGGCAGCCACAGCTATCCCGCGGGCTGAACCGGCGGCACGCCCGTGTGCCCTTCCTCTGCGCTGCTGTCCCCTGCACGATCGTCCTGCCCCGACAGCAGATGCGGCAAAACCGCTGACGCGGTCAGATCCATACCCGGCTCCATGCTCAGCGCACGCTGCGGGCAGATCGAAACGCACAGGCCGCACTGAAAGCACAAGGATTCCACAAAGCTCAGCGCGCTGCCGTCTTCCGTAAGGCTCAGCGCGTCTGACGGGCAGACCCAGACACAGCTGCTGCAATGGGTGCAGCGGGTTTCGTCCAGACTGACCGCCCCATATGGGGCTTGCTCCGGGAGCGCGATAGTGACGGCCCTGGCCGGCAGCAGCGCCGCGGCGCTGGCCCGCGCGGTATCCCTGCGGTTGCCCACCGCCAGCACGTCGGGTGCGACGGAGGGGAACGGAAAGATCCCCGCCTCCAGACGCCGTGCGAGAATGCCGGCATCGTCAAACAGAAGGACCCTGCCCAGCCCGCCCAGAACGCGGGCCAATTCCACCTGCTGCTGCTGGTGCGTCCTGGCGGCAGAACCTGGGCAAGATTGCAGGTGAATGACGTCAAATCCGCAGGCCAGCGCATGCAGCAGGTCGGCGTGGCCGATTTTCTCCAGGCAGCAAACAAGAACAGGTGTCATGTCCGCCCCGCTCTCTGCTTCCTGCGGCGACGCCGCAAGCGGCGGAGCAACCGGTTCGGCCTCAAACAGGATCAGTACCTGGGCACGGCCGGTTTCATGCTTGCGCCGGTGCGCCGCCTCGCACAGCGCCATCAGCGGCAGCTCGCAGCTGCTGCTGGCCACATCCAACAGGGCTGCACGCCCGCACGGCGCGTGGCGCACTGTGCAATCCGGAGTCTCAGGCCGCTGGCAGAAACACACGTTTTGCGGCGGGTTTCCGTCTGGCCTCTGCCCCTCAGGGGTATGAGCGTGGATCTCTCCCATGAGGGGATGCTAACACGAATATCTGCTCCTCATACGTGTAATTCACCATCCTGGCAGAATTGCCGGAGTATTTACAAAGTTCTCTCAAAGCAAAAAATGGGCCCGCCGGGCAGAAGCCGGCGGGCCTGCGCTTTTCCTGTCAGCCGCAACGGCGGTTTATTTCAGGGCCGCATCGGTAATCGCGTGCGTCCAGGCGCCATCCGGCTCCTTGGTGATCACCGGGTCGGACCCGCCGCCCATCAGCGTGGAAACGGTCCGCTCATAGTCCGCCGGGTCCAGCGCGCCGTTGCTGCCTGCGGTCAGCTTGGCGATCTCGCCCATCATCCGTTTCTGGTGCTCCTCGGTCTGGGCGCCGGAGGCGTCATTGTCGAGCACGATCTCCGCCGCCTCGTCAGGATTCTCCTCGGCATATTTCCAGCCCTTCATCGAGGCCCGCACAAAGCGCTCCATCTTGTCCGCGAACTCAGGGTTCCCGAGGTTCTCCTCCAGCACATAAAGCCCATCTTCCAGCGTGGCGACGCCCTGGTCCTCATACTTGAAGGTGATCAGCTCATCCGGCGACACCCCTGCGTCGATGACCTGCCAGTATTCATTATAGGTCATGGTCGAAATGCAGTCCGCCTGGCGCTGCAGCAGCGGGTCGACGTTAAAGCCCTGCTTCAGCACTTCCACGCCGCTCTCGCCCTTGCCTTCGGTGGAGATGCCCAGCTGGCTCATCCAGCTCATAAAGGGGAACTCATTGCCGAAGAACCAGACGCCCAGGGTACGGTTGGCCAGGTCTTCCGGTGCTGCGATGCCAGTGTCCTTCCAGCAGGTCAACATCATGCCGGAGGATTTGAACGGCTGCGCGATATTGACCAGCGGCAGGCCCTTTTCGCGGGCCGCCAGCGCCGCAGGCATCCATTCCACCGTCACATCGGCGCCGCCCCCGGCGATCACCTGGGTCGGCGCAATATCCGGGCCGCCCGGCAGGATAGTGACATTCAGGTCTTCTTCCTCGTAGAACCCCTTGTCCAGCGCCACATAGTAGCCCGCGAACTGCGCCTGGGTCACCCACTTCAGCTGAAGCGTCACATCATCCGCCGCCTGCGCCGCCCCGGTTGCCCCCAGCGCCAAAGCCGCCGCAGTCAAAATATGTTTCATGTCTCATTTCTCCCTATTGATTATGATGTGAAGCTTGCCCGGGTTCGGCCATCCGTTCAAAGTTTTTTCTTTATCAGGCCTGCCCTTGCGGGCGCCCCGCGCAAATTTCCGGCAAAGCCGCCCCGCGCCTGGCGGGATGGCTTCTTCCTGTCAGCCCCGCTGCGACGGGTGCCAGAAAGTGAAGCTCTTCTCAATGAGCGCTACCAGCCCGTAAAAGGCCGATCCCGCCAGCGCCGCCACCACGATTTCGGCCCAGACCATATCCAGCGCCAGCTGGCCGACGCTGGTGGAGATGCGGAACCCCATCCCGACTGTGGGCGAACCAAAGAACTCGGCCACGATCGCCCCGATCAGCGCCAGTGTGGTGGAGATCTTGAGACCGTTGAACACAAACGGCAGCGCCGCAGGCAGCCGCAGCTTGAAGAAGCTCTGCCAGTAGGTCGCCGCATAGGTCTGCATCAGATCGCGCTGCATCGCCGAGGTCTCGCGCAGGCCCGCCACCGTGTTCACCAGCATCGGAAAGAATACCATGACCACCACCACGGCGGCCTTGGACTGCCAGTCGAACCCGAACCACATCACCAGGATCGGCGCGGTGCCGACAATCGGCAGCGCGGCGACAAAGTTCCCCACCGGCAAGAGCCCGCGGCGCAGGAAATCGCTGCGGTCCACCAGAATCGCGGTCAGGAAGGCCGCGCCGCAGCCGATCACATAGCCGCCAAGCGCGCCCTTCAGGATGGTCTGGGCAAAATCTGCCCATAGAATGGGAAGGCTCGCCATGAACCGCTCCGCAATCACCGAAGGCGCAGGCAGGATCACCAGCGATACCTCCAGCCCCCGCACCAGCAGCTCCCAAACCAGCAGCACGGTTATGCCGAAGATGGCCGGCACCAAGAGCTGCACCGCACGGGTTTTCGACGCCGGGCTATTGGCCAGCCGGCTGTTCAGCCACCACCCCAAACACCAGACCAGAACGGCAAGAACCACCATGATCATGACAGGATCCCCCTGTTCTTCTGGCCAAAAATATCCCGGGTGAGCCGCGCAGCGGCGAGGGCAGAGCCCTCTTTCCAAACATCCATCATGCCCGCACCCCCATCCGGCTCAGGACCAGCTTCTCGATCAAGCCCAGCAAGGCCACCAGCGCCGCCGCCAGGATCGCCGCCGCAAACAGCGCCGACCAGATCTGCACCGTCTGCCCGTAATAGCTGCCCGCCAGGAGCCGCGCACCAAGCCCTGCAACCGCGCCGGTCGGCAGTTCGCCCACGATGGCCCCCACCAGGGACGCTGCAATGCCGATCTTCAGCGAGGCGAACAGATACGGCATCGAGGACGGCAGCCGCAGCTTCCAGAACCCCTGGTTCGTGTTGGCATTATACGTCTTCAGCAGATCCAGCTGCATCGCATCCGGCGCGCGCAAGCCCTTAACCATGCCGACAACGACGGGAAAAAAGCTGAGGTAGGCCGAGATCACCGCCTTGGGAATGATCCCCTGCACCCCGATGGAATAGAGAACCACGATGATCATCGGCGCCAGCGCGATGATCGGGATGGTCTGGCTGACAATTGCCCAGGGCATCACCGACATATCCATCACCCGGCTATGCACGATGCCCACCGCCAGCAGGATGCCGAGGCCAGTGCCGATGGCAAACCCCAGCAGGGTTGCCGACAGCGTCACCTGCGCATGGTAGATCAGGCTGCGCTTGGAGGTGATCTTCTTCTCCACCGTGGTCTCCCACAGCTCCACCGCCACCTGATGCGGCGCGGGCAGCCGCGGGCGGTCCTGCACCCAGGTGCCATTGATGGCAAATGTGTTCTTCGCCACCAGCCCGATCTCGCTCATGTCCCGGCGCGCCTTGGCGGTGGCCGGGACCACTTCCGCCCCTGCCCGCTCTGCCTGATCCAGCACGCCCTTGATGTTCATCGGCACGCAGGCCGCATACCAGAGGGCGATAATGGCCGCGACAACGGTAAGGACGGCAACAAGGTTCTTCATCGCTGCACCCTCCGCAAACGGCAGCCAACCGGTGCACAGGGGGTGTACAGGGGGTGCACGGATGGCACCCCCCAATTCCGGCGGGTCGTTCTGGCAAATTCAGTCATCGCCATGCCCCGCCCGCAGGCCCTCGCGCACCCGGTGGGCGATCTCGATAAATTCCGGGCTGTCGCGGATATCCAGCGGCCGCTCCTTGGGCAAGGTGCTGTCGATGACATCATGGATGCGCCCCGGCCGCGGCGACATCACCACGATCTTGGTGGACAGATACACCGCCTCCGGGATCGAGTGGGTGACAAAGCCGATGGTCTTGTTGGTCCGCGCCCACAGCTTCAAGAGCTGCTCGTTCAGATGGTCGCGCACGATCTCATCCAGCGCCCCGAAAGGTTCATCCATCAGCAGGATATCGGCATCAAACGCCAGCGCCCGGGCAATGGAGGCCCGCTGCTGCATCCCGCCCGACAGCTGCCAGGGAAACTTGCCGCCAAAGCCTGACAATTCAACAAGTTCCAGCACCTGGTTAACGCGCCTTTCCTGCTCCGCCTTGGAATACCCCATGATCTCCAGCGGCAGCTTGATGTTCTTGGAGATGGTCCTCCACGGGTACAGCCCCGCCGCCTGAAACACATAGCCATAGGCCCGGTTGCGGCGCGCCTCATCCGGGGTCATGCCGTTGACGCTCAGGCTGCCACCGGTCGGTGTCTCCAGCGCCGCGATACAGCGCAGAAAGGTGGTCTTGCCGCAGCCCGAAGGCCCGATGAAGGAGACAAAATCGCCTTTGTTGATTTCCAGGCTCACATCCTTCAGCGCATGCACCGGCCCGTCGTTGGTCTGGAAGGTCAGGTCCAGATTCCGGGCCTCGATCACGCAGTCAGCGGGGGCAGGTGCGGACGCAGCGGCCTCGGAACGGATTGCCTGGGTGGTCGGTTCCATATTCATATCTTCGCCTTGATTTCACACAGGAAAACGGGCCGCCGTTACCGGCAGCCCGCTCCTGATTTACACGCCTGTTGCCGGGATGCCGGTGCGCTCTACCGGGCGCGGCGCCGTCAGTTCCTTCCAGGTCGACAGCGCCTTGTTCACCGTGGTGTTGGCCTCCCGGGCGACGAACTTGCCGTGGCCCTCCTGGCACTTGATCTCGCCGTCATGCACCGCCACATGGCCGCGGGTCAGGGTAAAGCGCGGCAGGCCCTTCACCTCATGCCCCTCGAACACGTTGTAGTCGATCGAGGACTGCTGGGTGTCCGCCGAAATCGTCTTGCGCTTTTCCGGGTCCCAGACCACCAGGTCGGCGTCGGCGCCAACCAGAACCGCGCCCTTTTTCGGGTAACAATTCAGTATCTTGGCGATGTTTGTTGACGTAACCGCAACAAACTCGTTCGGGGTCAGCCGGCCGGTTTCCACACCGTGCGTCCACAGCATAGGCATCCGGTCCTCCAGGCCGCCGGTGCCATTCGGGATCTTGGTGAAATCGCCAACCCCATAGCGCTTCTGCTCGGTGGTAAAGGCGCAATGGTCCGTCGCCACCACCGACAAGGAGCCCGACTGCAAACCGGCCCACAGGCTGTCCTGATGCTGCTTGTTACGGAACGGCGGCGACATCACCCGGCGGGCGGCGTGATCCCAATCCTTGTTGAAGTATTCGCTCTCATCCAGCGTCAGATGCTGGATCAGCGGCTCGCCCCAGACCCGCTTGCCCTGCATCCGGGCCCGGCGGATGGCCTCGTGGCTGTCCTCGCAGGAGGTGTGAACGACATACAGCGGCACACCCGCCATATCGGCAATCATGATGGCACGGTTGGTCGCCTCGCCCTCCACCTGCGGCGGGCGGGAATAGGCGTGCGCCTCCGGGCCGGTGTTGCCTTGTGCCAGCAGCTTGGCCGACAGTTCCGCCACCACATCGCCGTTTTCGGCATGCACCATGGCGATGCCGCCCAGCTCTGCCAGCCGCTGGAAAGAGGCATAAAGCTCGTCATCATTCACCATCAGCGCGCCCTTGTAGGCCATGAAGTGCTTGAAGGTGTTGATGCCGCGCTCCTGGATCACGGTCTTGATGTCGTCGAAGACCTGCTCGCCCCACCAGGTCACGGCCATGTGGAAGGAGTAGTCGCAGTTGGCGCGGGTTGACTTGTTGTCCCAGCGCTTCAGCGCGTCCAGCAGGCTCTCGCCCGGGTTGGGCAGCGCAAAGTCCACCACCATGGTGGTGCCGCCCGCCAGCCCTGCGCGGGTGCCGGACTCAAAGTCGTCCGAGCTGTAGGTGCCCATGAAGGGCATCTCCAGATGGGTGTGCGGATCAATCCCGCCCGGCATCACATAGCAGCCGGTGGCGTCCAGCTCCTCGTCGCCTTTCAGGTTCGGCCCGATCTGGGTGATAACCCCGTTTTCGATCAGCACATCGGCTTTGTAGGTCAGATCGGCAGTCACGATGGTGCCGTTCTTGATGACTTTACTCATGGTTTTAACTCCCTGAATCGGGGCGTATTTTCACGCCTCCACTTATTTCTTCCGCTATCTGGCGCAGCGTGTTTCATCTTTCCGGAAATACTCCGGGGGAGCGGCCCAAGGGGCCGCGGGGGCAGCGCCCCCTACTCCACGATTTCCGCTGTCTCGACCACCGCGTGGAACAGCACATTGGCACCAGCCTCGGCCCATTCCTTGCTGATCTCCTCGGCCTCGTTGTGACTCAGGCCATCGACACAGGGGCACATGACCATCGCGGTCGGCGCCACCCGGTTGATCCAGCAGGCATCGTGGCCTGCGCCCGAGATGATATCCAGATGCGAATAGCCCAGCCGCTCCGCCGCATTGCGCACCGCACTCACGCAGCCCTCGTCAAAGGCCACGGGGTCAAAGCCGCCGACCTTCTCGAACTCGATCTCTACTCCCATTTCCTCGGCAATCCGGGTGCCCTTCTCGCGCAGGCGGTTTTCCATATCGGTGATCACATCCAGCTCCGGGCTGCGGAAATCGACGGTAAAGACTACCTTGCCGGGGATCACGTTGCGCGAGTTCGGGTAAACGTCGATATGGCCCGCGGCGCCGACCGCATGGGGCGCGTGGCTCCAGGCGATCTCGTCCACCTGCTCCAGGATCCGCGCCATCGCAAGGCCCGCGTTGCGGCGCATCGGCATCGGGGTGGAGCCGGTGTGCGCGTCCTTGCCGGTGATGGTCACCTGTGTCCAGCTGAGGCCCTGGCCGTGGGTCACGACACCGATATCCTTGCCCTCGGCCTCCAGGATCGGCCCTTGTTCGATGTGCAGCTCAAAGAAAGCTTGCATCTTGCGGGCACCGGTTTCCTCCTCGCCGCGCCAGCCGATGCGCTTCAGCTCATCGCCGAATTTCTTGCCTTCCGCATCTTCCCGGTCATAGGCCCAGTCCTGGGTGTGAATTCCGGCAAACACCCCCGACGACAGCATGGCCGGCGCATAGCGGGTGCCTTCCTCGTTGGTGAAGTTGGTGGCCACGATCGGATGCTTGGTCTTGATGTTCATGTCGTTGAGCGAGCGGATCAGCTCCAGCCCCGCCAGCACTCCCAGAACACCGTCGTACTTGCCGCCGGTCGGCTGGGTATCCAGGTGCGAGCCGACATAGACCGGCAGCGCGTCCGGGTCGGTGCCTGCACGCATTGCAAACATGTTGCCCATCTGGTCCAGCCCCATGGTGCAGCCAGCCTCTTCGCACCATTTCCGGAACAGCGCGCGGCCTTCGCCGTCCTCATCCGTCAGCGTCTGGCGGTTGTTGCCACCCGCCACGCCGGGGCCGATTTTGGCCATCTCCATCAGGCTGTCCCACAGCCTGTCGCCATTGATTTTCAGATTCTGTCCAAGCGACGTCATCTCAGCTTCCTTCCCTGTGCGCCCGTCTTTGCAGGCTTGCTCCGGCTTGACGCCGTGTTAGGTGGCTTCGAACGCTGGTCCTTCACCAAGCCGGTCTGTTCGCTATCCGGACATTGATTTGACCAACTGGTCAAACTCACGCTATCACGGGTTCACCATCAGTCAAGAAATTGCCGCAAGAGCCCTGCAAAAAACGGCCCCGATGCAGGAAACAGGTGAAATTCCGTGCTTTCGCCGGCCCCAGGCGGCAGAACCAGACAAGGACGACCATGCCCGCAGACCGCGCGCCCACCCGCATTCAGAAGAAGAATCGCGCTGCCATCCTGGAAGCGGCGCTGGACGTGTTTTCCAGCCACGGCTTCCGCGGCGCGACCGTGGATCAGATCGCCAAGGCGGCGGGGCTGTCGAAACCGAACCTTCTTTACTACTTCCCTTCCAAAGAAGCGATTTTCAACGAGCTGATGGCAGGGCTGCTGGACACCTGGCTGGACCCGCTGCGAAGCCTGAACCCTGAGGGCGATCCGCTGGAGGAGATCCTCGCCTATGTGCAGCGCAAGCTGCAGATGAGCCGGGATTTCCCGCGCGAAAGCCGCCTTTATGCCAATGAAATCGTGCAGGGTGCACCGCGGCTGCGCGAGGTGATCGCGACCGACCTAAAGGTGCTGGTGGAGGAAAAGGCGCAGCTGCTGCAGGACTGGATGGATGCCGGGCGGATCAACCGGGCGCACCCCCAGCACCTGTTGTTCTCGATCTGGTCGCTGACCCAGCATTACGCAGATTTCGACGCCCAGGTGCGCACGCTGATGGGGGAAGAAGACCCGTTCGACGCCGCGCCGGAGTATCTGGAAACCCTGTACCGGCGGATGCTTACGCCCAAAAGCTGACATGAAAAAGACGGTCCGGATGGACCGCCCTTTCCTCTTGCTCCAAATACCCCCCGCCGGAGGCACGTGCCCGTCAGGGCGCGTTTTTTTTCACTCCGCGGCCGTGGCCGACGGGTTGTTCGGATGCGTAGTCCAGTTGGCGTATTCGCCCGAGACCACCTCGCCGGTGCGCTCGTCGATCTGGCCTGCGGGCACCTCCTCCATGGTGATGCAGCCTTCCACTGGGCAGACGTTCACACAGAGATTGCAGGCGACGCATTCGTCGTCCTTCACGGTGAACACCCGGTCTTCGCTCATCGCAATTGCCTGATGCGAGGTGTCCTCGCAGGCCGCGTAGCAGCGGCCGCATTTGATGCAGTCGTCCTGGCTGATCTTGGCCTTGGTCACATAGTTAAGGTCCAGATACTGCCAGTCGGTTACATTCGGCACAGCCATGCCGATGAAGTCCTCGGTGGAGGTGTAACCTTTCTCGTCCATCCAGTTCGACAGGCCCGAGATCATCTCCTTCACCACGTTGAAGCCATAGGTCATCGCCGCGGTGCAGACCTGCACGTTGCCTGCGCCCAACGCCATGAACTCCGCCGCGTCGCGCCAGGTGGTGACGCCGCCGATGGCGGAAATCGGCAGGCCGCGGGTCTGCGGGTCGCGGGCAATTTCCGCCACCATGTTCAGCGCAATCGGCTTTACCGCCGGGCCGCAATAGCCGCCGTGGGTGCCCTTGCCGCCGATGGTCGGCTCCGGTGCCATATTGTCCAGATCCACCGAGGTGATCGAGTTGATGGTGTTGATCAGGCTGACCGCATCGGCGTTGCCGGCGTGCGCCGCCCGCGCCGGGTTGCGGATGTCGGTGATGTTCGGGGTCAGCTTCACGATCACCGGTTTGGAATAGTATTTCTTGCACCACTCGGTGACCATCTGGATGTATTCCGGCACCTGCCCCACAGCGGAACCCATGCCGCGTTCGGCCATGCCATGCGGGCAGCCGAAGTTGAGCTCGATCCCGTCGGCGCCGGTGGCCTCCACCTGCGGCAGGATGTCCTTCCAGGCCTGCTCCTCGCAGGGAACCATGATCGAGACGATCACGGCCCGGTCCGGATAGTCCTTCTTGACCCGGGTGATTTCCTCCAGGTTGGTCTGCAGCGGCCGGTCGGTGATCAGCTCGATATTGTTGAGGCCCAAGAGACGGCGGTCAGCGCCCCAGATCGCGCCGTAACGCGGGCCGTTCACATTGACCACCGGCGGGCCCTCGGCGCCAAGGGTCTTCCAGACCACGCCGCCCCATCCGGCCTCAAAGGCGCGGCGGACGTTGTATTCCTTGTCGGTCGGCGGCGCAGAGGCCAGCCAGAACGGGTTGGGGGATTTGATCCCCAGAAATTCTGTTGTCAGATCAGCCATTTGATCTCTCCTCTTAAGGCTAGCTCGGAACGGTTTCCCGGTCCTGACTGGCTCAGCCCATCAGGCTGGAGTGAATGTCCATTGCCGCGTCGCGGCCCTCGGCCACGGCGGTCACGGTGAGGTCTTCGCCGCCCGATGCGCAATCGCCCCCGGCCCAGACTCCAGCCACGGAAGTGCGCCCGTTGGCGTCCACCTTGATCTTGCGGCCTTCCAGCGCCAAAGCATCGGGCTGGCCTTCCAGAGTCTGGCCGATCGCCTTGAACAGCTGATCCGCGGCCAAGCGCAGGGTCTCACCGGTGCCGGAAACCTTGCCGTCCGTGACCTGAGTATACTCCAATTCCACCTCTGCTGCTGCGCCATTGCCGTGCACCGCAACCGGCATCACGTTGAACATCAGTTTGACGCCCTTGGAGGCCGCCAAGTCCTGCTCAAACCGGCTTGCGCCCATCTCCTCGCGGCTGCGGCGGTAGGCGATGGTAACGTTTTCGGCGCCCAAAAGCTTGGACTGCACCGCGGCATCCACCGCGGTCATACCGCCCCCGATCACCACCACGTTGCGGCCCACCGGCAGCGTGGTCAGATCATCGGCCTGACGCAGCTCGGCAATGAACTCCACCGCGTCGCGGACACCGTCCATATCCTCGCCCGGCGCGCGCAGGGCATTGACCCCGGCCAGACCGATGGAGAGGAACACCGCGTCATACGCCTCCTTCAGCGCATCCAGCGACAAGTCTTCGCCCAGTTTCTTGCCGTAATCCATAGTGATGCCGCCGATCTGCAGCAGCCAGTCGACCTCGCGCTGCGCAAAGCCGTTAGTGGTCTTATAGGCGGCAATACCGAATTCATTGAGGCCGCCTGCCTTGGACCTGGCGTCATAGACCACCACGTCATGGCCCAGCATCGCCAGCCGGTGCGCCGCAGAGAGGCCCGCGGGACCAGCGCCCACAACAGCAACTTTCTTGCCGGTCGCGGCGGTACGGGTAAAGGGATGCTCCCCCTTTTCCATCAGCGTGTCGGTGGCATAGCGCTGCAGGCGGCCGATCTCGACCGGCTTGCCTTCTGCCGTCTCCCGCACGCAAACCTCTTCGCACAGGGTTTCCGTTGGGCAGACCCGAGCGCACATGCCGCCCAGGATGTTCTGGTCCAGAATGGTGCGGGCCGCGCTTTCGGGATGGCCTGCCTGGATCTCCCGGATGAACTGGGGAATGTCGATGCTGGTCGGACAGGCCGTCATGCAGGGCGCGTCATAGCAGAAATAGCAGCGGTCGGCGGCCACGGCGGCCTCATGCGCGTCATAGGGCGGGTGCAAGTCCGAGAAATTCTCAGCGATCCCGGCAGCGTCAAGCCGCGCTGCCTGAATGCCGGATGCCTGATGGCTGGTCGCCATTGGGTGTCTCCCTGATTTTCGGTTGTTCTTGCTATTCAGAGTGCCACAGTCTTATTTTTTATCAACTGGTAAAATTTTTCAGGCAGGCAAAAATTTTGCCGCCCCCGGAGGAGCGGCATGCAAGAGACTGTTTTGAAAATATAAAACCGAGATGCCTATTCAGCAGTCATTTGCGCAAGATGGCCAGTTTTCATCCACACTTTCGCGCCGCCGGGACCGGCCTGGGCCTCCAGCCGGCTGCCAGGCGGCAGGCGGAGCCAATCCCAGCGGGCAAATTCCTCGCCGTTTTCGCTGTAGCTGCCTTCGACCACAAAAACCTCCAGCCCGCCGGGCGCCTCCAGGCTGACCGCCTGATCAGGCGCCCAGGTCTGCAGCGTCACCGTCTCGACCGCGTCCTGAAACAGCTGCTGCTGTGAGGGGCCAGCATCGGTGCGGGATTTGACCTCGGTGCGGTCGGCGGGGTCGAACTGGTGCAGCTTGACAAGGATCACCGCCCCCTCTCCCGCGGCGGGCGTGTGGCTGGTGGTGGGGGGATTGCGGACATAAGAACCTGCGGGGAAATCGCCGTGCTCGTCCTGGAAAACGCCGTCCAGCACAAGGAACTCCTCGCCGCCGTCATGCACATGAGGATCAAAGGCGGACCCCGGCGCAAAGCGGACGATGGTGGTGGCGCGGGCAACCTCCTCGCCGATGCGGTCAAGCATCTTGCGCTCTACCCCCGGAGCCGGGCTGGGCACCCAGGGCGTGTCCTCGAAATGCACCGCGGCGCGTTTGGTGAAGTCGGCATTGATACGCATGTCTCTCTCCCCTGACTGCGCCAGCCAATGTGGCGGCTGGCCGGGGGCAAGGGAAGAGCGTTCACGAAACCGTGCTTGATCCGCAGCGTCAGCCGGGCAGCACGGCTGTGGCTTCGATTTCCACTTTGGCTTCATCCTCGACCAGCGCCGAGACGACGACCATGGTCATGGCCGGGAAGTGATAGCCCATCACCGCGCGGTATGCTTTGCCGACCTCCGCCTGGTGGGCGAGGTATTCCGCCTTGTCAGTTACATACCAGGTCAACCGGGTGATGTCCTGGGCGGTGCCGCCTGCGGCTTCTACCACCTCCAGGATGTTGCGCAGCGCCTGGCTCATCTGGCCGATGAAATCATGCGCCTCGAACACCTGTTCCGCGGTCCAGCCGATCTGGCCGCCGACAAACAGCAGCTTGCCCTCTGCAACCATGCCGTTGGCGTAGCCTTTGGCGGGCTTCCACCCTTCGGGATGCACACTGATGGCCGGCATGGCTGGGCTCCTTTACTGATAATGCCTGCTGCCGACAATAGCGCCGCCGCGGGATTTATTTCAAGCTTAAAACTTATAAGCCTGAAGCAAACCCGCCTTGTAGAGCGGGTGCGCTGCTGTTCAGATGCTCATCTTCTTGAACACGCCTTCCGGGATGTTGCGGATGATCAGCATGATCAGCCGCCAGACCGGCCGCACATAGACGATGCTTTTTTGCTTGGCGGTGGCATCGGTGATGGCGCGGGCGACTTCCTCGGGCTGGGCGGTCAGCTTTTCCGGCAGGTCCATGCCTTCGGTCATCTGCGTGGCGACAAAGCCCGGTAGAACGGTGACCACATGCACGCCCTTGCGGGCCAGCCGGTTGCGCAAGCCGGACAGGAAGGCGGTAAAGCCTGCCTTGGCGGAGCCGTATACATAGTTGGTGGCGCGGCCACGGTCGCCAGCAACCGAGCTGATGCCGACCAGTGTGCCGGAACCGCGCTGCTCGAACCGGCTGGCCAGAACCGACAGGATGCTGGCCGGGCCTTCGAAGTTGCTGCGCAGCACGCGCGCCGCGGCGGCGGGGCTGGTTTCGCTCTCGGCCTGCTCTCCCATGAACCCAACCGCGCAGACCGCAATGCCCGGCAGCTCAGGCAGCGCGTCGGCAAAGCCCTCGTGATCCTCCAGCGCCAGGGCGTCGAATTCATGCAAGGTGACCGGCACGCCGTGGCGCAGTTCCAGATCGGTCTTCTGAGGGTCCAGATCGTCGGCATTGCGGGCGGCCAGCTGCACCGGGTGGCCTTGCGCAGCAAAGGCATGAGCGACCGCCAGGCCGATGTCAGACCGGGCGCCAAGGATCAGAACGGGGGATTTGGTCATAGCGAAAGCCTTTGCGACTGGGCGGACTGGAAGGATGGGTGCAGCCCGGACATCTGCCGCATCCCGGCAAATTCTGCCGCCCTGGGGTCGGCAGCGCGCAGCGTGTCCCGGCTCATCCGGCTATCTTTTGCCAGGTAGAAACGGCCGCCGTGGGCTATGGTGATACGGTCGAGCTCCTGCATCAGCGGCAGGCTGCGGCGGTTAACCGGGAAGTCCAGCGCCAGCGTGTAGCCCTCCATCGGGAAGGAGAACGGGCTGTCCTGCGGCCCCAGCCGTTTGAGCACCGCCAGGAAAGACCCCTGCCCGGCGGCGGAGATCGCCTGGAGCAAGGCGCGCAGCCCCGGCCGGGCGCTGTCCAGCGGCAGCACGCATTGGAACTGGGCAAAGCCCTTGCGCCCGTAGATCCGGTTCCAGCCCAAAAGCGCGTCGAGCGGGAAGAAGTAGCTGTCATAATCGGTGATCTGCCGACCGGCTTTGCGGGCACCCGCCCAGTAATAGGCAGCATTGAATGCGCGCACGGTGAAACGGTTCAGTGCAAAGGACGGGAACACCGGCGGCACGGTGCGCTTGCCTGTGCTGGGGACAGCATAGGGCCGCGCCGCCTGTTCATAGCTGAGATCCTGAAGCCCGGCATGTTCCCCCAGCATAACCAGCGACCGGCCCAGCGTGTCCCCGCCTGCCAGGCAGTCGATCCAGGCAACCGAATAGGTTGCGGCGGCGGAGCGTTCGAAGATTTCGATGGCAGAGTCGAGGTTTGCCGCCGGTAGCGTCTCCTGGCGGATCCAGGCAGAGGGTACCCTACGCAGGCGGATGGCGGCCCGCAGGATCACGCCTGTCAACCCCATGCCGCCAGCGGTCCAGTTGAACAACTCGCCGTTTTCCCGGGCAGAGCAGCGGCGGACCGTGCCATCCGCCCCCATAACATCGACCCACTCCAGGCAGCTGCGGAAGCTGCCGTCCTTATGGTGGTTCTTGCCATGCACATCGGCGGCAATCGCACCGCCCAGGGTCACGAACTTGGTGCCCGGCACCACCGCCGGAAACCAGCCGCGCGGCAGGAAGGCAGAGATGATATCGCCGAGCAGAACGCCGCTTTCCGCCGCCAAGAGGCCGGTCTCTGCATCGAAGGAGAGCATCTTGTTGAAATGCCGCATATGCAGGGTCGCTGGCACGCCCGCCGCGCTGTCGCCATAGGCGCGGCCGTTGCCGCGGGCGATTACGGAAGGATTGCGGGCGATCAGCTCCTGCAGCTCCGCCTCGCTGCGCGGCGCCAGCAGCTGCGCCTGGGTGACGGGGTAGTTGCCCCAGCCGGACAGCCGCCTCATTCCGCCTCCGCAGTTCGGCTGGTAAAAACGAAATGCCGGTCCAGCTGGTATTTCACCGTGTAGCCAACCACCAGACCCAGGACCGCCCCGGCCTCGCGCGCCGCATCGGTGCCCCAGGTAAGCCAGAACAGCGTCTCGGTGATCCAGAACACTGCCGTGGTCGCAATCCCCATCACCGAGTACAGCAAAAATGTCCGGCCCTGGTGTTTCAGGCCGCCCTGCTGGTCAAAGAAGATCCAGCGCTTGTCGAGCAGGTATTTGACCACCAGCCCGGCCAGGGTTCCTGCGGCCATGGCGGCGGTGAAATAGGCACCGGTCTCCCCCGCCTGCAGCACCGCGCGCTGGGTGGCGAGGTTCACAGCAGTGGCAGCCGCCGCAAATGCGGTGTAGCGGACCAGAAGCTGCTGCAGGGTCATATCGCGCTGCTCCAGACCGCAAAGGACATCGCGATCAGGAAGCACAGCTGGCTGCCGCGGTCGCGCGCCGCATAGACCACCGGGTCGTCCTGCATCTGACCGCGGTGGGCCAGCATCACCGTGCTGGTGATCCAGTAAAGCAGCACGCAGCAAATCCCCCACAGCCCCTGCGGAGTGGTGTAAAGCCCGGCCACCGCCGGCGAGTTGAGGTAGAGTGCCAGAACCAGAACCGAGACATAGCCCGCGGCAATCGCGATCATCGAGATCACCGGCAAGTCGTCCACGTGGTAGCCGCGCCCCTTGGCGGTCAGCTGCTGGCGCTTGGCACTGTCGACCAGCTCCGCCTGCCGTTTCACTGCCGCCAGCGAGAAGAAGAAGAAGATCGAAAACGCCAGCAGCCAGACCGACAGCGGGATGCCCGTGGCCGCGCCGCCCGCGGCGATGCGGATGGTGTAAAGCCCGGCCAGCAGGCAGATGTCCATCACGATCATCCGCTTGAAATGCAGGGAGTAAGCGGTTGTCATCGCGTAATAAAGCAGGATGACGCCCAGGAACAGAAGACCCAGCGGCAGGGCCGCCGCCAACCCGCCCAGAAACAGCGCCGCCGCCATCCAGCTGCCATGCTCGATCGGGATTCGGCCCGCAGCAAAGGGCCGGAAGCGTTTGCGCGGATGAGCGCGGTCGGCGTTCAGGTCCAGCAGGTCATTCACCACATAAACGCTGGAGGCGATCAGGCTGAACGAGAGGAACGCCAGCAGTGACTGCATCAGGGTGACCATGTCCAGCTGATGCGCGGCCAGCATCGGCAAGAAAACCAGGATATTCTTGAGCCACTGGTGTGGCCGCAGCGCCTTGACATACGCGGCCGGAGAGGCCTCCACCGTTGCCAGGTGTTCGGTGTCGGAGGCGGCCCGCTCTGCCTTTTGACGCAGTGCCGGGGCGGCGTTCACAGTGACCGCCTTGGCCGCCAGCCGCCAGACCGGCAGATCGGCAGGAGAGTCCCCCATATAGGCAAAACCGCCCGCGCCAAACCGGCTTTGCAGAAAGTCCGCCTTGACCGGGCCTTTGAGGTTTTCGGTGCCGCTGGAGCCATGCACCTCGTCAAACAGGTCCAGATGGGCCGCAATCTCATCGGCGATGGACTGATCGCTGGCGGTCACCAGCGCTGTCTGGCCGCCCCGCTGCCTCCAGTCCCTGACATACTCCATCACCTCCGGGTCATAGGGCAGGCTTGCCGCGTCGATGCGCGAAGTGCCGGCCAGATGCTGCTTCAGCGCCGCCCGCCCCTGCAGCAGCGCGACCGCCGCGGTAAGGGGGCTTTTCCAGTCGCGGCCGAAGGACGACCAAAAGCTTTCATAGAGGATATTGCTGCGCAGCAGGGTGCCATCCAGGTCGACGGCGAGCATGCCGGGCTGCCCGGCCGGAAGCGATGAAACTGTCGTCAAATGAAGTCAACCGAAAGAAGGTTTTGTCCCTGCCCCGCTTGTACCAGCAGCTCTGCTTTTTGGCTAGGTGTCAACTTGCCAGCGCCGGAACCGCCTGTTGCACCGATGCCTGCGCTGCAGGTGTTGTCCGGCGCGGGGAATTTCCTGCACGTGCCGCGTCGCATATAACCGGGAAAAAGCATTGAGGTCTGGCATGACAACTCCTCCACACGCTCCCGGCACGGCGCCTTCACCGGCGCTCGGGCCGGCTTCGCTGCCGCGTGAAACCACGGTATTCACCCTTGCCGCTGCGGTGATCGTGCTGGTGTCCCGGGCCCTGGCGGCGCTGCTGCTGGAGATCCGCCCCGATCCCGTCCACCTCTCCGAGGCGTACCAGCACCTGCCGGTGCAGCAGCTGCATGACGGGCTGCTGGATGCGCTGATAACCTTGCATTCGCAGCCGCCGTTCTGGAACTTCCTGCTGGGGCTGGCGGCCAAGGCCTGCAATGCGCAGGAGGCCTGCATGATCCAGCTGATCTGGGGCAGTCATGTGCTGCTGACGGTCGTGACCGCAGCCAGCATGTTCGCAGCCCTGCGCCTGCTGACCCCGTCGCGGTGGATGGCCTGGCTGCTGCCGCTGGCCTACGTGCTGTCGCCGGCCGTGTTCTATTACGAGAACTTCATCCTCTATGCCCATTTCACTGCAGCGCTTTTTGCCCTGTCCTGCCTCTGCGTCCTGCTGCTGCTGAAAACGCGCCGGACGCTGTACTTCCTGCTGTTCTGTGCCTTTCTGGCGGTCCTGTCACTGACTTGGACGCTGTTTCACCCGATCTACATCCTGCTGGTTGGCGGCCTGGTGCTGTACAAGGCCGGTGCCGGACCGCTGCGCGCCGCCATTCTGGCCCTGACGCTGGCGGTGTCGCTGCTGCCATCGGTCAAGAACAAGGCGGTCTTTGGCATCTTCAGCTCGGGCAGCTGGCTGGGTCTGAACGTCTCGCAGGTGGCGCCGGAGCGGATTGAGGGTTGTTCCTTCAAGACCTTTGCCGAGACCCATGGGCTGATCGGCCAGCACGTGGGCAGCGCACTGAATGATCCGCGGATGATCACTTATTCCAAGTCCTGCCTGAAGAAATCGCTGGAGGTGATTTCGGCCAGCCCGCTGCGGTATGCCGCCGGTGTGGTCGTGCGCGCCTCCACCAGCCTGTCGCTGTGGCCGAACGAATACCTGTTCCCGCCGCTCAATTGGGACCGCTTCCCCAAGCTGCCCGACACCCATCGGGTGCTGACCGGAGACAACACGATCGTGATTGATCCCAGCCTGTCGCGGTTCCTGACCCTGGCGCTGAACCTGTTTGCACTGATCGCGCTGGCGGAGCTTGCCCGCCGGGATCAGGATCCGGCGCGCCGGGCTTTCTTTCAGGTGATGCTGCTATCGGTGGTGCTGTTTCTGGGGGTGGCGCACGCGGTGAACGGACCGGAGCAAGAGCGCATGCGCTATACCCTGCATCCGCTGTTTTGGGGGCTTTATGCGGTGGTGGTCTTGGAGGCTGGCCGCCGCCTCAGGCGGCTGGCCGGGCGCGCGGGTGCAGAGAACCTGCCTTCGGCAGACGGCTCGCGCTAACCACGGACGAAAGCATGTACCCTAAAGACCTCAGCCGAATGCCACGGGAGAAAGCAGAACGGGATAGAATGGAACCAGAGAGACCGCTTTAGCGGATCAATCTTCCTGCCTAAATCCGCTTGACGGGGACGCCCCGTTAACGAAGTTCAGACCTTAGTTGGACCTGCCTTCAGATTTGAGGGGATGTCTTCGGTCAGCCGTAGAGGTCTCGTCTTTCAACATAAAATTCGCCGCATAACCGTGGATTATGATCGAGAGCAAAATGGTTAGAACTGCGATACGCCAAACAGCGTCGATGTCACTGAACTCTGCATGCGTTTGGGCGTAGGCAATGTAGAAAACCGTTCCCATTCCTCGAATTCCGAAGAAGGCCACATTGAAGCGGCTGATCCGATCGCAGTCTACAATAAGCAGAGCAAGTAGTCCTGCGGCTGGCCGGATCACGCAGATTAGAACGACGGCAAAAGCCACCTCGGCCCAGACAAGACCTTCTAGAGCGCCAGCGCTGATGAAAGTCCCGAGCCACAACAAAAGGGCTGCGAGCAGAATGGCTTCCAATTGCTCCGCTCCGTGGTGCGCATATTTTTCGTACCCCTCGCCGTCAGTTCCGCGAGAATTGGAGCGCCCAGCGCGCATGGCAACGAAAACCGCCAGAAAGCCGTAACCATCTGCTGCTTCCGCAATGCCGTAACTCAAAAGTGTCGCCGATAGGATGACGACCACGGCGTTCCAAGCACCCTGCGATCCATCTCCGAACGAACTGAATATGATCTTTGAAACAACCCAGCCTACCGCGTATCCCAATCCTAACCCGACCGTGATGCGATAAAAGACGTCAAAGCCAATCCAGTCCAACAGCCAGATTTCGCCAGAAGTCATTTGCCCGGCACCGAGCACGGCGGCATGAATCGAGAGGTAGACAAAGGGAAAAGCCAGACCGTCGTTCATGCCTGCCTCTGCGGTAAGTGCGACCTGCATCGGCTCTTCGTCTTGGCCTGGTGGAGATACTTGAACGGAGCGTGCCAAGACAGGATCCGTTGGAGCCAACGAAGCGGCGAGAAGCAAAGCTCCCGGGACCGAAAGACTTAGGATGTGAAAGCCGCTCAAGCCAACCGCCGCAATCGTTAAGGGCATCGCAATTATGAGAAGCCACCAGGTAGGCTTCCAGTTGCGCCAACTTCCCAGTGTGTCAATTGCTAACCCGGCACCGGCCAGAGAAATGATCACTATCAACTCTGACGCATGTTCGACTACACTGGTTTGCCAACCACCTTTCAGCGGGTTGATTTCTGCCTGTCCAAGCCAACCTGCTAGCGCTCCCAATAGGACGTAGAGCGCAGGCAGATTAACTATCCGATATCGGGACAGCGCCGACTCGAGTGTAAGGCCGAACAGGGCCAGCCCAACGATCGTATAGACAACATCGCGCGGGTCGATCGTATCCAACATATGAACATTCCTAACATGAACCCCGTATCGATGATGCAATTCTAATTGAGTTGGCGAGGTGCTTTCCTGCGACGTTCAATGGAGGCGTTCAGCAACGGCCAAGGCGAAACCACACAGGTTGACACTGGAGGTTCGCGATGGATAGGCAGATCTTCCGGCGCGCCGTGCGGGGCCTGCTCATGGCGCGCTTACCGACAAGCGCATCAGGCCAACACATCCTCTATCGTCTGCACGACGGCTCGACACTTCGCAAGGTCGGTTGCATCGTGGTGCGGTTGCGCGAAATGACCAGCATCATTATCGAAGTAACGGCCGGTGGCGTCTGCAAATTCGGAAGACGTGGCCGAGCGCACCAAGATGTCTACCCCGATACCTATGTCCTGACCGGCTGTGTTGAACGCGTCCCGCACCATATTGGTGGCCAGCAAAGAGCCCGGATTGACCGACACAACGACGGGGCCGCTGCTGAGTTCGTCAGCAACAGCGTTGGTCCACATGGTTAGGGCAAGTTTGCTTTGGGCGTAGGCCGCGCCAGCGGAAAGGGAAATCCCGCCGCGCAAAGCCTTGAGGTCGACAGGGGCCTGCGCAGCAGACGACAGATTCACAACACGTCCGCCAGAAGGGATAATCGGCAACAGCGCACGCGTCAGCACATAAGGCGCGATCGTATTCACCGCAAAGCGCATATCAAGACCACACGGCGTGCGCTCCGCGGGGACGTTATAGACGCCCGCATTGTTAATGAGCACATCAAGGTGGCCGTGGTGCTCTCGTATGACACCGGCCATTGCCCTTACCGCATCCAAATCCGATAAATCGGCTCGATGCGTTTCCACCTTCTCACCCAACTCGGCTTGCACGCTCTCCAACTTGGTCGCGCTGCGCCCGTGGATGAGAACTTTGTGCCCTTCCGCCACAAGCGTGCGCGCGGTCGCGAGGCCAATACCGTCGGTCGAGCCAGTGATCATTATTGTTTTCGTATCGGTCATGATGTGTCCTTTCTGGTCTTAGTCGCTGACAGTGTCTTTGTATTTGCCCTCGCCCGTATGGAACCCGGGAAGCAGCTCTTCGGCCAGCCGGTGCAGCGTCTCTTCGATGCTGGCGCGGTTGAAGCGCAAGTTAAGGGCGACGTGGTTCACGCCTGCATCCTGCAACTGCGCAATGTAATCGCGCAGGAAGCTCATACCGGCGCGGAAGCCCAGGTGGATCGGCGTTGGCCGCTCTTCGTCGTCAGCGAGATCCACGTAAAGCGGCTGCATCACCGGTTTGACCATGAGACTTGCGTTTGCAACCTGCTCACGCCAGACGCGCACAATGTTCGCCTGCGCCGCTGGATCGCGCGGATAGGTCATCCACCCATCTGCATGCACCGCTGTCCAGCGGGTGTCCTGACGGGAGCTGCCGGTCACGAGTAGGGGGACGCGTCCGGCTGCAGGTTTCGGCAGCAAGTCGGCACCTCCTCTCAATGAACCGAAGGTGTTTGCGATCGTGGGAAATGGCTCGGCCATATGGCGGATGTACTCGAACGCCTGGCGGAACAGCGCGCCGCGCTGCTCGAAATCTGCCGCCATGGCCGGGTATTCCTCCGGCCGGTCGCCGGACGCAACACCGAGCAGCAGACGCCCTCCCGAAAGGGCGTCCACCGTCGCCGCAGCCTTCGCCACATGCGCGGGATGACGCAGCGGCAAGATGATCGAAGCGGTGCCGAGCGCAATGCGCTGCGTCTTGCCGACGAGCAGGCCAAGATAGGTGAACGGATCGAAGATCTGACCGGCGTCGCCGAACGACGGCACGTTGAAGGGCACATCGCGCACCCAGATGGCCGCAAAGCCAAGCCGGTCGGCAAGCTGCGCCCGCTCGACGTGCCGTTCAAGGGCGGGGACCGAGCTATTCGGATACGCCTCGATCGGCGCTACAAGCCCGATACTCAGCCGGCCGGATCGGAACGTATTGCGAAACCCGCGATTCAAATCGTTGACCTGCGGTTTCTTGCCGTTGCGCGTTTCACGGTCCGAAGTGCATCCGGCGCGACTGATAGGAGGCGCGATACTCGTCAACTTAGGTCATCCTTGCCTTCGATAAGCGCATGGTGGCTGCGCGAGTTCGCGAGGCGCGTCTCAAGATGCGGCGTGTATTCAGGATCGTTCTCGAAAGCTCTGGCGGCATCCATCGATGGCCATTCAATAACAATGCGCAGGCCAACTTCGCGGTTGTCCCCTTCCAGAACCTCATGAGTTTCCGTGCGGGCGAGGTATTTTCCGCCGTGCCGGGCAATCACTTTGTTGGCGGTTGGCAGATAGTCCTCGATCCAGTCTTCGTTGGTCGGGGTAACTTCGAGTACAGAGTAGGCAGTCATGGGAATGAACCTCCATCAGGGACGTGTTTGCTATGACCGGTTTCGCCAGTTCAGGATTGCACTGGACGAGCGGTAGAGAGTTCGCGCCGCCGAACCTCTCGAACGCCGGCGGCGCATGGGGCAGACTCGTGCCTAGGCCGTTGACATCTCGCTCCAGGCGGTGACGATCTTGTCCGCGTCCGGCAGGAACGCGGCTTCGGCCTCGCGCGCGCAAGGAATCGGAACGTCCGGGTGAGCGACCCGTTTTGGCGCGGACTTGAGCATTGTGATATCCTGCTCAGTGACCGAGGCGATGATCTCGCCCGTCATACCGTAGCTCAGGTAGTCATCATCCACGACGATCAGACGTCCGGTTTTTGCGACACTCTTGCGGATCGTTTCGCGATCCAGCGGCACAAGACTCAACAGGTCGACAACTTCCGCACTGACGCCCTGGCTTGCGAGCTGATCCGCTGCTTTCAACGCAGTATGAACGCCCATGCCGATACCAACGATGGTGACGTCACTGCCTTCGCGAGCGACCTTCGCCTTGCCGATCTCCACGGTATAGCTCTCTTCAGGGACATGAACCGCGGCAGCGTCTTCGGACCACAGCCAGGCCAGTCCATGAAGCCGCTTGTCGAACATGTAGACAACCGGATTGTCGTCGCGGATGGCCGCTGTGAGCAACCCTTTGGCATCATGGGAATTGGACGGCGAGACCACCTTCATCCCCGGGAAATGCGCGAAGGCGGCATAAGGGCTTTGGGACTGGGTCGCACCGTCGGCGTATCCGCCGCCGGTCCCCGTCATCAGCACCATCGGCACCTTGACCTTTCCGCCCGACAGGAAATGGTGCTTGGCCATCAGGTTGTAGATCGCATCAAAACAGACACCGAAGAAGTCCACGAACATCAGCTCCACGACAGGGCGCATTCCGTCTGCCGCCGCGCCCACAGCAGCACCAATGATCGCGGTCTCGGAAATCGGCGTGTCACGGACACGTTTTTCGCCGAACTCGTCGAGAAGCCCTTGAGTGTTTCCGTAAAGGCTGCCGAATGTACCGACGTCCTCGCCCATGACGAAGACTTTCTCGTCGCGCTGCATCTCCTGTTTGAGGGTTTCAGCGATGGCTTGCGCGCTGGTGAGCGCGCGCTCGTTTTGCGTACTCATTGAATCCTCCTTGAGATTTAGGCTGCAAAGACCGCATCGCGCGCGAATTGCGGCGAGGGGTACGCGCTTTCATTGCCAAACTTGACGGCTTGTTCGGCTTTGGCTTTGGCCTCCTGCTCGATTGCATCAAGCTCTTCGGCCGTCGCCACTCCGTCCGCGATCATCTTCTCCCGCATCTTCGGGATCGGATCCTTGCCGCGCTGTTCTTCGAGCTCGCCATCGGGAAGGTAGCTGAAATCATCGCCGACAAAGTGACCTTCCAGGCGGTAGGTTTCAATTTCGATGACTGACGGTCCCTCGCCCCGGCGGGCCCGCTCAATCGCCTCTCCCGCGACGCGAAAGATCTCATAAGGATCGTTGCCTTCGACATAGTAACCGGGGACTCCGTAGGACGCGGCGCGATCACTGTTCCGTTGAACCGATGTCGAAGTCTTCTTCGGAGTGGAAATGCTCCATCCATTGTCTTCAACCACACAGACGAAAGGCAGTTTCCAGACAGCTGCGAGGTTCATGGCCTCGTGCCAGGCCCCTTCATTCACCCCGCCTTCGCCGATAAAGGCGACAGCAACACCGGGAACGCCCTGAATGCTCCGGCTTAGTGCGGCGCCAACCGCGGGCGCGACGCCTTGGGCAATGATGCCAGAGCAACTGTAGTTCTTTTCGGAATCGATCAGGTGCATGTGTCCGCCCATGCCGCTGGACAGGCCGGTCTCTTTGCCGAAAATCTCTGCTGCCATCATGTTGAGGTCGACACCTTTGGCAATTGCCTCGTGGTGGGGACGGTGCGATCCGGTCACCACGTCGCCATCGTTCAGGTGCGCACAGACGCCAACGGCGGTCGGTTCCTGACCATCGCTGCGGTGCATTTCGCCCGGCAGGGGGCCTTTGGAGAAATCCATTTTGGGCTCTTTGCCCTCCATGTAGATCTCGCCAATCGCTTCATCAAAACGACGGCTGGTCACCATCGTCCGATACATCCAAATCTGCTGGTCTTTTGAAGGTTCCATAATTTTCTCCTCTCTGCGGCATGCTCTCCTTTCCGCTGCGTCACCTATGTTGGCAGTTGAGAAGACGACATAAAGGCTTCAATATTGAGTTCAGTTTTCGCAAAATAGATATAATCAAATGGACACAGACAGCCTGCGCCTCTTCGTGCTTTCGGCCGAGATGCTGAACATCAGCGCAGCCGGCCGTACGCTTGGCATGGCTCCGGCCGCGTCTAGTGCACGCCTGGCGAAGCTAGAGCACGAACTTGGCACTCAGTTGCTGCATCGCTCGACGCGCAAAGTGTCTATCTCGATTGAAGGCGCGGAGTTTTTGCCTTTTGCTCGCGAAATTCTGGCGCAGCACGAGGCGGGTTTGGCAGCTTTGGGACGGGGTAAGCCAAGGATAGCGGGCACGCTGCGCTTCGCAGCCTCGTCCACATTTGCCAAGGAATACATAGCTCCCCTGCTTCCCGAACTTCTCGCACTCTATCCGGATTTGAAGCTTGACCTCCGGCTGTCGGATTTGCCGCTGGATCTAATAGAGGGATCGTTCGATCTGGCGCTGCGAAGCGCGCCTTTGACAGATTCATCGTTCAAAATGCGAAAGCTCGCAGACGATACGCGTATCCTTGTGGCGGCGCCGGGATACCTGGCCGAACATGGATCCCCCGTTACGCCCGACGATCTGGCGGACCATCATTTGATCGGATTCCGCCATGATGCACCACGCCCGCTTCGCGGTCTTGATGGCAAGGAAACCGCCTTTGACCCAGCAGCGGCAGGATGCCGCCTAATCGTCGATGACGGCGCAAGTCAGAGAGCTGCAACAGTTGCCGGAGCGGGAATATCCATGAATTCGCTGTGGGGAGTAGACCGCGATCTGCGCGCTGGCAGGCTCGAACGTGTGCTGCCTGACTATGTCATTGATGACCAGGCCGTGCTCGCCCTTGTCTATCCAAAATCAAATGTCATCTCACCGAAGGTGCGTGCCCTGATTGATTTCCTTATCGAGCGCATCGGCAGTGACCCGCCATGGCTGCGGGCTTGATTGGCTGATTCAGTACCGCACTGTCTATTATATCGAAATGACGAAAACTGAACTTCGATGTTCAGGCTTTTGCCGGTAATTTTTCAGGTCATACTTGTAACAGCCGAAGCTGACACAGGAGCACGTCGATGCGCGCGATGATACTCGAGCAATATGGCGAAACCGCACCGTTCAAGGTTGCCGACCGGCCAAAGCCTTCTGCCGCGGAAGGACAGGTCCTGATCCGCATTGCCGCAACAAGCGTCAATACGATTGACACAATGATCCGCAACATGGGGACGGATCTTGGCTTTGCGCCTGCGCTTCCGGCGATCCTTGGCATGGATTTTGCGGGAACAGTCGAGGAGGTAGGCGCCGGTGTTTCTGACTTTAGCATCGGTGATGAGGTCTATGGCTGCGCAGGAGGGCTCGCCGACCTGCAAGGCGCGCTGGCTGAATACATCGCGGCGGATGCACGGTTGATAGCCCATAAGCCGGCCGCGTTGTCCATGCGCGAGGCGGCAGCCTTACCGTTGGTTGGGATAACGGCGTATGAGGCATTGAGCCGGGCCGGGCTTTCTCAAGACGATAAAGTCCTGGTTCAAGGCGGATCCGGCGGCGTCGGCAATATCGCTGTGCAGATTGCCAAGCACTGGGGTGCGGATGCGTACGCAACCGACACGGGTCAGAAACGCTTGCAGACCATTCAATCGCTGGGTGCCACCCCGATCGACTTCAAGGCGAAGAGTACGCCCGATCTGGTAGCTGAGTATACAGATGGCGAAGGGTTCGACGTTGTGTTCGACACGGTCGGGGGCGGAAACCTTCCGGGATCTTTTGACGCAGCTAAGCTCAACGGCCATGTGGCGACGACGCTCGCTCTTCAATCTGTCGATCTTACATCCGCGCATCTTAAAGGGCTGTCGATTCACGTCGTTTTCATGCTCATCCCGATGCTTCATGATCAGGGCCGCGAGGCACATGGCGCAATCCTGCGCGAATTGGCCAAGATCGCCGATGGCGGAGCCCTCAAACCTGTTGTTGACGTACAGGAGTTTGCGCTCGAACAGGTTGGTGACGCCTATGCGCGGCTAACCGGAGGCGAGGCAGTGGGCAAGGTCGTTGTCAGCATATAATGGATATCGGACCGCATCGATTGAAAACCAGCGTGTGTTGTTCCCAGTGGCCGAAAGGTTGACGTGGGCCCTTCAGCGCCTTGCGCGGACGCTAGCTCAAGCTGTCACTGCCCGTCTGTTGAATTTTAATGTGAGCTTTTACCGGGTCATGCCTTAGCTTGGGATCCAGTCCGCAGCGCAATATCGAGCATATTACGGGCAAGCCCGCACAGCTATGATAAAGACATCGACCAGTTACGCACCGATCAGGAGAAATGGAGCTCAGCAGCGCTAAACACTGTAGTTGCAATAATGGGTGGCCAGTAGTGCCAATAGCATTGAAAATTTTAAGAACACGCCGGCATCCAGCTCGAAACAAGAATGGTTCTGCTCAGCGGAACAAGACTTCAGGATCCTGACATGCCTTCCCAATACCGCGCATTCAGAGTGCTTTGATGCGGTTCGGCTGACACGAATAGCAGCCGACCCGCGTCACCTGCCAAGAAGGCCGGATGCTTGCAGTCTTTCCAAACTGAGCTACATCCGTTCACCAACGAAGCTGGTTTCAGCAAGTTTGCACGGGAGCAGACTTGTTCGCCAGCTACGCGGTTCCAATCTCGAGGCGCCTATCATCGCGGTTATAACTGCACAAGTTCGAGAAATCCGCAGACAGCACGGCGGGGCCAATCCAAAGGAGACCGATCTATGGAAAGTCTGGCAGCCAACCTTCGTGAAATGACCCGAACGCCCCTGCATCAAAGCCATGTCGACACCTTGAGGGAATTGGGAAGCGAACTCACATATTCAGCTGGCCAGATTATCGCCGAAGCCGGCGATCCAATGGACACGTTTCTGTACATTCTGGACGGCAGAATTGAAGTGATCGATCCCTACACCAGGGAGGCCTACTTGCCGGACTCCCTCGGGCCAACGCAGTTCCTGGGAGAAATCGCCTTCCTCAGCGGCGGTGCGTATACGCTGCCGATGCGCGCCAAGGAGGATACCCGCGTCATTGCGGTCCCCCGGAATCTGATGCTGGATGCAATGTCCCGCATCCCGGAAATGTCGGACATCGTGATTTCGGTTTTTGCCGCACGCAGACGGCGGCAGATCGAGGATGGGGACAGCTCGCTCACACTCATCGGCGTCGACCAGGACCGCAACATTCGCCGTATTGCCGAGTTTGCGATCCGAAACAAAATCCCTTTCCAGACCTTGGAGCTGGGATCGGCCGACGCCGATGATGTCAGGCAAACTTGCCGCCTTATCGGGGAAAAACCAGCCGTGGTATTCGGCCACAACCGTGTCGTTGACGACCCGACGCCGGCTAAGGTTGCGCAGCTATTGGGTCTTGAGCAGGCATTTGAATGCGACGAAACCGTCGACGTGCTGATTGTGGGCGGCGGGCCAGCGGGCGTGGCGGCAGCGGTCTATGCCGGGGCAGAAGGGCTTTCCGCTGTTCTGGTGGAAGACCTTGCTGTTGGCGGCCAGGCCGGCACATCCAGCCGGATCGAGAATTACATGGGGTTCCCGACAGGAATCTCCGGGGCCGACCTTGTTTGGCGCGGTGAGGTTCAAGCCATGAAGTTTGGAGCTCGCTTCCTCAGGCCCAGGCGCGCCACCCGGTTAGAGCATCGCAAAGACGGCATCTTCTGCGTGACGCTGGATAATGAGCAACAGCTGTGCGCCAGAACAGTTGTCGTTGCAACGGGTGTTCAATACCGGCGGCTGCCCTTGGAAGGGCTAGAGGGATTTGAAGGGCTTGGCATCTACTATGCCGCGACCGAGATGGAGGCGCGTTACTGCAAGGGCTCGGACATCATCGTTGTGGGGGGCGGCAATTCGGCCGGGCAAGCCGCAATGTACCTGTCGCGGACTGCGAAACATGTTCATGTTCTGGTGCGCGGGGATAGTCTGGCCGCGTCGATGTCCGACTACCTGCTGTCGAGGCTGGACGCTGATCCTCGGATCACCATCCACTACCGGTCACAACTCAAGAGCCTGCATGGCGGCGATGCCATGAACAGCGTCACTGTCGACCGCGACGGAACGGATTGGCAGCTGGACTGCCCTGCCGCTTTCATCATGGTCGGTGCGGCTCCCAACACCGGCTGGCTGGCAGACACCTGTCAACTGGACGCAAAAGGCTTTGTCCTGACGGGCTCTCAAGCTGGAACGGCCTCAAACTTCGGAACGTCGTGCCCGGGTTTGTTTGCCGTTGGGGACGTCCGTGCCGGATCGGTCAAACGCGTCGCATCGGCAGTTGGGGAAGGCTCCGTCGTGATCTCGCAAGTCTGGGAGCACGTGCAGGAGTGACGGGGCCGCCGCTTAGCGCGGCTTGGACAATCAACCTAGAATGCCCTTTTCAAAGAACCTGCGGCCAGCCGGACCGATGTCTTAGATTCTAGACCCATCGATTTGGTTAAAGCTGCTGCTCCGGCCTGATCCAAGCTTCTGAATTCCAGGAGGCGTGGTGAGCAGCTTGTTTAAATTGACCGGCAAGCAGACAGCACGGTTGGGACTCCGCTTTCCCAACAGCTATGGTAAGCCACGGTTCGATGACTGGCGGGTGATGAGCGGAAAGTGACCTAAACAAGCAATTGACGCGGCACTAAAATTCGGCAGGTCCAAGATGATGACAGGATGGACCGGAAGTTCGCGGAACGCATTTTCAGCATGTCGCAGGTGTTCGAAAATTTCGAGCTGTTTGACGGGCCGCTGGCAGCGATGGAGTTCCTCCAGGATGGCGGACGGCCGCCGGAGCTCATCTTTCTGGACATCAACATGCCGCCCATTGGCGGGTTCGAGTTTCTTGAACAATACGCCGATCAGATCCAGGCTCTGGACCCGGTGCCTGTTGTTGTGATTGTCAGCACCACGGTCAATCCGGTGGACCTGGACCGCGCCGCCAAGGTCCCATTGATCAAGAAATTCCTGTGCAAACCCCTGTCGCCAGAGCATTTGTCCCAAGCGGCGTCGCTTTCGCACTGATGCGCCGCGCGCCCCGCAGCCGTCCAAGACACGCGGCCTCGCAGCGTGGCGCCGGTCGTGATGAAACGGTCGTTCCGGTTCGTCCTAGCAACTGTATTTCTCAGGTGGCCTGAGACGACTATTTCCGATGCGCTTTGACGAGTGCGTTTGCGAATGAAACCAGCTCTCGGGCGACCGCAGTGATGATGACTTTGTTCGGTTTTCCTGCGGATCGAAGGCGTTCTGGAAAGGTTTTGAGAACTGGATTGTGATGGCTGGCGACGAGGACAGCCGGTCATGTGTGAACAGGCATGCATGTTTGGATGCCTATAGGGGGTCAAAGCTCCATGCCGATTGACAGCACTAAAACGTGTCAGGTTCACATACTGAAAACCAAGTCCTATTTTAACAATACCGTTCGACCACTAAGTGACAGACCGTATGGCGTACAGGCAAAAGCCCTGGACGGATGCCAGTGCAAGAGCAAACGTATCAGCCTCGCAATACTGCATGCATACGCATGTTAAATACCCCTGGCAGCAATCCGCCCGAAAGGAGAGGCGCCCGCACCACGACATATCACATTAGCGGCTCTCCACGGCTTGCGCCGCTGATGTGTGGTGCAAATGAGATTTGCGAGCGCCGTTTCTCAATGCTTGCTGATCGGAGCAGCTTTCCTGGAACCATCACGGCAGCGCAGCTGGATGCGGCATCAAAGGCCACGGCACCACTCAAACCCGCCGAAAATTGCTGCAATCAAGCAGAAAGCAGACAGAACCGCCGCCACTAGGCCGCAGCGGAAATCAGGCCAAGCGCGGGACCCGCCTGCCTCACACGCCAGCCCCTTGCGGCCTGCCGCGCTGCGCGGCCCGGAAACCCGCCGCTTGCCGCAATCGATCCGCTCGAAACGCACTGCCAAGGGGCAGCGCCAGGATCTTACACTCTTGGAAACTTGCAAACACATGTATATCCTGTTTAGAAGTGCTTCGCCGGAAGCACGAAGCGGCATTCAGACCGCGCGCAACAGGAGAGACAACATGACTGCAGCCAATGCACTGGACGGCCTGGGCGCCATGATCCTGTCGGGAAAGGTCGAAGTGGTGGACTGCTCCGGCACTTTGGGCCCCGAGACGCCGATCCTGCGCCTTCCAGAGGACTTCGCCAGGAACACGCCCAAGGTCGAAATCCACAAAATCAGCGAATATGACGAGGACGGCCCGTTTTTCGCCTGGAACTGGATGATTCTGGGCGAACACTCGGGCACCCATTTCGACGCCCCGCACCACTGGATCACCGGCAAGGAATACAGCGACGGCTATACCGACACGCTGGACGTGCAGCGCCTGGTGGCGCCGGTCAACGTGATAGACTGCTCCAAGGAGAGCGCCGAAAACCCGGATTTCCTGCTGACCGCAGACCTTATCAGGGCATGGGAGGCAGAGCACGGCGGCATCAGCGAGGGCGAATGGGTGGTGATGCGCACCGATTGGGACAAGCGCGCGCACGACGAACAGGCCTTCCTGAACACAGACGACACAGGCCCGCACAGCCCCGGGCCGACCCCGGATGCGGTCGAATACCTGCTGTCGAAGAAAATCGTCGGCTGGGGCAGCCAGTGCATCGGCACCGACGCCGGCCAGGCCGGCGGCATGGAACCGCCCTACCCTGCCCACAACCTGCTGCACCGCGACAACTGCTTCGGCCTTGCCTCTCTTGCCAATCTGGACAAGCTGCCGCCCAAGGGCGCGCTGCTGATTGCGGCCCCGCTCAAGATCAAGCGCGGCACCGGCAGCCCGATTCGGGCCCTGGCCCTGGTGCCGCGGAGCTGAGCCTGGCGGGCACCGCGCCCCACATGGCGCCCGGACCGGCATCAACGGCCGGGCAGCCGGCCCGGCCTGAAGCCGGCAGAAAGGACGAATGCATGACGGCAGAAAAAACCGCCCCCCCGCACGCACCTGCAGAAGAGAAAAAACCCTTGCCGCGGCTGGGGGAAATTGGACTGGAAAACTTTCCGCCCTACCTGATGAATCGCATCATGGGCCGCTACAACGCCGCCCTGCGGGAGGAAATGGCCGCACATGGGCTGACCACCGCCAAGATGCGCACGCTGGCCGTTCTCTCGGTGCTGGACGGGCTGCTGATCCGCGACCTGTCCGTTTATGCTGTGGTGGAGCAATCCACCCTCAGCCGCGCCCTTGACGCGCTGGAACGCGACGGGCTGATAGAGCGCAAGTCAGATCCCGACGACAACCGCGCCACCCGCATCTTCATGACCAGAAACGGCCGGGAAACCCACGAGGGGCTATGGCCGCATGTGGCAGAGGCCTGCACGCAGATGTTCAAGGGCATCGAGCCGGACGAACAGCGCGCCTTTACCGCCACGCTGCAGAAGATCCTGCGCAACGTGCGTGTGAACCAGTTTTAATCCCGGAAACCTTTCTCTGGTAAATCCACGGAGGCGCCAATGGCCGAACGATCATTCAAGGCTGAGGTTGAGCATCTGCGGAAGGGGGCGGGCAGCACCTTCACCGGTGAGGGCATCCTGGCCATCACCAAGGCTCTTCTGGAGAACGGTGTGGGATATGTCGGCGGCTATCAGGGCGCGCCGATCTCGCACCTGATGGATGTGCTGGCCGATGCCGAGGAGCTATTGGGCGAACTCGGCGTGCGTTATGAGGCCAACGCCTCGGAAGCCGCCGCCGCGGCGATGCTTGCCGCCTCCGTCCACTACCCGATCCGCGGCGCGGTCACCTTCAAGGGCTCTGTCGGCGTCAACGTGGCGTCCGATGCGCTGGCCAACCTCGCCTCATCCGGCGTCACCGGTGGCGCGCTGGTGATCGTGGGTGAGGATTACGGCGAAGGCTCGTCGATCATGCAGGAGCGCTCCTATGCCTTTGCGATGAAGTCGCAGTTCTGGCTGCTGGACCCGCGCCCCAACCTGCCCTCCATCGTGAAATCGGTGGGTGACAGCTTTGCCCTCTCGGAGGCGTCGAACACACCGGTGATGATGATGGTGCGGATCCGCTCGTGCCATGTGACCGGCAGTTTCGAGTGCCGCGACAACCTTCGCCCGCCGCTCACCGTGCGCAACGCGCTGGCCAATCCGCAGCGCGATTTCGCCCGCGTGGTCCTGCCGCCGATGTCCTATCAGCATGAGCAGGACAAGATCGAAAACCGCTGGCCTGCGGCCGAGAAATACATCCTGGAAAACGGGCTGAACGAGCGTTTCGGGCCGAAGGAGGGCAAGGTCGGCCTCATTTGCCTTGGCGGCATGTACAACAGCGTGATCCGCGCCCTGCAGCGGCTGGGGCTGGCCGATCTCAGCGGCAATACCGAGGTGCCGCTTTATGTGATGAACGTGGCCTACCCGCTGGTGCACAGCGACCTTCTGGACTTCTGCGACGGCAAGGACGCGGTGCTGATGATCGAGGAAGGCCAGCCGGAGTTCATCGAGCAGCAGCTTGGCGCGATGCTCTACAAGGCGGGCAGTTCCACCAAGCTCGAAGGCAAGGGCATCTTCCCCAAGGCGGGCGAATACACCGGAAAGGTGATGATGGACGGGCTGGATGACTTCTTCCGCAAATACGCCGCCCACCTGCTGCCCGGCCAGGTGCGTGCGCCCAATACACCGCAGCCGGAGATCCCGGATCTGAGCCAAACCGTCCCGATCCGCCCGCCGGGGTTCTGCACCGGCTGCCCGGAGCGGCCGATCTTTGCCTCGATGAAGCTGGTCGAGCAGGAGCTGGGCAAGCACCAGATCTCAGCCGATATCGGCTGCCACCTGTTTGCCGCCCTGCCGCCATTCGAGATCGGCGGACAGACGATGGGCTACGGACTGGGCCCAGCCTCCAACGCGGCTTTTGACGGCGGCGGCGAGAAGCGGGCGATCTCGATCCTGGGCGACGGCGGCTTCTGGCACAATGGCCTCAGCACCTCGATCGGCAACATGGTGTTCAACAAGTCGGACAGCGTGGCGATCATCGTCGACAACTACTATTCGGCCGCGACCGGCGGGCAGGACATTCCGTCGAGCCGCGCCAAGAACGCCAGCAAGTCGACCAACAACCCGATCACCAAGGCGCTGGAAGGTGCCGGCGTCAAGTGGATCCGGCAGATCGACCGGACCTATGACGTCACTCAGATGCGCGCCACCATCCGCGAGGCGCTAACGACCGACTATGACGGCCCCAAGGTGATCGTCGCCTCCTCGGAATGCATGCTGAACCGGCAGCGGCGCGAGAAGCCGCAGCGCAACAAGGCGATCAAGGACGGCGCGCGGGTGGAGATCCCCCGCTTCGGCGTCGATCAGGACGTCTGCACCGGCGATCACGCCTGCATCCGGCTCTCGGGCTGCCCGTCGCTGTCGCTGAAGCAGCTGGACGACCCGCTGCGCGACGACCCGGTGGCGCATATCGACCAGACCTGCGTCGGCTGCGGCAACTGCGGCGAGGTGGCCGATGCGGCGATCCTCTGCCCCTCCTTCTATGAGGCGCGGGTGGTGCATAACCCCTCTGAGCGGGAGCGCCGCCGGGCGGGCCTGCGCAGCAAGGTGATCGCCTGGCTGCAGGCACGCCGCAGCGCCCGGCAGCTCACCTTCGCTTGCGATAATGCGGGGGAGGCCGCCTGATGACTTTGGAACTGCCCATTTACCCGCAAGGCAGCCAGCCCGCGGCCCCCGAGGTGATCAAGCTCGCCATCCTCGCCGTTGGCGGCCAAGGCGGCGGGGTGCTGACAAGCTGGATCGAGGCGCTGGCCCGCGCCCAAGGCTACAGCGCGCAGGCCACCAGCGTCGCGGGCGTCGCCCAGCGGACGGGCGCGACGATCTACTACATCGAGATGGCGCCGGGCACGGTCGAGAACCCGGTGTTCTCTCTCGCGCCCGCGCCCGGCGACGTCGACATCATGATCGCGGCGGAGATGATGGAGGCCGGCCGGTCGATCCTGCGCGGCTTCGTGACGCCCGACCGCACCACGCTCATCGCCTCCACCCACCGCGCGCTGGCAGTGTCGGAGAAGATGGTGCCGGGCGACGGCATGGCCGATGCCTCGGAAGTGCGCGCGGCCGCCGAGACCGCGGCGCGCAAGCTGGTGATGGCCGACATGGAGCGCGCCGCGACTGGGGCAGGATCGGTGATTTCCGCCTCGCTCTTCGGCGCGCTTGCGGGCTCCGGCGCCCTGCCCTTCCCGCGCTTGGCCTTCGAGAATGCGATCCGCGCCGCTGGCAAGGGCGTGGAGCCCAGCCTGCGCGCCTTCGCCGCCGGCTTCGATCTGGCGCAGCGGGGCGAGCCGCGGCCCGCGGAAGCCCCCGCCCCCGCGGGCCCTGCAAAGCCGCAAGGCCCCGCAGGCAAGCTGCTCAAGTGGCAGAAGCTTGCCGCGCGCGTGGCGGAAATACCGGAGGTGGTGCAGGAGATGGCTCTGCCCGGCCTGCAGAAAGTGGTGGAGTTCCAGGACCTGGCCTATGGCCGCGAATACCTCTCCCGCCTCGGCGAGGTGCTGGCGCAGGACAATGCCGAGCAAGGTTATGAGCTGAGCCGCGACGCCGCGAAATACATCGCCAATGCCATGGCCTATGACGACGTGATCCGGGTTGCCGACCTCAAGACCCGGTCCAGCCGCTTTGGCCGGATCGAGAGCGAGATGAAGGCGGACGGCAAGCTGATGACGCTCACCGACTACCTGCACCCGCGGGCCGAGGAGATCGCGAGCCTGCTGCCCGCCGGGCTGGGCGCCAGGGTCGAGGCCAATCCGCGGCAGATGGCGCGGCTGGAGAAACTCTTCGGCAAGGGCCGCCGCATCCGCACCGACAGCCTGCGCGGCTTCCTGATGCTCTACGTGCTGGGCGGGCTCAAGTTCTGGCGCCGCCGCACCCGCCGCCACGCGGTGGAGCAGGCGCATCTGGACGAATGGCTCAAGATGGCGATGGGTTACCTGCCCGACCGCTACGGTATGGCGCTGGAGGTGATCCGCTGCCGCCGCCTGATCAAGGGCTATTCCGACACCCACGCCCGGGGCCTTTCCAAGTTCGACAGGGTGCTGGCGGGCGCGGCACTGGTGGCCGACCGCGAAGACGGCCCCCAATGGGTCGCCCGCCTGCGCGAGGCCGCCCTGCAGGACGAAAAGGGAGAGGCCCTGGACGGGGCAATAAAGACGGTGGAGAGCTTTGCGGCATAACCGCAGCCGGCCGCGGACGTCTCTTCCGGCTGTCCGCGGCCGCAGAAAGCCCGAATCACTTGCCCTCTCAGACCGCGCCGAAGCCGCCGCACGAAGAATTTTTATGCGTTTACATATAAACTTACTTGAAGCTTAAAACTTCATGCTTGAAGGTGAGACAGCCTAAACCTAGGCTTTTCCCACGGCGTCCGGAATAACAAGGGACTGCAAACCGCCCGGTCCGCGCGCCGCCACACAGCCAGGGAGACCGACATGACCATCCGCAGATTTGCCGCAGCCGCCCTTCTGGGGGCTACTACACTCGCCGCCGCTTCCGCGCAGGCCGGGGAGGTCACGCTGAAAGCAGTGACCGCCTTTGCCACAGGGACAACTTTTTCTCGCGATTTCGAAGCCTTCGTTGATTGGGTGAACGAAAACGGCGAGGGAGTCGTGCAGATCGACCTGCTCGGCGGCCCCGAAGCCGTGCCGCCCTTTGAACTGGGCAACGCGGTGCAGGCGGGGATCGTCGACATCGCCAACAACACCACCGCCTACTACCCGAACCTGCTGCCCGCAGGCGACGCGCTGCACCTGGCGCAGAACACCATTCAGGACCAGCGCGCTAATGGCTGCTACGAGTTGATCGACCAGATCCACCAGGACCAGATGGGTGTGAAATACCTCGCTCGCGTGGGCGACCACATGAATTATCATCTATATTTGACCAAGCCGCTGGAAGGACCGGATCTGACAGGGCTGACCATCCGCACCACGCCGGTCTACCGCGCCATGTTCGAAAAACTGGGCGCCACCCTGGTGCGCACGGCACCGGGCGAGGTCTATACCGCGCTTGAGCGCGGGGCGATCGACGGCTACGGCTGGCCCAGCCAGGGCGTGCTGGACCTCGGCTGGCACGAGCAGACCGCCTACCGCGTTGACCCCGGTTTCTACCAGGTGGACGTGAACTTCCTGGTGAATCTCGACAGCTGGAACGGGCTCAGCGATGAGCAGCGCGCCCTGCTGGAACAAGGCGCCGCCTGGATCGAAGAGCAGAACGCCGAGAACATCGCCCGCAACGAGGCCGAGGCCAAAGCCCAGGCCGATGCCGGGATCAAGACCATCACCCTGGAGGGCGAGCACGGCAAACTGTGGAGCACGACCGCCCAGGCCGAAGGCTGGGGCGAAGTGAAGAAGACAGACCCGCAGCTGGCACAGCAGCTGCAGGCCTGCCTGCTCAAGTGACGGGACCGGGGCGGCCTGGTGCCGCCCCGAAACTTTCCCCATGATCCGCTTTGACCGCAGCTTCGGCACCCTGCTCACCGGCTTGGCCGTGCTCAGCGCTGCCATCCTCGCCGCAATCACCCTGGTGATCCCGCTCAATGTCCTGTTGCGCAACCTTGGACTGCCGGTGATCTACGGCGCGCTCGACGCCATCGAATACGGGCTGATGGCTGCAGCCTTTCTCGGCGCGCCCTGGGTGCTGCGCCAGAATGCCCATGTGCAGGTCGACCTGGTGACCCACGGCCTGCCGCCGCGCGCCCGCCGCAAGGTGGTGCTGGCCGCCTGCCTGCTGGGCGCCGCCACCTGTGCCGTCTTGGGATGGGCCGGGCTGCAAGCGCTGATGCAGTCCTTCGCCCGCGGCTCCATGGTGCGCACCGCCTTCACCTTTCCCGAATGGTGGACGCTGACAGTGCTGCCGCTGTCGATGGCGCTTTGCACGCTCGAATTCCTGCGCAAGATCTTCCGCCCCGCGACGGAAGACGTGCCGCTCTCCGGTCTTTGAAAGGACTGCCGATGGATTGGATCCTCACCCTATCGCTGATGCTGGGCGGCCTGGCCGGGCTGCTGCTGATCGGCCTGCCGGTGGCCTTTGCCTTCATCACCGTCACCATGATCGGCGCGTACGAGGTGCTGGGCGGCGACCGCGGCCTGCTGCAGCTGGCGCGCAACGCGACCCAGTCGGTGGCCAATTTCCAGATGGCACCGATCCCCCTGTTCATCCTGATGGGGGAAATCCTGTTCCAGACCGGCATCGCCCACCGCGCCATCGATGCGATCGAGCGGGTGGTCACTCGGGTACCCGGGCGGCTGTCGGTGGTCACCGTGTTCGGGGGCACCATCTTTGCCGCGCTGTCGGGGTCGACCATCGCCAATACCGCCATGCTGGGATCGACCCTGATGCCGGGGATGCTGCAGCGTGGCTATCATCCGACGATGGCAATGGGGCCGATCATGGCCTCGGGCGCCATTGCCATGCTCATCCCGCCGTCAGCGCTGGCGGTTCTGGTCGGCAGCCTGGCGGGGATTTCCATCGCCGGCCTGCTGGTGGCGGGTGTCATGCCTGCGCTGCTGCTGGCGGCGGCCTTTGTGATTTATATCGTGACCCGCAGCCTGCTCGACCCGAAGGCGGCACCGCCCGACGATCTGCCGCAGATGACCCTGGGACAGCGCTGGCGGCCCTTCCTGATCTATGTGGCGCCGCTGTCGGTGCTGTTCGCCGTGGTGATCGGCAGCCTGCTGCTGGGGTTCGCAACCCCAACGGAGTCTGCCGCGCTCGGCTGTCTGGCCGCGCTTGCCACCGGCGCCGCCTACCGGTCGCTGTCTTTTGAAAAAGTTGGCAGGGCGCTGATGGAAACCGTAAAGCTGTCGGTGATGATTTTGTTCATCATGGCCGCCAGCCAGACCTTTGCCCAGGTGCTGTCTTTCAGCGGTGCCACCAATGGGCTGATCAAGGCTATCAACGCGGTTGATCCGACCCCCACCACAGTGCTGGTCGGCATGATCGTGATCCTGCTGCTGCTCGGCTGCTTTGTCGATCAGGTCTCGATGCTGATGGTGACCGTGCCGGTGTTTGTGCCATTGGCAGCGCAGATGGGCATCAACGAACTGGTGCTTGGCGTTGTCTATCTGCTGACCATGGAGATCGGCCTCTTGACTCCACCCTTCGGGCTTTTGCTCTTCGTGATGCGGGGGGTCGCCCCCGAGGGCATCGGGATGAAGCATATCTATGCCGCTGTCACGCCCTTCTTGGTGATCAAGCTGGCTGTGCTGGCACTGATTGTGTGGCAGCCCGCCGTAGGCACATGGCTGCCGGGGCTGATGACGAAATGAGATTGCAGGCCGAAACAAGTGCTATGTTTCAGTCTTGTTGGCAGGGTGGGTTCACATGTCCGTCGTCAGAGATTTTGGGACAGATGGCCGCCTGAGCTAAGCGAGGGTCTGACTCATCTGGTTGGTTTGATTTTGCGGCGGATCTTCGGTGAAGCAAGCGCCGGGTTTCGATAGTCTTTCGTTTGATCCTTTCTCGTTGTTTCAGGATGGTCTGGCAGCGCTCAAGGTACACATTGGCCGGGGTGAGGTTCGGCAGGCTCTCGTGGTATCGTCGGTGGTTGTAATGCTCGACGAAGGCGTCGGTTTTCTGCCTGAGATCGCCGGGCAGGACGTAGTTCTCCAGCAGGCTGCGGTTCTTCAGGGTCTGGTGCCAGCGCTCGATCTGGCCCTGGGTTTGCGGGTGATATGGGGCACCGCAGACTTGATCCATCTGCCGGTCTTCCAGCCAATCGGCCAACTCGCCCGAGATGCAACTCGACCCGATGTCACTGAGCAGGCGGGGCATGTGCAGACGCGCCTGCCTGGTGTATCGGTTGGGCGCTGTTGTACAAATCCGGGGCTGACCACAGGGCCCGTTGCCCGGACGGATTTACTCTACGGGCACTGTGACAGGTATACCGAGAGCGGTGTAGCAGTTCAGAACGGCGATACGAACTTGCAGTTCGGCGGCCTGGCGTTCGAAGTCTTTCGCCATCAGGGATTAGCCGGGCAGCTTGATGCAGTTCATCTTTGACTCGACCCGGCTCCGGCTGTGATATCCGTTCCACCGTCGCCAGATGGCGCGGCCGAGATACTTTGATGCGCGCAGGACTTCGTTTCGTGCCACCGCGCCCGGGCTCGTTGGCTTCCAGGGCGTGGCATTCTTGCGGGGCGGGATAACAGCGGCGGCACCACGGGCGGCAATCGCCTCGTAGCATTTGCAAGTGTGGTAGGACCCGTCAGCAGTCACGGTACCAGTCTCTTCGCCTGCCGGGATTTGATCAAGGAGATCAGGCAGAATGGGCGTATCCACTGCCCGGCAGGCGATTTGCATGGCAAGTCCGCCGGGAGGGGCCGATATTGCTTCCGGTGGCTTCGACGGCCCGAACCTCCAGCGTTTCCTCATCGATGCCGATGTGTACCTTGCGCCAGATGCGCCGCTTGGGGCCACCCGCTGCCCGGCAGCACATGCATAGCATGTGCGAGAGGGGGCTTACGGGCGTTCCACTCGCCCTCACCCTCGGCCTTGATGCCCGTGCTGTCCGCTTCCCGGCAGGGCATTGCGCAGCAATGTCCCGAGAGGGGATCAGCAAATTCAACGAACCCACGCCGCCACGGTGCGTGATAGCCACGTTCAGCTGCCGCTGGCGGCGACACAGTGTACTGAAGTCCGGCACCGCCCAGTCCTGACCGACCAGCCGCAGAAGGCTTTGCACGAATCCCGTCGTCTGCCTCAGTGGCATCCCGAACAGTACTTTCAGAGTTAGACGGGTTTGGATCGCGGCGTTGCTGAATTGGCACCGGCGGCCACGCTTGCCAGCCGGCGGCGGCGTCCAGATCATCCTCGGATCAAACCAGATGCTCAGAGATCCGCGTTGCTTCAGCGCTTCATTGCAAGACGACCAGTTCGTGGTCTTGTATCTCGTAGGGGCCCAACTGCTCATGCATCCCAGCTACCATGCTGGATTCACGCAGTGAATCCCTCACCCGATTTGTGCAGCAAGGCCAATCAGTGTTAAAACCGCCGTTGACCAACGTGATGCCGGCTCTGAGCTTCCCTGCGCCGCCAAAACAAGCACGGACGACTGACGTGTACGCGCATTGATTGGCAATTAGCTGGCAGAAGGTTCGAGCGGAATAAACGGCAGGACGGCGGGCCGCATGGCCCGCCGCTTGCGGGGATCAGAAGCCTGCTTTG
>NZ_CEYXRG010000002.1:0-5009 GCF_982940295.1 Leisingera sp.
GCGCTCCCGCACCCGGCCACAAGTGAAAGGTTCAAACCATGCCCGTCCCCGCCCCGAACCTCTACCCGCCCTTCAACATCGTGCGGCTCAGCCACGTGGAATACCACGTCACCGACCTCGCCGCCTCCCGCGCCTTCTATGTGGACACGCTGGGCCTGCAAGTGACGCAGGAAGACGGCAACCGTATCTATCTCCGCGCAATGGAGGAACGCGGCCACCACTGTATCGTTCTGGCCAAGGCAAGCACTGCCTCCGTTGGCATTCTCGGCTTTAAGCTTTATGACGAGCCCGACCTGGACAAGGCCGCAGACTTCTTCGCCTCCAAAGGCCTGCCAGTGGAGTGGATCGACCGCCCCCACATGGGCCGCACCTTGCGCACCCGTGATCCCTGGGGCATCCCGCTTGAGTTCTACGTCAAGATGGAGCGGCTGGAGCCGATCCATCAGAAATACAGGCTCTACAACGGGGTAAAACCCCTGCGCATCGACCATTTCAACATGTTCAGCGCGGATGTGGACGCCTCGGTCGCCTTCTACAACGAGATGGGCTTCCGCGTCACCGAATTCACTGAGGATGACGACAGTGGCAAGATCTGGGCCGCCTGGATGCACCGCAAGGGCGGCGTGCACGACGTGGCCTTTACGAATGGCCTCGGGCCCCGCCTGCACCACACCGCCTTCTGGGTGCCGAACCCGCTCAACATCATTGACCTTCTCGATCTGATGTCCACCACCGGCTACATCGACAATATCGAACGTGGCCCCGGCCGCCACGGCATCTCCAACGCGTTTTTCCTCTATGTGCGCGATCCGGACGGCCACCGGATCGAGATCTACTGCTCCGACTACCAGACCGTCGATCCGGACCTGGAGCCGATCAAATGGTCGCTAACCGATCCGCAGCGCCAGACCCTCTGGGGGGCGCCCGCGCCGCGCAGCTGGTTTGAGGAAGGCTCCGTCTTTGAAGGCGCCACTCCGAAACCCAGCGCCTTGAACGCTCAGCCGATTATTGCACCCTGACACTGTCCGTGCCGATGGCACGGACAAAAGGAATACGAGATGAAATGGAATGAATTCTCCGACTGGGGCCGCAGGGTCGCGGACTGGACGCAGGACTACCACCTGACCGTCGGCGACCGCCCGGTGCGCGCCATGACCGAACCGGGCCAAGTGCTGAACGCCCTGCCCCAAACCCCTCCCGAAGATGGCGAGGGGATGGAGGCAATCTTCCGCGACTTCGAAGACATCGTGATGCCCGGCATCACCCATTGGCAGCACCCCCGCTTCTTTGCCTATTTCACCTCCAACGCCGCCGCGCCCTCGGTGCTGGCGGAATTCCTCGCCTCCGCCATCGCGCCGCAATGCATGCTGTGGCAGACCTCGCCCGCAGCGACAGAGATGGAAACCCGCATGATGGACTGGCTGCGCCAGGCGCTGGACCTGCCGGACCAGTTCCAGGGCGTGATCCAGGACTCCGCCTCCTCAGCCACCCTCGCCGCGGTGCTGACCATGCGGGAGAAGGCGCTGAACTGGCAGGGCAACCAACAGGGCTTGTTCGGCCAGAAAGCCCTGCGCATCTATTGCTCCTCCGAGGTCCACACCTCCATCGACCGTGCAATCTGGGTTGCGGGCATCGGCCAGCAGAACCTGATCCGCGTCCCCGTGAAGGGCGATTGGCGCGGGATGGACCCAGAGGCTCTGGAGGCGGCAATCCAGGCCGACCTCGCCGCAGGCCACCAGCCTGCTGGCGTCATCCTCTGCGTTGGCGGCACCGGTGTCGGCGCCACCGACCCGGTGGACCGGGTGCTGGATGTAGCCGAAAAATACGGCCTCTATACCCATGTGGACGCCGCCTGGGCCGGCTCCGCGATGATCTGCCCGGAATACCGCCACTACTGGCCGGGGGTGGAGCGCGCCGACAGCATCGTCTTCAATCCGCACAAATGGCTGGGCGTGCAGTTCGACTGCTCCGCGCACTTCCTGAAGAACCCGGACGACCTCGTCCAGACCCTCGCCTTCAGCCCGGAATACCTCAAAACCCACGGCCACGACGGCATCATCAACTATTCCGAATGGTCGGTGCCGCTGGGCCGCCGCTTCCGCGCGCTCAAGATCTGGTTCCTGATCCGTACCTACGGGCTGGAGGGCCTGCGCCAGCGGCTGCGCAATCACATCAACTGGTCCAACCAGCTGCACGAAAAGCTCAAGTCAGAGCCTGATTTCCAGATTACGACCGCGCCCATGTGGTCGCTCTGGTCGTTCCGCTATGCACCCGAGGGCGCCACAAATCTGGACGACCTGAACCTTCGGCTGGTCAATGCGATCAACGATGATGGACGCATCTACCTGACCCAGACCCGCCTCGACGGCGAGCTGGTGATCCGTTTCCAGGCCGGCCAGTTTGAGACCACCGAGGCAGACGTGATGATGGCCTTCGACGTCATCACCGAAATCGCAAGGAGCCTGGCCTGATGCGTTTTGCCACCTACACTGCCGACGGCGAAAATTTCTATGGCGCAGTAACAGACGCCGGCATGATCGCCCTGTCGCCGCAGTTCCCGGACTGGCCCACCCTGCGCGACGTGATCGCGGCGGACGGCCTGCCCGCGCTTGCTGAAGCCGCCGATGGCAAGCCCGTCTCTCACACGGATTTCACGTTTGAGATCCCAATCCCCAACCCGGAAAAGATCATCTGCGTCGGCGTCAACTTCCCGGACCGCAACGCGGAGTACAAGGACGGCTCCGCCCAGCCCAAGCACATGTCCCTGTTCCCCCGCTTCCCGCGCTCCTTCACCGGGGCAGAACGCCCGCTGATCCGCCCGCCGGAAAACCACACCCTGGATTACGAGGGCGAGGTCGCCGTGGTGATCGGCAAGGCAGGCCGCCGGATCAAACCAAAAGACGCCTACGACCACATTTCGGCTCTAACACTGGCGAATGAGGGCACCATCCGTGACTGGGTCCGCCACGCCAAGTTCAACGTCACGCAAGGCAAGAACTGGGACAACTCCGGCGCCATCGGCCCCTGGCTGGTGCCCTTCACCGATGCCGCCCAGCTGGATGAGGCGCGCATCGTCACCCGTGTGAACGGAGAGATCCGCCAAGATGATACCCTCAGCCGGATGATGTTCCCGATCCGCGAGGAGATCGCCTACATCTCCACCTTCACCACCCTGCAGCCCGGCGACGTGATCATCACCGGAACGCCCACCGGCGCAGGCGCACGTTTCAACCCGCCGAAGTATCTGGTCCCCGGCGACGTGGTCGAGGTGGAGGTCGAAGGCATCGGCATCCTGCGCAACACGGTTGAGGATGAGACATGACCCCGGAGCAGCACCACGAAGCCGCCGAAACCCTGCTGAAAGCCGAGCAAACCGGCCAGCAATGCGGCCTGCTCTCCCTCGCTTATCCCGGCATGACGCTGGATGATGCCTATGCAGTACAACAGGCTCTAATAAGGCTAAAACTGGCCTCAGGGTGCAAAAAAATCGGATGGAAGATCGGCCTCACCAGCCGCGCCATGCAGCAGGCGCTGAACATCACAACGCCTGACAGCGGCGTGCTCTTGGACGACATGGCGTTCGAAAACGGCAGCACCGTCCCCGTCGGCCGCTTCATCCAGCCACGGGTGGAGGCGGAGATTGCCTTTATCATGAAATCCCCCCTCGCAGGCGCTGACTGCACCCGCGAAGACGTGCTGGCTGCCACTGCCTATGTTGCCCCCTCACTGGAAATCCTCGACACCCGCATCCTGCGTGCCGACCCGGCAACCGGCCAGGCCCGCATCATCACCGACACGATCAGCGATAACGCCGCCAATGCAGGCGTTGTGCTGGGTGCGGAACGCCACGCAGTGGACGCCCATGACCTGCGCTGGACCGGCGCCATCACCTCCCGCAACGGCATGGTGGAGGAAACTGGCCTCGGTGCCGGCGTTCTGAACAATCCTGTCACCTCGGTCCTTTGGCTGGCACGCCGGATGGCGGAATATGGACAACAGATCGAGGCCGGGGATATCGTGCTCTCAGGCTCTTTCATCCGCCCCATCGAATGCCCGCCGCGCACGGAGATCGCCGCTGATTTCGGCCCCTTCGGATCCGTATCCATCAACTTCGCCTGACAGGAGGCTCTGCCCATGCCCGCGCCCAAGAACAGCTTTAAACAGGCTCTATCACAGGGCAAACGCCAGATCGGCTGCTGGATGAGCTTTGCCGACGGCCAGATTGCCGAGATCATGGGCACCTGCGGCTTCGACTGGCTGGTGATCGACGGTGAGCATGCGCCCAACGACATCCGCTCGATCCGCGACCAGCTGATCGCGCTGGCGGCCTCGCCAAGCCATCCGGTGGTGCGGGTGCCGGTGGGCGAGACCTGGATGATCAAGCAAGTGCTGGATGCAGGCGCCCAGACGGTGCTGGTGCCGATTGTGGAAAGCGCCGAACAGGCCCGCGAGCTGGTCCGCGCCTGCCACTACCCGCCCAAGGGCGTGCGCGGCGTCGGCGCCACGGCGGCACGCGCCACCATGTTCGGCTCGGTCTCTGAGTACATCCAGACCGCCGATCAAGAGGTCTGCCTGCTGGTGCAGGTGGAAAACCGCGCCGGGATGGCCGCGCTGGACGAGATCCTGCAGGTCGAGGGCATCGACGGCGTTTTCATCGGCCCGGCAGACCTGTCCACCGACATGGGCCACCAGGGCAATTCCGCCCACCCCGATGTGCGCGCAGCAATTGCCGATGCCATCACCCGCATCAAGGCTGCAGGCATCGCCCCCGGCATCCTCGGCACGACGGAAGAAGCGACGCAGGCCTACGCAGACATGGGCGCGCAATTCCTGGCGGTCGGAATTGACGTCATGGTGCTGGCCAAGAATGCCCGCGATCTCGCCGCCAAGTGGAAGACAGACTAGACCCCAGGCGCTAATCGCAAAAGGAAACCCTCCCGCGCCCGGCCGCAGCCCTGGCTGACGCCAGAGCAGCGGCAGCGGCCTTGGGCCTGGCCCCCCCCCCCAAC
>NZ_CEYXRG010000002.1:5019-133190 GCF_982940295.1 Leisingera sp.
GCCTTGGGGGGGGCACCGCGCCTTGCGGGGTGCCACGCCCAACGGGAGGAAGGTATTTTCAATACCTGACGACGGGCGGGAGCATCCCCGCAACGCCCGTGCGCAACGCCGGCGTCAGCGCAGCACCATGCCCTCGGGCCAGCTGAGCGTGGTGTCCAGCCGGATCGTCCGGGTTCCGCCTGCCTCGATCTCCAGATCCCAGGCCAGGATGCCGCGCTGTTTTCCCACGTCCTCCTCAGCGGGCCGCGGCCTGGCTGTCCAGTTGATCTCCAGATCGTCCTGCTGCGAATAAGGCACCCGGTCCAGAACCCGCAGGGGCCAATCCTGGCCGGTCAGGTTCTCCACCTCGATCTCCACCGTTTGCACCTGTTCGCTGCTGCGCGAGATCAGGCCCTGGCCGCCCTCGCTCTGATCCAGCACGTCGCGGCTGAGCTGCAACCCCTCCACCGGACCGAACCCGGCCTCCATCTCCGCACCCGGTGCCAGACCCGGAAAGTCTTCCACTGCCATCAGTTTGCCATCCGCAAAGCGCGGCACCCCGGCCGAGGCCAGCAGCTGCTCGCCAAAGCTGTTGGTGAATGACGCGACGCGGTAGGCGGTGTTATCCCGCGACGGCACCGCCACTGCCCTCAGCTCAGCCGCAGCGGTGAGGGCATCCATCTCCAGCCGCAGCAAATCAGCGCCAGAGGCCACAGAAACAGGCGCGCTGAAGCGGTAAGTGACAGCGGCACCGCTGCGATCCGCGCTCCACCCAAGCGCCTCCTCCGCAAAGATGGGCGCCTCTGCCGCCGGCTCCGCCAGCGAGCCCATTTCAGAATCGAAATTTTGCAGCCGCTTTTGCGTGCGCGGCAGTTCAGGCGCTTCAACCCGGCGCAGCCAAGGGCGCAGCACCGACGGGCTGCCCTGCCCGGAGGGCTTGGCCGTCGACAGCGTCAACGCCACATCCTGCCAGTTCTCTCCGGTGTCCTGCGCCAGCCGCACCGCCCGCTTCAGGGTGATTTCAGCCTCGCCCGCAGCGCTGTCCTCAGTGTTCAGGTGCATTTCATAGGACGGCTGCCAGCCGATGTTTCCCGCACCTTCCGTAAGATAGCGGACCGTCACCGCCCCCTCGCCCGCCTGCTCAGCCACAATATCCACCGCGATGAACAACCGGTCCTCGTCTTCCAGCTTGATCGCCGCCAGCGCCGCGCGGGCCTCTGCCAGATCGTCCTCCAGATCCTCCAGATCCTCCAGCTGCAACTCGATCCGCCGCGCCTCAGCCTCGGCCGCAACAGCCGCCCGGCTGGCGCCGGCGGCCTCCTCGGAAATCATCCGGGCAATGGCGCTGAGGGATGCGGCATCGGCCTGCGCCAGCCCCTCGTTCGCACCAAGCTGGCGCAGGAACCCGATCGAGGCCTCCGCCGCCCGCACACCGGCCCGGGCCCGTTCCGCCTCATCACGGACCGCAGCAATGCGGGCCTCAGCCGCGCGGACCAGCGCCTCAGCGGCTTCGATTTCCGGATCATCGGCATCGCGCGGCGGACGGTAATCCTCGCGCAGCAGGGTTCCGGTACGGCGCGCACCGGAAACGTCCACCTGAAGGGTCTCCAGCAGCGCAGAATGCGGCACGTTTTGCAGGACCAGCCGGTGGCTCCCTTCGGTCAGGGTGAGGCCAGCATTGCGGGTAACTTCGGCCAGCCCCGGATAGAGGGTCACTTCGGACACCCGGCTGCTGACAGGGATATCGGCCGCCGCGGCGGCGCCGGCAGCCAGGGAAAACGCGGAACAGGCAATGGCCACAAAGGAAATTCGCATTGGCATCTCTCAATCAGGAAATGCGGGCGGCTAAAACCGCCCGCCTGATGCCAAGCCTATCTGTCCCTCTGCACCCTGGCCAGCGCGCTCAGGCCGCCTTGGCAACGGGCTGCTGCGCCTGCGGCTTGCGCTGGGGCTGCGCCAGTGTCTGCGGCTCCGGCCGCGGCTGCCGCTGCTGCTGCGAGAGGCCAAAGCGCAGCTCCAGCTCCTCCGGGTCAATCCCCAGATCCTCGCAGGAACAGACCGGACGAAGGCGTGCGGCATCGCACAGCCACAGATCCTCCCCGCGCATCCGCAGGCAGAACCCCTTGCGGCGCAGCCCGCGGCAAAGAGTGAACCAATCCTTGGCCGCGGCGAAGTCACCGGCGATGTACCGTTTCAGTTCGGCCGCGGTGCCACACTTCAGCACGGGCTTGCGCTGGGGCGCGGAATGCGAAGCGGTCCTGGATCTTTTCTGCAGCTCCAGAGGGGCGAACGACGGCAGCATCTGCGAAACGGGGGCGGCGGTGCTGAAGTCCTGCAGTGCAATCATGGCGTTCTTTCCTTTGTCTCTGCTTTTCTTCTGTCCCTCTGAAAGTACCGGACCCTGCTGCGCCCCGGCAGCCGTGCAAAAGAAAAGGGGCCGCCTCTTTCGAAGCGGCCCCCTCACCAAAAGGATATAAGGCTTAGCCTTTTTTCAGGACCTCACGGCCCAGAAGCTCGGCAATCTGCACCGCGTTCAGCGCCGCGCCCTTGCGCAGGTTGTCGCTGACGCACCACAGGTTCAGGCCGTTCTCGATGGTCGAATCCTGGCGGATGCGGCTGATGAAGGTGGCAAAGTCGCCAACGCATTCCACCGGGGTCACGTAGCCGCCGGCTTCGCGCTTGTCGATCACCATGATGCCGGGCGCCTCGCGCAGGATGTCGCGGGCCTCGTCCTCGTCCAGGAAGTCCTCGAACTCGATGTTGATGGATTCCGAGTGGCCGACGAACACCGGAACCCGCACGCAGGTCGCGGTGACCTTGACCGACGGATCGACGATCTTCTTGGTCTCGGCAACCATCTTCCACTCTTCCTTGGTCGAACCGTCGTCCAGGAAAACGTCGATGTGCGGAATGACGTTGAAGGCGATCTGCTTGGGGTAAACCTTCGGCGGCACGTCCTGGGTCGGGTTATAGACCGCCTTGGTCTGATCCCACAGCTCATCAATCGCGTCCTTGCCGGAGCCGGACACCGACTGGTAGGTCGACACCACAACGCGCTTGATCCTGGCGCGGTCATGCAGCGGCTTCAGCGCGACAACCATCTGCGCGGTGGAGCAGTTGGGGTTGGCGATGATGTTCTTGTTCTTGTACTCGTGGACCGCCTGCGGGTTCACTTCCGGCACGATCAGCGGGATCTCCGGGTCGTAGCGGTAGAGCGACGAGTTGTCGATCACCACGCAGCCGGCCTCAGCCGCCTTGGGCGCGTATTTCTTGGTCGCGTCCGAGCCGATGGCGAACAGCGCCATGTCCCAGCCGGCAAAATCGAAGGTGTCCAGATCCTTGGTAGTGAGTGTCTTATCGCCAAAGCTGACTTCAGTGCCGAGAGATTTGCGGCTTGCCAGCGCAGCGATCTCATCCACAGGGAACTGGCGCTCGGCCAGGATGTTCAGCATTTCGCGGCCCACGTTGCCCGTGGCGCCGACAACGGCGATGCGGTAACCCATTTGTCTGTTTCTCCAGTATTGCCCGGCCCCATGGCCGGCGCGGGAGTGATAATGCCTCCGGGCAAAAGTTTAAAGGGGCGGATCAGTCCATGCTGTCGCGGCTGAGCAGATAAATTGCGCATCCCGCCGCCAGGCACACCAGAAAGAAGCCGAAAATGCCGGTGTAGGGCAAGGATGGGTCCGCTCCGGCCAGTCCCGCGTGGATGCGGCCCGTGGCAAACTGCATGATTCCCACCCCGCCGATGCCGAACAGGTTCAGCAGGGTCACCCCGCGTCCGGCCAGATGCGGCGGCACAAAGGCCCGGCCATGCGCCATGATCACCGGGAATGAGGCGCCGAAGAACCCCACCGCCGCCATCATCGCAACCGGCAGCCAGACCGGTGCGCCCGCCGCCAGGATCAGCCCGCCCAGGGCCGCGCAGCCCAGCAGGTTGCCGCCCAGAATAACCCATTTGCGGGTGCCCAGCATCCGGTCCAGCGGGCCATAGGCAAAGGTGCCGGCAATCATCGCCGCCCCCATCACCAGCGTCGCCAGCCCCACCTGCTGGGTGCTGAGCCCGTAGAGGTCGCTCAAGTACGGCCCGATCCACAGCCCCCGCAGCGCGCCGGAGGGCGCATAGGCCACCAGCATCAGCGGGAAGATCGCCCATATCACCGGCATCTTCAGCAGATCCAGCACCGATCCCTTGTGCTCGCCATCGGGCTTGTCAGGATCAGAGACGGTCACAAGGATCCCCGCCGCCACTGCAACCGACACCACCGCCAGCCCCGCCAGCGTGCCGCGCCAGCCGAACAGATCCACCGCCAGCGCGGTGGGGTAAGAGGCGACCAGGTTGCCGGCCGAACCCACGCCCAGCATCAGCGCCGCCAAGGTGGCAAAGCGGGCGGGCGGGTACTGGCGGGCAAAGATATAGTATGAGGCCATCAGCACCGGCGAGCAGCCGATGCCGATCAGGAACATCGCAATGCTCACATGCAGGGGCGCCGTGGCCGCGGCAAACAACGCCGCCCCGCCGCCGCCGCCCAAAAGCAGCAGCACCGCCGCGGTCCTGCGCGGGCCTGCATGGTCCAGCGCCCAGCCCACCGGCAGCTGCATCGCCGCAAACGACAGGAACCACATGCCCGAGGCAAAGGCGAGATCATCCGGCGCAGCGCCGATATCCTGCCCCAGCACCCCCGACAGCACCGCAAGGAAGGCCCGGAAAAACTGGCTCAGCACATAGGCCAGGCACAATAAGATCAACCCTGCCTGCATTATCCGCCCCCTCAGGTCTGCTCAGCTTATCGTTACTGCCGCACAGCTTGCATGTTTGGCCACAGCACACAATTCGTTTAGGTAGAAACGGCAGGTCACGGGACTGCGGCAGGGGGCTGAAACTGATGACGACGGACACTTTCTACGCCGGCCTCCCCAAGGTCCGCAGCTTTGCAAGCCTGTCCGCGCCTGAGGCTTTTGCCGCGCTGCCGCCGGACTGGCACCTGTGCTGCACCGATATCGTCAATTCCACCGGGCTGGTGAAGGCGGGCCGCTACAAGACCGTCAACATGATCGGCGCCGCGGTGATCGCCGCCATGCGCAACGCGCTGGAGGGCGAGGCCTTCCCCTATGTCTTTGGCGGCGACGGCGCGTCCTTCGCGGTGCCGCCCCGTCACCGCGCCGCGGCTCAGCGCGTTCTGGCTGGCCTGCGCAGCTGGACCGAGGGCGAATACGGCGTCTCCCTGCGTGCCGCCATGCTGCCGCTCGGCTCGATCCGGACCGAAGGGCTGGACGTCAAAATCGCCCGCTATGCTGTGTCCGACCATGCCGATTTCGCCATGTTCAGCGGCGGCGGCCTGGCCTGGGCCGAGGCGCAGATGAAGGCTGGCGCCTTTGAAGTGCCCGCTGACCCGCAGGCCGGGCTGCCCGATCTCTCCGGCCTCTCCTGCCGCTGGAGCAACACGCCCGCCCGCAACGGCATCATCCTGTCGGTGGTCGCGCAGCCTGCTCCGGGCGCGGACCCGCAGGCCTTTGCCCGGTTCTCCTCCCGCCTGCTGGATCTGGCGGGCGAATTGAAGGACAGCGGCCACCCGGTGCCCGAAACCGGGCCCAAGCTGGGCTTTCCGCCGGCCGGGCTGCATCTGGAGGCGCAGTCGTCCCGCGGCAAATCCCCTCTGATTTTACGGAAGCTTTATCTTCTGGCCCACAGCGCCCTCGCTGGGCTGATCTTCCTCAGCAAACGGCCCGCCGGCGGATTCGACCCCGTGCATTACCTGTCCGTGCTCAAGGCGCATTCGGATTTCCGCAAGTTCGACGACGGGCTGAAGATGACGCTGGATTGCACGCCGGAGATTCGCGACCGGATCCGCCAGCATTTGGAGGCGGCGGCAGAGGCTGGGCTGGTGCATTTCGGGTTGCATGAACAGGACGCCGCCCTGGTCACCTGCATTGTGCCTTCGCCGGTCGAGGACGGCCACGTCCACTTCGTTGACGGGGCGGCAGGCGGCTATACGCAAGCAGCCGCCAATCTGGCGGCTGCATTCGGGAATGGCAAAGAAGGGGCCGGACCTCAGACCGGCTGAAAGGTCCCCGTCTTGGGGTCATAACATTCCAGCCCGCCCTCGCCGATATCGGTCCACAGCCCGTGCAGGCTCAGCTCGCCCGCCTTGACCGCCGATTCGATGAACGGGAAGGTCATCAGGTTTTCCATAGACGCGACAACGGCCTGGCGCTCAAACTGCCGCGCCTGCTGCACCGGATCCTCGATATCCGCCACGCCATCGAACTTGGGTTTCAGGATCTCCATCCAGCGGCCGACAAAGCTGGTTTTCTCTTCCAGCTGCGGCGCCTGGCCCTTGCACATGTCGATGCAGCCCTGCACGCCGCCGCACTGCGAATGGCCCAGCACGATCAGATGCGCTACCTTCAGCGCGGTCACTGCATATTCCACCGCCGCAGATGTGCCGTGATGGTCGCCATCGGGCGCATAAGGCGGCACCAGGTTGGCGATATTGCGGTGGATAAAGAACTCGCCCTGGTCGGCCCCGAAGATCGAGGTCACATGCACACGGCTGTCGCAGCAGGAGATCACCATGGCCCGCGGCCGCTGGCCTTCGGTTGCCAGGCGGCGGTACCAGCCCTGATTCTCCTCATAAGATGTGGCTTTCCACCCGTGGTAGCGGGTCACCAGATAACTGGGCAGGGGTTTGGCAAATTCCATTGTCATGTCCTGTCAACATTCGTGTTGCCGGGCTTGATAGCCTGCATTGTCCCTAAATTCGAGAGATTTGAACACCCGGGCGGAAACCTTTTGAAAACCTGTGGGGCGCACATTGGCAGGCGTGCCGTGGGGGCATAATGAATTTGGGTGAAAGTGGTGGCCAATATACTAACAGTAATGCACTCGGAAACAGTGCGTCTCGATCCAGACAAACTCACCGCGCTCTATGAGCAGCTTGGCGAAACCGGCGCCGAAGACGTCGTGTGCCGTGCGGTGGAAGAAATGGCCGTGCGGCTGACGCATTGCGAGCGTCTGTGGCGGCAGAATGAAATGGCGAGCCTGCGCAAAAGCGCCCGGTCGCTGATCGCGATTGCCGATCAGATCGGCATGACAGCGCTGGCATCCATTGCCAGTGACGTGACCGCAGCCATCGACGCAGAGGATGCGCCGGCAGTTGCCGCGATTCTGTTCCGTCTGATGCGGGTGGGCGAACGCTCCCTGACCGCGGTCTGGGACCAACAGGACATGACGATCTGACAGCTCTGCAGCCCGCAGGGCTTGCAGGCCGCGCGGCGGCGGCTACTCTGGCGCATCAGAAATGATTGCAACCGGAGTATTTCGATGCCGCCAGTCTTTGCCGCACCCGGCCCTGACGCCTGCCCAGTGCATGTTATCGCAAGCGATGCTTTCGACAGCTGGCTCTCCAGCCAGCCGCAGCGCGTTCAGGCCTGGGCAAAGGCGCATGGGTTCACCGGCGCCTGCGGCCAGGCTCTGGCGGTGCCGGGCGCCGATGGCGCGATTGAAATGGCCCTGGCCGGATACGGCAGCGCCGACCAGCGCGCGCGCCGCCGTTTCGTGCTGGCCGAAGCGGCTCAGAAACTGCCCGCGGGCAGCTACCGGATCGCCTCCGGCCTGCCGGCTGAGGCCGCCGCGACCGAGTCTCTGGGCTGGCTCCTGACCGCCTACCGCTTTGACCGCTACAAGGAAGCCAAGGGCGAGACAGCCTCCCTGGAGGCTCCCGAAGGGGTGGATGCTGCCGCCATCCAATCGCTGGCCGCCGCCGAATGTCTGACCCGCGACCTGATCAACACTCCTGCCTCCGACATGGGACCTGAGCAGCTGGAAGCCGCCGCCACCGCGCTGGCAGAGGAGTTTGGCGCGGATACCTCCACTATCCTGGGCGAGGACCTGCTGGCGCAGAACTTCCCGCTGATCCACACGGTGGGCCGCGCCTCGAACCGTGCGCCGCGGCTGATCGACCTGCGCTGGGGCAGCAGCGGCCCCAGGCTCACCCTGGTGGGCAAGGGTGTCTGTTTCGACACCGGCGGGCTGAACCTGAAACCCGGCAACAGCATGGCGCTGATGAAAAAGGACATGGGCGGCGCGGCCAACGTCCTGGGGCTGGCGCGGATGATCATGGCTGCCGGGCTGAAGCTGAAACTCAGGGTGCTGATTCCCGCGGTGGAGAACTCCGTCTCCGGCTCCGCCTTCCGCCCCGGCGACGTGCTGATGTCCCGCAAGGGGCTGACGGTCGAGAACAACAACACCGACGCCGAAGGCCGGCTGGTGCTGGCCGACGCGCTGACCCTCGCCGCCGAGGAGACACCGGACCTGCTGATCTCCATGGCGACCCTCACCGGCGCCGCCCGCGTGGCGGTCGGGCCGGACCTGTCTCCCTTCTATACCGATCACGATGGCGACGCCGCAGCCTTGTCCGCCAGTGCCGCACGCCACGCCGACCCGGTCTGGCGGATGCCCTTCCACAACCCCTACGAGAGCATGATAGAACCGGGCATCGCCGATCTCGACAACGCGCCCTCCGGCGGCTTCGCGGGCTCCATTACCGCCGCGCTGTTCCTGCGCCGCTTCGCCGGAGAGACCCGCTACATGCATTTCGACATCTACGGCTGGACCCCCAGCGCCGCGCCGGGCCGGCCCAAGGGCGGCGCCCTGCAAGGCGCCCGCGCGCTGTTTGCCGCGCTGCCGGACTTGCTGGAGCTGTGAGCGGAATGGCAGACCGCCGCCGCACGCCGGTGAACGACCGCGTCGCCGCGGCCCATCTGAGCGATGCGCCAGAGGGGCTGCTGCGCGTTGAGGGAACCGCTGCCCGCATCGGCGTTCCGGTTGCGGATCTTCTCCGCGCGCCGGACGGCCCCCGCGACCGGCAGCTGGTCTATGGCGAGCCGGTCACGGTCTACGAGGACCGCGGCGGCTGGTCCTTCCTTCAGGCCGCCAAGGACGCTTACGTGGGCTATGTGCCCAGCGCCAGCCTAACCGCCCCTTTCGAGGCAACTCACTGGGTCAGCGCCCCGGCCACCCACGCCTATTCGGCGGATGACTTCAAATCCCCCGAAACACTCTCCCTTAGCCACGGCAGCCGGGTGCAGGTTCTGGGCGGCTCTGGGCGGTTCGTGGAAACCTCCCTTGGCTTCATTCCGGCCCGCCACCTCTCGCCGCTGGGCGCCCACACCGGCGACCCGGTCACGGTGGCGGAGCTTTTCCTCGGCACACCCTACCTCTGGGGCGGCAACAGCCGTTTCGGGATTGATTGTTCCGGATTGGTGCAGGCGGCGCTGCTGGCCTGCGGCACCCCCTGCCCCGGCGACAGCGACATGCAGGAGGCCGAGCTGGGCAGCCAGGCGCCATCCGGGGACTACCAGCGCGGCGATCTGCTGTTCTGGAAAGGCCATGTTGCGATGGTGCGGGATGCCGAGACGCTGATCCACGCCAATGCCCATGACATGGCAGTGGCCTTTGAGCCCATCGCCGCGGCAATCGAGCGGATCGAAGCCCAGGGCGACGGCCCGCTCACCGCGCACAAAAGGCTGGGGTAGTCCCTGCCCGCCGCCGCAGGCGGCAAAAATCTTTCGAAGATTTTTGGCCGGAAAATTCAAATTTTCCGGTCACCGCTCCGCCGCAATCGCTGCGGCTACTCCACGGAGCGGATCAGCTTGCGCTCCAGCACCCTCAGCACGGTCTTCAGATCCGCCCCGCGCTTCAGGATATGTCCGTCCATGCCGACCACCGAATACTGCCCTTGCCGCAGACGCAGCTTGGGGCGCTTTTCGATCCGGTAGAGCGGATGCTCTGCCGTGCGCCGGAAGACGGAGAAAACTGCCAGATCACGCAAGGAAGAAATCCCGTAATCGCGCCATTCGCCCGCGGCGACCATCCGCCCGTACAAGGAAAGAATGACCGACAGTTCCCGCCGGTCAAACGCGACTTGCTGAGGTATGGGAGATCCGGGAAAAGGCTGCACCTGATCAAAGCTCATACTTAAAAGGTTGCGCCTTTCCCCCCGCAAATCAAGGTTTTTAACGTTCGATTTTTCGTGTGATGCAGCAGGCGCACAGGTGCAATGCACCTGTTTTGCCCCATGTTTGAGCCCATATTAGAGCCTGTTTCAGGCCCTCTCAGGCCTCCGCCAGCGCGCCGCATTGCAGGCCCAGAATCTGCTCCAGCGCCACCCGCCCGGGGGCGGTCAGCATCAGCCCGCGCTTGTGCCGGTGCCGCTTGACCCAGCCGCTGCCCAGCGCGTGATCCAGGATCTGCCGCCCCATTGGACCGGCCACATGCAGCTTGCGCTCGGTCCAGTCCAGGCAGGGCCGCACGAAGGGCTGGCGGGAGGGCCGATCCGGCAGCACAACACCCAGTTTCAGCCATTCCCCGGCGGGCACAGCGCGAAAGGCGCCGTGCTCCTCCGCCAGCATCCCGCGGTCCAGAAAGGCCCGGGTCATCGCCACCGCCAGCGGGCCTGCCAGATGGTCATAACAGCTGCGCAGCTGCGCCAGCCCGCCCGCCTTGCGCTGCTGGGCGCGATGCAAGCTGTCCGCAGGCGCAATTGCCGCCAGCTGCTCCAGCGCATGGGCCACCTCTGCGCCTGCCAGCCGGTGATAGACGCAGCGCCCGCGCTTTTCCGCCACCACTAAGCCTGCGTTCTGCAGCAGCCGCAGATGGGCCGAGGCGGTCTGCGGCGTCACGCCTGCAGCCGCCGCCAGCTCCTTGTTGGTATAGGCGCGCCCCTCCATCAGCTCGCACAGCATCTGCGTGCGGCTGGCGTCGGCAATGGCCTGGCCCAGAATGTCGAAACGCGGTGTGATCATGCGCTCCACTCTACGCGCGCCGGTCCTGCAAGCCCAAGCAAAACCCTTCGCCGCGCAGCGAACTGTCCGCTGCCGGGCGTTCAGGCAAACGACCCATGGCAGAACCAGCCCGGCGACAGCGCGCCGCCATGGGCAAAGAACAGCCACAGCCGCGCGCCGCAAGCCGTCACCACCACCCAGTAATCGCGCACCCCGCTGCGCCAGTTGGGGTCCTCCAGCCACCATTCCGGGGCAATCCGCTCAGGCCCTTCGGCCTCTGCCAGCTCCCAGTCGCGGCCGCGCCAGCGGAAACGCTCCGGCACCTCAGGCCGCTCCGGCGCATGGACCAGCTCGGGCTGCCAGATCAGCAGCGGGCGCGGGCGCGGCGGCAAGGGCCAGTCCCCGGCCGCAGGCTCCGACCAGGCGGCGGCCTGCACGCTAAAGGTCTTTTCCGGAATGTGGCTCTGTGCCGGGTGATAGCGGGTGATTGCCTCCAGCCCCAGCCGCGCGCCGATACGGCCGATCAGATCCTCCAGCGCCGCGCCATCCTCCTGCCGCGCCCGCGCTGCCGCGCCCGCTTCGGCATGGCCCGCAGGCGTGCGGGCGTGGATGGCCTCTGCCTGCAGCACCTCCAGCCGCAGCATGTCGATGCCGTAGCCCGCATCAATCTGCTCCAGCTTCATCTCCAGCAAGGGCCGGATGCGGGCGGGGTCACGGCTGGCGCGGGCCAGGCCGATGGTCACCGCCTCCATCGCCTGATCGCAGCGGTGCGCCTCCAGCCGCAGGCTGCGCGCGCCCTTGCCGCGCGCCTCCAGCCGGGCGCACAGCCGCGGCAGCATCCGGTCGATCCCGGCCAGCAGATCCTCCATCAGCCCGATCGGCTCCGGCAGGGTCAGCCGCACCGCGAAATGATCCGGGCTGCGCGCGGGCGAGACCGGCTCCGGCGCGCTGCCCATCGCCTGATCCAGCCGCAAGACCAGCCCGCGCCCGAACCGGCGCGCCAGGCTGGCCCGCGGCTGCCCCAGCAGATCGCCGATCCGCCTGAGGCCAAGCCGGTTCAGCTGCGCCACCGTGGCGCTGTCCAGCCGCAAGGCCGCCACCGGCAGGGGGGAAAGCGCGCCATGGGCCTGCCCGGGTCCGGCAATCCGCCCCATCTGCGGCGGCGGTGCCTGCAGTTGCGGCGCAGCACCCCCACGGGTCCAGTGGCGGCGCTTGACGCTCTGGCGCTTCTGCGCCCGGGCGCGGGTGGCGCGGGCCTCCTGGTCGATGGCGTCGCCGCTGCGGTCCGGCGCCGCCTCCTCGCCGGCGTAACGCGCCAGCGCCCAGGCCGCGCCCAGGGTATCGGCCAGCCCCATCTGCACGCTCAGCCCCATCTCCGCGCAATCGCGACCCGCCGTCTCCATCAGCGCCGCCTCGCTGCCGAACAGATGCGCGCAGCCGGTGAGGTCGATGGTCAGCCCATCGCGCTCCGCCTCTGCCACCCAGGGGCTGAACTTGCCCGCCCAGCGCCTCAGCGCGGCCAGGAACGCCGCCTCCGCCGCCGGGTTGCGCGGCCGCACCGTCAGGCCTGCGCACATCGCATGGGCATCGCGCAACGGCTGGCCGGGCTGCAGCCCCTCCGCCAAAGCGGCGGCGTTTAACGCGGAAATAACCTGAGTGTTGGAAACTTCCTCCGCAACGGCCAGCGGCCCGTCGATGCCGCCGCGCTCTGCGCGCAGGATGCGCTCCGCCCCAAGGCGCGGAAACCAAAGCGAAAGAATGCGGCGGTGGGGCATGGCAACAGACGCAGAAAGCAGGGCGGGGCAGCGGGCAGGCAAGGGGCAGCAGGGGCCGGAAGGCCGCCGCAGAACGGGAGGCACACACGGCATGTTCTTATTTTGTTCTTATTCTACGATTCGGTCAATCCGCCCGGAGGCATCGTGACGTCTTTCCGCCTGCACAAAGCCGCAGCCCTGCTGGCGGTAATCATCGCCCTGGCCATCGGCAGCACCGCTCCCGTCACCGCCCGGGACAGCACCAGCAAGCATGTGACCAAGCGGATCGCGCTGATGATCTCGCAAAAGGCCGCCATGGACGTTCTCACCGGCATGACGGCCGGGCGCAGCACATTCGACCGCGGCAAGGCGCGCACGGCCCGCAAGCAGCTGATCAGATCCACCGGCAGCATCCGCAAGCACTTCCGGAAACCGCGGCTGGATCCGCGCTCCAACGCGCGGCCGCAGATCTGGCACGCCTGGAAGGATTTCAAAGCCCGCGCCGAAACCGCCGAAGCCGCAGCCCGGAACCTCAACACCCGCTCCCTGCCCGGTCTGCGCCGCACCCTGCCAGGCCTGATGCAAAGCTGCCTGAGCTGCCACGAGACCTATCGCAACACGCCCAACAGCTTCATCACGCACTGACCGGCCGCGACGGGCCTCTGCCGGTTAGGCCGGCGGCTCAGGCTCCGAACCGTGCCAAAAAGGTGTCGATCGCGCCGCTGATCACCCGCTCGCGCTCGGCCTCGGAAAACTCGGTGTCGATCTTGAACAGGAAGCGCAGGAACACATCAGCCTTGCACAGCTCAATGAACTGGGCAGCGGCCAGATCGGCATCCTTGATTTTCAGCTCGCCCCGCGCCGCCGCGGCCTCGATATAATCCCGGATCTCTCCGTGCAGCACCATCGGGCCGCTTTCATAAAACATCGGCCCCAGCTCCGGAAACCGGTCGGCCTCGGCCACGAAAATGCGGAACAGCTGCAGGCTGAAGCCGCCCAGCAGCACCCCGTGCACCCGCTCCGCCGCCGCCCGCAGAACCTCCCGCGGCCCGCGGCTGCCCGGCGCCAGCTCCAGCGACGCGTCCGCCTGCTGCACACAGGCTGACCGCACCACCTCCATGAACAGAACCCGCTTGTCGGGAAAGTAGCTGTACAGCGTTGCCTTGGACACGCCCGCCGCCTTGGCGATGTTGTCGACGCTGGCGCCTTCAAACCCATCCGCCAGGAACACCTCGCGCGCGCCCTCCAGAACCTGGTCGAATTTCCGGCCTGTGCGCAGGACGCTGGCTTGCTGGTTCATGAGGGCTCCTCAGGATACGGGCTGCAGGGTGCAGGGCCTGCCTCTAATGTAATCCGGGCCGCCGCTTTGCAACAAGGCTGACGCGCCATCTTGCGGTGCCACGGGGACTCGCTATGTTTAGAATAATTCTAAACTAGAGGGCAGATGATGCGGTTTTTCACTCAGCGCAAACAGTTTGCGGACCTGACCGGGCAGGAGGTTCTTGCCCTGGCAATTGCATCCGAGGAGGACGATGCGCGTATCTACCGCAGCTATGCGGAGCGGCTGCGGGCGGATTATCCGGCAACCGCGGCGATGTTCGACGGCATGGCGGCGGAAGAGGACGAGCACCGCGCCCGGCTGATTGCCCTGCACGAGGCGCGGTTCGGCCCCGCCATCCCGCTGATCCGGCGCGAGCATGTGGCAGGCTACTATGCCCGCCGCCCCATCTGGCTGATGGAGAACCTCAGCCTGGACCGCATCCGCGACGAGGCCCGCGCAATGGAGCGCGACGCCGAACGCTTCTACACCGCCGCCGCCGCCCGCACCCGGGACGCTGCGACCCGCAAGCTGCTGGGCGACTTGGCCGCGGCTGAGGCCGGGCACCAGGCCCGCGCCGGTGAGTTGCAAGAGGCGCATCTGGACGACGGCACCCGCGCAGACGAGGACCGCGCCGCCCACCGCCAGTTTGTCCTCACCTGGGTGCAGCCGGGGCTGGCCGGGCTGATGGACGGCTCGGTCTCTACCCTGGCGCCGATCTTTGCCACCGCCTTTGCCACCCAGGACACCTGGACTACCTTCCTGGTCGGCATGGCGGCCTCGGTCGGGGCGGGCATCTCGATGGGCTTCACGGAAGCCGCCTCGGATGATGGAGAACTTTCGGGCCGCGGCTCTCCCATCAAACGCGGGCTGGCCTCCGGCATCATGACCACCGTGGGCGGCCTCGGCCACGCGCTGCCCTACCTGATCCCGGAGTTCTGGACCGCCACCACGCTGGCGCTGCTGATTGTGTTTGTGGAGCTTTGGGCCATCGCCTGGATCCAGAACAAATTCATGCAAACCCCCTTCTGGCGCGCCACGATGCAGGTTGTCCTGGGCGGCGCCTTGGTGCTGGGCGCCGGCGCCCTGATCGGCAGCGGTTAGGAGTGAGGGAAGCCCTCCCGCCCGCTCCAGAGCAGCCAAAGGCTGCCCCTCCCCGGTTGGGCCCGGCAGCGCTGGCGCGCTGCGGGGGCGTATTGCCCCACCGGGCTTTCTTGGGTCAAGGGCGGCGGTGCCGCCGCGCCTAGGCGCGGTTCACCCTTGACGCGGGACAGCCCGGTCACACAATTGCCCAGGCGCTCTCAGGGCACATCTGCCCTTAGAGCGCGTCTCAGCAGAATCTCTTGCCCCGTGCAGCGCACGGGGCCACGCCCAACTGCGAAGGGCATTCACCTGAATGCCCATGAGCAGGCGGGAGCACGCCCCTGGCCGTTCAACGCCTGCCCCAAAAACAGCCCTTGCCAATTGGTCACCTCTTGTTACCAATTCCCCATGGCCGAGATCTTCTTCCGCACCCTGCCCTTTTTCGCAATCATCGGCCTCGGCTACTGGGCCGGGCGCAGCCGCTTCTTCACCGAGGAAGCCACCGCCTATCTCACCCGCTTTGTCTTCTACTTCCCGCTGTCAGCGATGATCTTCGGCTTTGCCGCCAACCTGTCTTTTGCCGAGGTCTTCGACCCCACGCTGATCCTCGGCTACCTGGCCGGCACGCTGGCGGTCTATCTGCTGGTGACGGCAGTAGCGATGGTGCGCGGACTGGACGTGCCCACCGCCGCGGTGGAGGCGCAATGCGCCGCCATCGGCAATGTGGGTTTCCTGGGCCTGCCGATGATGGCGATCCTGTTCGGTCCCGCCTCCGCGGCACCGATGATGGTGGTGCTCAGCGTCGATCTGGTGGTGTTCTCCTCGCTGATCGTGATTCTGATCAACGCAGGCCGCGGTCGGGGGCTTGGGCTGGCAACCCTGAAACTGGTCGGGCTGGGCTTGCTGAAGAACCCGATGATCCTGTCCATCGTCGCGGGCCTTGCCTGGTCGGCCTCAGCACTGCCGATCCCGGAGCCCGCCAATGATTTCCTCACCATCCTCGGCGGCGCCGCCACCCCCGGCGCGCTGTTTGCCATCGGCGCCTCGCTCGCCTCGAAATCCGCCGAGCGTGTGCAGGTCGCCGGCTGGCTCAGCTTTGCCAAGCTTGTGCTGCACCCGGCCTGCGTTGCCGTCGCGGTGCTGTGGCTGATCCCGGCCGCGCCGTTCTCCGCCTCCGTCGCCATCGCCGCCGCATCCCTGCCGGTCGCGGGCAATGTCTACATGCTGGCGCAGCACTACGGCGTGGCCCCGCACCGGGCCTCCGCCGCAATCTTCATCTCCACTGTGCTGTCGATCATTACCGTACCCGCGGTGATCGCCTGGGTCTCCGGCCCCTAAAGCCGGATCACGTAATCCTTGCGGGTGGTCTCGATCACCTCCCAGGTGCCGCGGAACCCGGGTCGCAGGATGAAACTGTCGCCCGCCGCCAGAGGATATTCCGTACCGTCCTCGCCGGTGATCACCGAGCGCCCCTCCAGAATCCGGCAGTATTCCCACTCATCATAGGCAATCCGCCACTTCCCCGGCGTCGCCTGCCAGATGCCGCAATAGAGCCCGTCGGCCTCTTCCGCGTTCCACGTGGTGAAGACCGGATCGCCGGCGATCACCTTGGCCGGGTCCGGGCGCTCTGTCTCCGGCTCCGCGGCGCTGGTGGTCACTCTCAGAAACTTGCTCATGGCCTGCTCTCCCTGCTGCTCCGGCTGCAGACTGTCGCGGCTTTGGGCGCAGCTGTCCAGCTTCTCCTTTGCACCGGCGCTGCCTGACATCTTCTGCCAGAAATCCGCCCCCTGCCCCCGCGAAGTTTGCAGTTTCGCAAGCCTTCTGCCGCAAAAACCGGAATTGCCGCCGCCCTCCCGCTGGACGCTGCGGCAATCTGGCGATAGCGATAGGGCTAACAGATTTGAGGAGCCTCACCATGGAAACCGTTTCCGAGAACCGTGCCTTTGGCGGCACCCAGGGCGTCTACAAACACGCCAGCAGCGCCACCGGCGGCGACATGACATTCGGCCTGTTCCTGCCGGAAGAGGCCAAGGACGGCCCGGTGCCGGTGCTCTGGTACCTCTCGGGGCTGACCTGCACCCATGAAAACGCGATGACCAAGGCAGGCGCCCAGGCCTGGTGCGCCGAGCAGGGCATCGCCATCGTCTTCCCCGACACCTCGCCCCGCGGCGAAGGCGTGGCCGATGACGAGGCCTATGATCTGGGCCAGGGCGCGGGCTTCTACGTGAACGCCACCCAGGACCCCTGGGCGCCGCATTTCCGCATGTGGGACTACGTGGCCGAGGAACTGCCCGCACTCTTGGGCGAGAAATTCGCCATCGACCTGGACCGCCAGGCGATCACCGGCCACTCCATGGGCGGCCACGGCGCGCTGACGCTGGCGATGAACCTGCCGGGCCGCTACAAGTCGGTCTCCGCTTTCGCGCCGATCTCCAATCCGACCCAGTCCGACTGGGGCCGCAAGCAGCTGAGCGCCTATCTGGGCGACGACGAGGCAAACTGGGCCCAGCACGACGCCACCATGCTGATGCGCGAAAAAGGCTTCGACGGCCCGATCCTGATCGACACCGGCACCTCGGACCAGTTCATCGACCTGCTGAAGCCCGAGGCGCTGGCGCACGCGGTTGCCGAACGCCGCCAGCAGGCGACCCTGCGGATGCAGCCGGGCTATGACCACAGCTATTTCTTCGTGTCGACCTTCATGGAGGAGCATGTCTCCTTCCACGCCGACGCGCTGTACCAGAACTAAAAAAGACAAGGAACGCGGCCATGAGTGACGAATTTGATTATGACCTGATCATCATCGGTTCCGGCCCCTCGGGCCGCGCCGCTGCCATCCAGGCGGGCAAGCTGCACCGCCGGGTACTGGTGATCGACCGCAAGGACCGGCTCGGCGGGGTCTCGGTGCACACCGGCACCATCCCGTCGAAAACCTTGCGCGAAACCGTGCTGAACCTCTCGGGCTGGCGCGAACGCTCGTTCTATGGCCGCTCCTACCGGGTCAAGGACCAGATCGAAGCCAACGACCTCAAGGCGCGCCTGCACATGACCCTCGATTACGAGGTCGACGTGCTTGAGCACCAGTTCAACCGCAACCACGTGGACACGCTGAACGGGCTGGCGAAATTCATCGGCCCGAACGAGGTCGAAGTCGCCACCGAAGCCGGCGAAACCACCCGGATGACGGCGGAGAAATTCCTGATCGCCACCGGCACCCGCACCTACCGCCCGGATTACGTCCCGTTCAACGGCAAGACCGTCGTCGACGGCGACGAGTTCCTGGAGATGGCCGAGATCCCGCGCTCGCTGGTGGTCATTGGCGCCGGGGTGATCGGGGTGGAATATGCCACCATGTTCTCCGCGCTCGATGTGCGCGTCACCCTGATCGAGCCGCGCGAGACCTTCCTCGACTTCATCGACAAGACCCTGATCCAGGACTTCACCCACCAGATCCGCGAGAACGGCGTCGACCTGCGGCTCGGCTCCGCGGTGGAGAGCATCGAGGACGCAGGCGAGCATATCGAGGTGTCGCTGGCCAACGGCCGCCACGTGCGCGGTGAAATGCTGCTGTTTGCGGCCGGCCGCATGGGCGCCACCGCGGCGCTGAACCTGGACGCCGTCGGCCTCAAGACCGACCACCGCGGCCGCCTTTCCGTGGACCGCAAGACCTACCAGACCGAGGTGCCGCACATCTACGCCACCGGCGATGTGATCGGCCACCCGTCGCTCGCCTCCACCTCGCTGCAGCAGGGCCGCGTCGCCGCCTGCCACGCGCTGGAAACCCCGACCCTGCCGGAAAGCCCCTGGTATCCCTACGGCATCTACTCGGTGCCGGAAATGTCCACCTGCGGCATGTCCGAGGAAGAGCTGAAAGAGCGCGGCATCCCTTACGAGGTCGGCGTCGCCCGCTTCCGCGAAACCTCCCGCGGCCACATCATGGGGCTGGAGCACGGCATGCTGAAGATGCTGTTCTCGCTGAAAACCCGCCGGGTGCTGGGCGTGCAGATCGTCGGCGAGGGCGCGACTGAGCTGATCCACATTGCCCAGGCGGTGCTGAACCTCAAGGGCACGGTGGACTACTTCGTTCAGAACACCTTCAACTACCCGACCCTGGCCGAGGCCTATAAGATCGCCGGTCTCGACGCCTTCAACCGGATGCCGATCCCGGAGGAGTTCAAGGTCAAGAAACCCGCCCGCAAAGCCAAGGCGGCTCCGAAGGCGGAGAAAAAACCCGAAGCAGAGAAAAAGGCGGCAGAGTGACCGCCCTCTACATCGACGCCGACGCCTGCCCCGTGAAGCAGGAGGCCGAGCGGGTCGCCACCCGCCACGGCCTGCGCATGTTCGTGGTCTCCAACGGCGGGTTGCGCCCGTCTCAGAACCCGCTGGTGGAAACCGTGATCGTGGCCGAGGGCGCCGATGTGGCCGACATGTGGATCGCAGAGCGCTGCGGCCCCGGCGATGTGGTGGTAACGGGCGACATCCCCCTTGCCGCCAAATGCATCGAGGCCGGCGCCCGCGTGCTGCGCCACAACGGTGAGCGCTTCACCCAAGCCAACATCGGCCAGCAGCTGGCGATGCGCGACCTGATGGCCGACCTGCGCGCCGCCAATCCGCTGGGGGTTCAGGGCGGCGGCAAGGGTTTCACCAAGGCCGACCGCTCCCGCTTCCTCGACGCGCTGGAGCGCGAACTGCGCGCCGCCAAACAGGCCTGATACCGGGTCAAGGCTCCGCGCAGCGGACCGCGCGCAAGCGCGGCCTGGCCTTGACGCGGGATCAGGCCGGCAAACACTCGGGCAGGCGCGTTCAGGGAAGACCTGACCCTGAACCGCTTCTCAGCAAGAAATCAAACCCCTCCCCGAGCCCCGAACCCCAAGTTCTGCGGCCTAAAATTCCGGGCCGGAATTTTGCCCGGAAAAATTGCATTTTTCCGTCCCCCGCCCCATTGCCCGGCCACACCAAATCCGCCACTGATCAAACTCAGGGAACGGGAGGCGGCACAGATGAGCGCAGAGGTCAAAATCAGCGTCCCGGGCCTGTTCGCCGCGGCCGGCGCGGGTATTGCCTTCTCCGTCATCGACATGGTCTTCAAGTTCCTCTCGGGCGATTACCCGCTCTATGAGATCGTCCTGTTCCGCTCCGTCATCGCGGTGGCCGTCATGCTCGCCATCATCGTGCCGCTTGAAGGCGGCTACCACCTGCTGCGCACCTATCAGCCCAAGCTGCACCTCGCACGCTGCCTGGTGGTGTTCTTCGCCAATATCTTCTTCTTCACCGGCATCGCCATCCTGCCGCTGGCCGAAGCTGTGGCCATCGCCTTTGCCACACCGCTGATCGTCACCGCCCTGTCAGCGCTGTTCCTGGGCGAGCACCCCGGCCCCTGGCGCTGGGGCGCGGTGTTTGCGGGCTTCCTGGGCGTTCTGATCATCATGCGCCCCGGCCCCGGCACCTTCCAGCCCGCCGCCCTGCTGCCGCTGCTGGGCGCCTGCGGCTATGCCACCCTGCACGTGCTGACCCGCCGCGCAGGCGGGACAGAGGCCGGGGCGACGCTCGCCTTCTACCCGATGATGGGCTTCCTGATCCTCAGCGCCCTGGCCGGCCTGATCTTCGGCGACGGCCGCTTTGCCAGCGGCGGCAGCCCCGCCTTCGACTTCCTCCTGCGCGCCTGGATCTGGCCCGCACCGCAGGACTGGCCCTACCTGATCGGCGTCGGCCTCGCCGGGTCGATCGGCGGCTATCTGGTAAGCCAGGCCTACCGCATGAACGAGGCCGCGCTGGCAGCACCTTTCGAATACATAGCCATGCCGATGTCGGTCCTGTGGGGCGTGCTGGTCTTCAACGAATGGCCCGATGCGGCGGTCTGGGCCGGCAGCGCCCTGATCATCGCCTCCGGCCTGGTCTCCGTCTGGCGCGAAACCCGCCGCAGCCGCCCCGCCCCCCGGCCCCGCCCGCGCGCAGAAGGATGACCCTAGATGCCCATTGATGCCGTCGTCTTCGACATCGGCCGCGTGCTGATCGAGTGGGAGCCGGAGCGCTTCTACGACAGCCGCATCGGCCCGGCCCGGCGCAAGCAGCTGTTCGCTGAGGTCCCCCTGCACGAAATGAACCTGAACGTCGACCGCGGCCACCCCTTCCGCGAAAGCGTCTATGCTCTGGCACAGCAGCACCCGGAGTGGGCTGAGGAAATCCGCTGGTGGCACGATTGCTGGCTGCAAATGGTGCCGCGCGCGATCCCCCGCACCGTCCGCCTGATGCAGGCGCTGCAAGCCAGGAACGTCCCGGTCTTCGCCCTCAGCAACTTCGGTGCCGAGACGTTTGAGCTGGCCTGCGAAACCTACCCCGCCTTACGTGGCTTTGACCGCACATTTGTCTCCGCGCATCTGAAATGCATCAAGCCAGAACCGGAAATCTATGCCATTCTCGAACACGAAACCGGGGTCGCGCCGGACCGGCTGCTGTTCACCGACGACCGCCCCGAAAACATCGAAGCCGCCCGCGCGCGCGGCTGGCAGACCCATCTGTTCACCGCGCCCGGCCCCTTTGCCGCACGGCTGGTGCAGGCAGGGCTGCTGACAGAACAAGAGGCCGCATAAGGCGGCACGCACAGGAAGGACGACAGGCACATGAGCATCCCATTCATCACCTTTGAAGAGGGCGAGGCGCTGCTGGACTGGGTCAGCTTTGCTGACGCGCTGGCCGCCAGCCACGATCTGCCCAAGGCCGAGATCGGCGACACCTTCCTCTACCGCGATCCCGACACGCTGCTCAGCCGCTCCGCCTGGATCGACGGGCTGGGCATCGCGGTGAAAACCGCCAATATCTTCCCGCGCAACCCGGATGCGGGCAAGCCGATGATCAACGGCTCGGTCTGCCTCTACTCCGACGCGGACGGCACGCCTGAGGCGCTGGTGGATTTCCACCTGGTGACCAAGTGGAAGACCGCCGGCGACAGCCTGCTGGGCGCCCTGCGGCTGGCCAACCCGGAGGCGCAGGAGGTGCTGATCGTCGGCGCGGGCACCGTCGGCGCCTCCCTGATCGAAGCTTTCGGCGCCGGGTTCCCGCAGGCGCAGATCCGGGTCTGGAACCGCACCGAGTCAAAGGCAGAAGACCTCTGCGCCCAATACCCCGGCACCAAACACGCACCCGACCTGGAACCGGCGGTGCGCGCGGCGGATATCATCGTCACCTGCACCATGTCCTCCGACCCGGTAATCAAGGGCGCATGGCTGCGCCCCGGCCAGCACCTCAACATGATCGGCGCCTACCGCCCCGACATGCGCGAAGCCGATGACGCGGCACTCAAACGCGCGCAGATCTACTGCGACAGCTTCGACACCACCCTGGACCATATCGGCGAGTTCAAAATCCCGCTGGCCGAAGGCACCATCCAGCGCAGCGACGTGCTGGCGGATTTCTATTCCCTGGACAGCTTTCCGGCTTTTGACCCCGCACAGATCACCCTGTTCAAGAACGGCGGCGGCGCCCATCTGGACCTGATGACCAGCCACCACATCCTGCAGAAGTGGAAAGCAAAAGCATGATCTGGCTGCTGGCCCTTGCCGTTCTGGCAATCGCACTCGCGCCCTTCCTGCGCGAGCGTCTGCGCAAGCCGATGAACGCCAAGGCCCGGCAGACCGCCCCCGGCGCGCTGGCTCAGCTGCCCGGCGGCTGCACCCATTACCGCTGGACCGGCCCCCTGCGCGGGCCCGTCGCGGTCTGCGTCCACGGCCTCACCACACCGTCTTTCGTCTGGAACGGCATCGCCAAGGGCCTGGGCGCCCTGGGCTACCGGGTGCTGACCTATGACCTCTACGGGCGCGGCTATTCGGACCGCCCCGCAGACCCGCAGGACAGCGCATTCTTCCTCACCCAGCTGGAGGAGCTGCTGGCAGATCAGGAGGTGGGCGATGATGTCACACTGATCGGCTATTCCATGGGCGGCGCCATTGCCACCGCCTTTGCGGCGGCCCACCCCACCCGCCTGCGCGAGCTGATCCTGCTGGCCCCTGCCGGCTTCGGCCGCAGCGGCGGCCGCTTGATACACATCATCCGCGATGTGCCGGTCTTTGGCGGCTGGCTGATGCACGCCATCTACCCCGCCCTGCACATCCGCAGCACCCAGGCAGAGCGCAGCCTGCCCTCCTCCGTCCCCGGCATCATCGACCTGCAGCAGCAGGAGCTGGGCTACCGGGGCTTTGTTCCCGCCGTGCTCGCGTCCCTGCGCGGCATCCTGAACGAGGATTTCACCGAAGAGCTCCGCAGCCTGCACAGCAAGGGCGTTCCGGCCCTGGCCATCTGGGGACAGGAGGATGCGGTGATACCTCCGAGCTCGCCCGGCCGCCTGGCCGAACGCGCCCGATCCGTCCGGCAGGAGGAAATCCCCGGCGCAGGCCACGGCCTGCCTTATACCCACACGGACCAGGTGCTGGAGATCATCGCCCAAAACCACCGCCGCGGCCTGATGTAAACGCCGCCCGTGCTTTTCATCTTTCCCTAAATACTCCGGGGTCCGGGGCTGGCCCCGGCTCCTCGGCCCGCCACGCAGCACACCGCAGGCGTCACGCCGCAACCGCAGCCGGGGCGGCCCGCAGCGGCCGCTCCTTCACCGGCAGATGCACAATCGCACTGAACGCCCCGACACCGACGCCGATCCACCAGACCAGGGTGTAATCGCCATAGGCGTCATACATCCGCCCGCCCAGCCAGACCCCCAGGAAGCTGCCCAGCTGGTGGCTGAAGAACACGATGCCATAGAGCGTGCCCATGTAGCGCAGCCCGTAGATATGCGCGACCAGGCCCGAGGTCAGCGGCACCGTCGCCAGCCACAGCGAGCCCATGGCAACCGAGAAGATGATCACCGACAGCGGTGTGATCGGGAATATGATGAAGGCTGCCGCCGCAATCGTCCGCCCGGTATAGATCGCCGCCAGCAGGTATTTCTTGGAATACCGCTTGCCCAGATAGCCCGCCAGCAGCGTGCCGCCCACATTGGCAGCGCCAATGAGCGAAATCGCCGCCGCCCCCAGCGCGGAGGTGGTTGTGATCCCGATCGAATGCAGCGCGCCGCCCGGCAGGATCGGCCCGCACATCTCAGTCACAAAGGCCGGGAAATGCGCGGTGACAAAGGCCAGCTGATAGCCGCAGCTGAAAAAGCCCAGGAAGATCAGCGTGTAGGACGGATCCTTGAACGCCTTCATCAGGATCGCCCCCATGCTCTCTTCCAGCTCCAGCCTGGAGGCCGCCTCCGGCGCCCGCATCAGCGGCAAGAACGCAATCAGCGCCAGCACCACGCCCGCAAACAGCAGGAAAATCGTCTGCCAGGGCAGGAACCCCAGCATCCACTCTGCCGTTGGCGCGCCAAAGATCTGCCCGGCAGACCCGGCCGCGGTGACAATCGCCAAGGACATCGAGCGGTTCTCGTCGGAACTGGCGCGGCCCACAACCGCTAGCACCACGCCAAACCCGGTGCCCGCGATGCCAAAGCCCACCAGCCACTCATAGGTCTGCATCTCAAACGGCGTCGTTGACCAGGCGCTCAGCACCAGCCCCGCGGCATAGACAATCGCCCCCATGACGATCGCTTTACGGTCGCCGATCTTCTCGGCAATGGCGCCGAATACCGGCTGCCCGATGCCCCATGCCAGGTTCTGGATCGCAATCGCCAGCGAAAACTCCGCGCGCAGCCAGCCGAACTCCTCGGCAATCGGGATCTGAAAGACACCAAAGGAGGCGCGCACCGCAAAGCTCACCATGATGATGATGCAGCCCACGATCAGAACGGGGGTAAACAGCGGCGCGGGACGGTCCATGTGCTTTCTCCTGACAAGCTGCGGAACTTTCAGGGAAACCTGGCGGCCGGTCAAATCAGGAATTTTGCGCGCATGGTTAAGGAAAATTGATGTGACAGGCTTCTTAGGCCCTGGCCGGGTCAGAAAAGCTGATCCGGCCTGCCTTACGCAAAACACTCCTTGGCACCGCGAGCGCACGAGGAACTTCCCATCCCCCGCGCCCCGCGCTATCCCTGTCCCCATGACCCATTTGAGTGCGCTTTACCGGCAGAAGATCGACGCGGGCGAATTGAAGCCCGACCCGGCCCAGGAAGCCGTGCTTCCCCATTTCGACCGCATCGCAGAAGGATTGAAGGCGCCGCCGGTGAAACGCGGCTTCTTCCGCAAGGCGGAATACCAGACGGTCAAGGGGCTCTACCTTTGGGGCGGCGTGGGCCGCGGCAAGTCGATGCTGATGGACCTGTTTGTCGACAGCCTGGACGGCATCCCCTCGCGCCGGGTGCATTTCCACGCCTTCATGCAGGAAATCCACACGCAGATGCATGAGGCTCGCCAGAACGGGGTCGAGGACGCGCTGGCGCCGGTGGCGGCAGACGTGGCAGACTCGGTGCGGCTCCTGGCCTTTGACGAGATGCAGATCACCGACATCACCGACGCGATGATTGTTGGACGTTTGTTCGAGGCGCTGTTCGCCGCCGGCGTCACCGTGATCACCACCTCCAACCGGGTGCCGGACGACCTTTATAAGAACGGGCTGAACCGGCAGCTGTTCCTGCCCTTCATCGACCTGATCAAGGCGCAGATGGAAGTTCATGAGATGGTCAGCGCCACTGATTACCGCCAGGACCGGCTGACCGGCGCGCAGGTCTATTTCGCGCCCGTCGACGCTGAGGCCCGCGCCCAGATCCGCGCGATCTGGGAGGATTTGTCGGGCGGCCCGGCACAGCCGCTGACGCTGGAGGTGAAAGGCCGCGAAGTCACCCTGCCCGCCTTCCGCAACGGGGTGGCGCGGGCCACTTTCTATGACCTCTGCGGCAAGATGCTGGGGCCGGGCGACTATCTGGCCATCGCCGAGGAAGTGAAGGTCCTGGTGATGGAGGACATCCCCCGCCTCAGCCGCAACAACTTCAACGAGGCCAAACGTTTCGTCACCCTGATCGACGCCCTCTATGAGGCGCGGGTGCGGCTGATCTGCTCCGCCGCGGCGCAGCCCGAAATGCTCTATGTCGAGGGCGAAGGCACCTTTGAATTCGAACGCACCGCCTCGCGCTTGCGCGAGATGCAGGACAAGGACTGGGGAAGCGACGGGTAACGGCCGACGGCCACGGGCAGAAAGATTGCAATTTTTGCGCGCCGCGCTTATCCTTGACAGCCTGAACGGAGGTTGATCATGGTCACCCAAACCAGCCCGCGCTGGACCGACGCACAGGCAGCTTGCGGGCGCGAGATGTACAGTTCCACCTGGCAGGACGTCCTGGCAACCCTTGGCGGTGCCGCTTCCGGCATCGTTGCCAGCGTTGTTTATATTGCCGCCTACAAGCCTGCAGCCGACCCTCTGGTCGCGGTGCCCGCTGTCCTGATCCTGGCTGCAGCCGTCAGCCTGATCGCCGCCATGTCATCCAGATACCGCAAACGGCGCCAGGCCCTTGTTGCTCAGGAAACCTCCCGGCGCATTGCCAAGCTGATTGCAGAACAGGCGCCAGAGGCCCGATCTCCTGAGAGCGCGGCAAAAGGTGCGGCAAAAGTCAAATCCAAACTCCGCAGCCTGCGCCAAGCCAGCTAGGCAGCAGTGCCATGCGTCTGCCGCAGCCCAACGCCTTCAGCCCAACCGATCTGGACGAAGGCGTCGGTATGCTGGCCGCGGACCCTTCGCAGATTCTGGAATGGAGCGGCACCGACCGCCCCCGTGCCGAATGGGACTATGAAGTGGTGGAAGGCTGGCGGCAATTCCTGAACGAGGCCCGCGCGCGGGAGAATGAAAAGGCGCCGCCGCTCTCGGATTATCTGATTACAGGCGTTGGTGTAACAGCCATAGTGATCGGCGCCGGACTGACGGCCCCGATTGTCGGCGTGCCTGCCCTGATCGGCCTCTGGGTAGGCGGCATCGGATCCCTGGCCACCATCGCAGGCGCGATTAAACTCGTGCAGCACAACAACCGTTCAAACACCCGCCTGTGCATTATTGATCAGGCACAGCGTTTGCTTGAGGCACGGCTGCTGTCGCACAATGCCCCGCCGGGGCAGGGTCCTGACCCTTAGGTCAGCCGTTTTCGCGCAGGATATGGCCTGCCAGGTACAGCGAGCCGCAAATCAGCACCCGCGCCTGCGGGTCCTTGGCGATGACCGCCTGCAGCGCCGCCATGGTGCTCTCCGCGGTGCCCGCGGCGATGCCCACGGATTTGGCTGCGGCTTCGGTCTCCTCGGCGCTGAGTGTGTTGATCTCATCCGGGATCGAAATGGCGGTCAGGCTTGCAACATGCGGTGCCAGCGGGGCCATGTAGCCGCTCACGTCCTTGGTGTTCAGCATGCCGCAGATGAGGTGCGTGGGGCGTTCGGGCAGTTTCGCCAGAACATCCGCCAGCGCCACGCCGGCCGCGGCGTTGTGGCCGCCGTCCAGCCACAGCTCGGCCTCCGGTGCGGCCTCCACCAGCGGGCCGGTTTTCAGCTTCTGCATCCGCGCAGGCCATTCGGCATTCAGCATCGCGACTTCGCAAGCCGCCTCATCCGCCCCCAGATGGCGCAGCGCCGCCAGCGCCGCACCGGCGTTCTGGATCTGATGCGCGCCCAGCAGGGCCGGCAGCGGCAGGTCCAGCAGGCCGCTTTCGTCCTGGAACACCAGCCGCCCCCGCTCCTCGTAGACATGCCAGTGCTGGCCATAGGCGATCAGCGGCGCGCCAAGGCGGGCAGCGGTGGCTTCGATCACCTCCATCGCCTCTTCCGGCTGCGGACCGACCACAACCGGCACCCCGCGCTTGATGATCCCCGCCTTCTCCGCAGCGATCTTGGCCAGCGTGTTGCCCAGGAACTGCTCGTGGTCGATGGAGATCGGGGTGATGACCGACACCTCCGGCGTAATCACATTGGTGGCGTCCAGACGCCCGCCCAGACCGACCTCCAGCAGGGTGTAGTCCGCAGGCGTGCGCGAAAACGCCAAGAGCCCCGCCACCGTGGTGATCTCGAAATAGGTGATGTTCCCGCCATTGTTCGCTGCATAGCACTCATCCAGCACTTCGGTCAGATGCGGCTCGGAGATCAGTTCGCCCGCCAGCCGGATCCGCTCATGGAACCGCGCCAGATGCGGCGAGGTATAGGCGTGAACGCTCTTCCCCATCCCCTCCAGCCCGGCCCGGATCATCGCCTGGGTCGAGCCCTTGCCATTGGTGCCCGCCAGGTGGATCACCGGCGGCAGTTTTTCCTGCGGGTTGTCCAGCGCTTCCAGCAGGCGCCAGACCCGGTCCAGCGTCAGATCAATGATCTTTGGGTGCAGCGCCATCATGCGGGCGAGGATCGCGTCGGAGGTCTGGGTCATCAGCCTGGTCCTGTCAGGTCGGAGTGTCTTAGGTCGCAAAGAACAGCGCCCGCCCTGGAAGGGACGGGCGCTGACCGGCCTTATAGGCCATGCGTATCTGTTTAAACCGGTTTACTCGGCAGCTTCTTCGCTGGGAGCGCCATCGGCCGGCGCATTTGCGGCCTGGGGCGTCTCTTCCTTCTCCGGCACCGGCAGATCGCCCACCACCTGCGGCGGCAGGTCCATCAGCATGCGGATGATGGTGATCAGTTCTTCGCGCATCTCGGTGCGCGGTGTCACCCGGTCCAGCATCCCGTGGTCCAGCAGGTATTCGGCGCGCTGGAAGCCATCGGGCAGCTTCTCGCGGATAGTCTGCTCGATCACCCGGGGACCGGCAAAGCAGATCAGCGCGTTCGGCTCGGCGATATGCACATCGCCCAGCATCGCATAGGAGGCGGTGACGCCGCCGGTGGTCGGATGGGTCAGCACCACGATATAGGGCAGGCCCGCCTCTTTCAGCATTTCGACCGCAACGGTGGTGCGCGGCATCTGCATCAGCGAGAGGATCCCCTCCTGCATCCGGGCGCCGCCAGCGGCCGAGAACAGCACCAGCGGGCGGCCCAGCTTCACCGCTTCCTCGGCCGCGGCGATGATGGCATTGCCCACATACATGCCCATGGAGCCGCCCATGTAGGAGAAGTCCTGCGCAGCGGCGATGATCGGCGTGCGGCCGATCTCGCCCGCGGCCACCAGCATCGCGTCTTTCTCGCCGGTCTTCTTCTGCGCCGCCTTGATCCGCTCTGGATATTTCTTCTGATCCTTGAACTTCAGCGGGTCGGTCAGCGGCTCCGGCACCGCGACCTCGGTGAAGACACCGCCGTCAAACAGCGCGGTGAACCGGTCGCGCGGCGTGATGTTCATATGATGGCCGCAGCTGGTGCAGACGTTCTGATTGTCGCTCAGCTCGCGGTGAAACAGCATGGTGCCGCATTCATCGCATTTCTGCCAAAGGTTCTCGGGCACTTCGCGGCGTGAAAAGATCGAGTTGATCTTGGGCCGGACATAGTTGGTGATCCAGTTCATATTGCTTGCCTCTCCGGGGGCGCGGTTTGCCCCCCAGATAAGGCGCATTTGCCGCAATTGCAATCAGCGGCGTATGGCAAGCCGCGCTGTCAGCCAGCTCACCAGCATCAGCGCAAAGTCGACGGCCATCCACGGGCGCAGGTTGCCGGTGTCGGCCATATCAAAGGGGATGAGGTACAGCGCCAGCCCATTGAGGCTGGTGGGCGAGGCAAACAGCAGCAGCGCGGCGGCGTTGTTGAAAAAGTGCACCGCCATCGCAGGACCCAGGGTCCCGGCCCGTGCGGTCAGGTCCGCCATCAGCAGCCCGAACAGCCCGGCCCAGGCGGTGATCAGCAGCGCGTTTTCCCCGGCATCAACCGGCAGGTAATGGCCCAGCGCGAACAGCGCCGAGGGCACCAGCAGCCAGACCGCGGGGCTGCGGAAGCGGGCTGCCAGCGCCTGCTGGATATAACCGCGGAACAGGATCTCTTCCGAGCCGGTCTGCACCAGCACCGCGGCAACCGAGAAGGGCAGGATGCCCAGCCAGGTCCAGAACGGCAGATTCGGGGTCATCGGCGGCCCCATGCTGTAGGGCGGCAGGGCCATCAGCACTGCACTCAGCCCCAGCAGAAACAGGCTGACGCGGCCGAACTGCCAGACCAAGGGCCGCAAATGCCCGGTCACGGTGGCAAAGCTGCGCTGGTGAAACAGCCGGGCGGCCATCGCCACCCCCAGCGACAGGAAGGCAAAACTGCCCAACAGCACCAGCATCGCACCCGGGTTGCTGCCATCGGCCAGCCCCTGCAGCCAAGCCCCGGGAAACAGCTCCGCGACGGTCACCTGCAGCGCTGCTGTCATCGCAAAGCTGACCGCCGCCACCAGCACCAGCCCCAGCAGCAGACGCCACAGCTGCGGCTGCGCCCGGGCAAACCGCACCATGGCCTCATGCGCCCTGTAGCCCTGCCTGTGCCGCATGGATGCTCCCTTCCGGCCAACCGCCAAATGCCGCCAACGTTATGCATTGCTGCAACGCCATGGCAAGGCATCGGCACCGCGGGGCTGTTCACTCTTGCCCGGCGGCGCTCCTGACCGTTATGAAATTGGCAAAAAACAACACCGGCAGGGGCAGCAGTGACCAAAATAACCAGCGGAAAACCCGCGTCTTTTCCGCCCGCCGGCGGAAAGGCGCCCACCCTTGCGCCATTGGCCAAGGCGGCTGCGGCGGTGCTGACCGGCGCGTTTCTGACCGCTTGCTCCTCTGCCCCTCAAAGCCTCTCCTTTGCGGCCCGTGACGCCGGCCCGTCCCCCCTGCAAGGGGGCCAGATAATGTCCTTTGCCAACGGCGAGGTGCTGCTGGCCGCGCCGGAAAGCTATTGTTTCGACCAGCGCAGCAGCGCCGCGGACGGCAGCGGCGGCTTTGCCCTGATCGCCCATTGCAGCCGCCTGGAGGGGCGCGGCTGGTTCGGCGCCCGCAAGGCGGCGGTGCTGACCGCCTCTATCGGACCGGCCAAACAGGACGCGCTGGCACCGCAGGCCACCGACATCGCCGCCATGTTCCCCGGCGCCCGGCTGCTGGAAAGCCGCGAGGATCAGCTGCTGCCGCTGGTGCGGCTGGAGTTTCCCGAAGCCGTGGCCAAGGGCGCCAGCCCGGTGCACTGGCGCGGCGCCTTTGTGCTCGACCGCCACCTGGTCGCGCTGGCGCTTTATGCGCCCGACGGCAGCCGCGCCCTGGGCAGCCACGGTGCGGCCCTGCTGAACGAGGTGACTCACCGCACGCTGGAGGCCTCCACCCTGCCGGAGCTGGAGGAGGCGCAGGCCGCACACCCCCCGGCAGCCGCCGCAGCGCTGCGGCCCCGGCCGCGGCCTGCGGGCCCGGCGGCAGGCGGCGGTGCCCCCGAAGCCCGCAAAAAACGCGGGCTGCGCCAGCGGATTGCCGGTTTATTTCATTAGCCGCGCTCGGTTACACTGCCGCCAGCCCCCGCGGCCAGCCGCGCCGGGGCCGGACAGGCCAGCAAGACCTCAACTAGGCAAGAGAGAGCACGATGGGCAGGATCATGGACCGGCTGATGCACCTGCGCAGCCTGCGCCGCTGGCGCGCCGCGGCAGAGGAATCCTCCCGCGCGCCCTTGTCCGAACTGCGCCGCCAGCGCAACCACGCCCGCCAGCTGCGCACCCATCTGGACCGGCTGATCCACACCGCCGACGGCCGCCTGGCGCTGCCGCAGATCGGCTCTTCCTTCTTTCCCCGCCCGCACGGCACCGACTGGTCCTGGCGCCCGGAGATGTGGCGCGGCCCCTTGCCGGAGCGCGGGTTGTCCTCAGTCCCGGCCAAGGCCCGGCTGGGGGATGAGGTGCAGCTGTTTCACGACTGCGCCTTCTCGGAACTCACCCTGCGCCAGCTGCGCAATACCCGCGAGGAGGATCTCGCCCCCTTCGGCCTGCGCATGGATGTCTTCAAATTCGACGGCTCCTTCCTGTCGCTGGTGGTCGACCTGCCGCCCGCCGCCGCAGAGGGGATGACCCGCCAGCATCTGTTGCGGGTGGACAGCATCATCGAATCGGAAAAGCCGATCGAGATCTTCGCCCGGCTCAACATCCAGCACGGACCCAACACCGAGCAGATCGTGCGCGAGCTCCCGATGGAGGAGAAGAACATCGTGGTGGAATTCGACCTGGCCTATTCCCGGCTGAACGAGAAGCGGATCGAGAAGATCTGGCTCGACCTGATTTTCGAAGCGCCCGACATGAACCAGGTTGTCCTGCGCGACCTGACCTTCTCGCGCCACCGCCGCGCGGCGATCTGAGGAACCCTGCCCCATGAGCACCCGGACATGAGCACCCTGACACTGACCAAAATCCGCTTCCGCAATGGCATCTGGGAGGGCCAGATCGGCAACGCCCCCGCCAGCGGCGCCAAGCCGGACATCACCGTGATGTTCCAGGATCAGCCGGTTCAGGACGTCCAGCTGACCGAGGGCCAAAGGGGCGGTGAATGGACCATCTCGGTGCCCATCCCGGCAGAGGCCGTGGCTGACGGGGTGCAGACCTTTGTGATCTTCGACGCTGCCGGCAGCACCCGCCTGGGCGATTTCACCCTGATTGCGGGCGAAGCCGTCTCTGACGACCTGCGTGCCGAAGTCGAACTGCTGCGCGCCGAGCTGGACATGCTCAAGCGCGCGTTCCGCCGCCACTGCCTGGAGACGATGTAAGGCCGCTTAATCCAGCGACTGGAAATGCTCGGCCAGCACCTGCATCAGCCTAGCGTGCGGGATCGGCCCGTAGCTGGCCCGCGCCACTCCTGCCTGCCGCGCGGTTTCCAGCGTGATGCCGCGCATCATCGTATTGACCGGCAGCGGGCTCGCCTCGCAGACCCGGGCAACCAGATCGGGATCGCTCAGCCCCGGGACAAAGAACCCGTTGGCGCCCGCTTCGGCATAGGCCTCGCCGCGCTCCAGCGCCTCCGACAGCAGCGCGCCGTGCTTGGAGGCATCCTTTTCCTTCAGGAACAGATCGGTGCGCGCATTGACGAAGATATCCGCATGGGCCGCCCGCACCGCGGTCACCCGGCGGGCCTGCTCAATGATCCCGTACAGATCCGCCGTGCCGACAACCTGATCCTCGAAGTTGAGGCCCACCGCACCGGTCTCAGCCAGCCGCGCCACATTGGCGGTCAGCTGCTCCGGCTCGCTGGCATAGCCGCCCTCGAAATCAATCGTCACCGGCAGGTCCGTGGCCGCGATGATGCGCTCCGCGTTGCCCAGCACAAACTCCAGCGGGATCTGTTCCCCGTCCGGGAACCCCTGCGCCGCCGCCACCGGGTAACTGCCGGTCGCCAGCGCTTTCGCCCCTGCCCCGGCAACCGCCTTGGCGCTGCCCGCGTCCCAGATGTTGTAAAGCACCACCGGGTTGCCCGGCTGGTGCAGCGCCGCAAAAGCCGCGGCCCGCTCTGAATATGTCATGCTGAAATCCTCTGTTTATAGCCTGTTTCAATCTCGATCAGCCGCTGCTTGCGCCACAAGCCGCCGCCGTACCCCGTCAGCGATCCATCCGCCGACAGCACCCGGTGGCAGGGCACCACCAGCGCCAATTGGTTGGCGCCATTGGCGCGCGCCACCGCCCGCGTGGCCGAGGCCCGCCCCAGCTCCCGCGCGATCTGCGAATAGCTGCGGGTCTCGCCCGCCGGGATGGTCAGCAGATAGCGCCAGACCTCGCGCTCGAAACCGGTGCCATGCAGCGACAGCGGGGTCCGGAAATCCGCGCCTTCGCCCGCAAAGAACCGGCGCAGCTCCTCTGCGATCTGTTCCGTCGGTGCCGGACGGCCAAAGCCCAGGCCGCCGGGCTGCGCCTTCTGCAGCTTGGCCACCTCGCGCGGCAGCGCCTTGCGGTCGGCAAATTCCAGCAGGTGCAGATGATGCCGGCAGCTGATCGCAATCATCGCCCCCAGCGGCGTGTCGATCCAGTCGGCCAGCAGCAGCGCATCCTTGCGGAAAGCCCCCGGCGCGATCCCCACCAGTTTCGCGAATGCCGCGCGAAAGGCGCTGGCGCTTTCAAACCCCGCATCAATCTGCGCCGCGATCACCGGCTCCCCCGCCTTCAGCGCGGTGAACCCCTCGCGCAGCCGCCGCTGCCGCGCCATCTCCAGGAATGTCATGCCGAAATGCCGCTTGAACGCGCGCCGCACGGTCGAGGGATCCAGCCCCAGCCGCACCAGATCGCCCTCGCCCCAGCGGTAGGCGGGCCGCGCCTCCAGCCGCGCCAGCAGGTCCTGCACCACCGGGTCATCGCCGGCCGCCGCCGCCAGCGGCTTGCAGCGCTTGCAGGCGCGGAACCCCGCCTCGATGCAGTCGCCGGGGGTGGCATGGAACCGGCAGTTCTCGAACTTGGGCTTACGCGCCGGGCAGGTCAGCCGGCAGAAGATGCCGGTGGAGGTGACGCCAACATAGGCGCGCCCCTCGTATGCGGCATCACGGTCTAGCAGCGCTTGGTAAAGCGTGCGGGAATCAGGCAGGTCGAACAACATGAGCGGAGCATAGACCAGCCCGCCCGCTCAGTACGCCGGATATCGGGCGTTTATTTTCGCGATGACGCAAGGGCGTGGGCGAAGCAGCCTCAAAAGAAAACGCAGACTTCTTGTTTTCGGTTTCCCGTTTTCCACAGAGGGCTGCGCCTGCCTGGGCGGGCGCAGCCCGGCGGTGCTGCGCACCTTCATCCGGGCAAGGCGTTGCGCCCCCGGCGCACGCCTGCTTCACCCGATCCTCACGCTGCCATGCCACACTCCCAGCAGATCGAGATCACCCGCCATGGCCCCGCGCAAGGGCCATGATACGAGGCGCAGGCATCTGTGCGGCTGCCTGCGCAACACCCGGAGACCGGCCCTGATAAAAAGGGGGTCGCTCAGGAAATCCTGTCCGAGCAGGCCCCGCGGGGTCTGTCCAACTCCACCCGGCGGCGCCGCCCCCTTAATCGGGACACAGCGCGAAACGGCACGAAACAACAGACCCCGCCCGCCAAGGCGGCAACAGCAGATATGAAAAAAGGCCGCCCAACCGGACGGCCCCTTTGTGCTGCGTGTTTGCGGCGGGCTCAGTTCGGGCCCAGCGCCACCAGCCCCTTCAGGATGTCGATGGCATAGGCCAGCTGGTAATCCTCCTCGCGCAGTTCAGCGGCTTTCTCGGCCTTCTCGCGCTCTTCCTCGATCTGGCGGATTTCATCCTCGCTCAAGGAGTCGTTGTTCAGGCTGCCGCGCAGGTCGGCTTCCGAACGGGAGCGGCGGGCGGGGCTGTCCTCCTCCTCGGCCGCGGCGGTGCGGCGGGGCTGTTCCACCACGATATCAGGCGACACGCCCAGCGCCTGGATTGAGCGGCCCGACGGCGTGTAATAGCGCGCGGTGGTCAGGCGCATGGCGCCATCGCCCTTGAGCGGCATCACCGTCTGGACCGACCCCTTGCCAAAGGACTTGGTGCCCACGACAATCGCCCGGCGGTGATCCTGCAGCGCGCCGGCCACGATTTCCGAGGCCGAGGCGGAGCCGCCGTTGATCAGCACCACAATCGGCTTGCCGTCGGCCAGATCGCCCGGGGTGGCGTTAAAGCGTTCGCCGTCTTCCGGGTTGCGGCCGCGGGTAGAGACGATCTCACCGGACTCCAGGAAGCTGTCGGCCACCTTGATCGCCTGGGTCAAGAGGCCCCCCGGGTTGTTGCGCAGGTCCAGCACGATGCCGTTGACGCTCTCCATGCCGCCGGCTTCCTCGATCTGTTTCTTGAGGTTTTCCTCGAGGTTCGGCGTGGTCTGGTCGTTAAAGGTGGTGATCCGCATCACCACGGTGTCGCCCTCGGTGCGGGCCCGCACCGCGGTCAGCTTGATGGTGTCGCGGATGATCGACACATCGAACGGTTCCGCCTCGCCCTCGCGCACCACGGTGATCACGATCTCCGATCCGACCGGCCCGCGCATCAGGTTGACCGCCTCATCCAGCGACAGGCCCAGCACGCTTTCGCCGTCCACATGGGTGATGAAATCGCCGGCTTCCATGCCGGCCTCATCCGCCGGGGTGCCGTCGATGGGCGACACGACTTTTACAAAGCCCTCTTCCTGGGTGACTTCGATGCCCAGGCCGCCGAACTCGCCGCGCGTCTGCACCCGCATCCGGCTGGCATCATCGGGCGACAAATAGCTGGAATGCGGATCCAGCGAGGTCAGCATTCCGCCGATGGCCGCTTCGATCAGCTCCTTCTCGTCGACCTCCTCGACATATTGCGCGCGGATGCGCTCGAAGATGTCGCCGAACAGGTCCAGCTGCTCATAGACATTGGCCTCGCGCGTGCCTTCCTGCGCCAGCAAGGGGCCTGCAACATAGGTCGTGGCGACAATCCCTGCCAGCGTGCCGCCAACGGCGGCCATCGCAAATTTTTTCATCAAGCCTTCATCCACCTTTTCCAGTGCGGAACCATGTTTCCGGGTCCACTGGGCTGTTGTCCATTCTCACTTCTATATAGAGCGTTTCTGTCCGGTCAGTTCCACCCCCTTCACCGCTTGTTGACAGAATTGCGTCCGGCCCAGGGGCTTCACCGCTCATCAGGCCGACAGGGGTGCCTTCCGGGATCACCTGCCCCGCCTCGCCATAGACTTCGGCCAGGCCGGAGAGCACAAACAGGGTTTCCGGCTGCGGCTCCAGAATCACCACGTTGCCCAGATCCAAGAGCGGCCCGCGGTAGCGGATGGTGGCGGCTGTGGGCGCGGTGACCAGCGCCCGCGGGCGGGTGGCGACCAGCAGGCCCGGGCGGGCAATGCCCGCCGCATCGCGCTCGCCATAGCCGCGCAGCACCAGCCCTTCGACCGGCAGCGCCAGGGTGCCGCGCAGATCGCTGATGTCAGCGCTGGACTCGGCAATCTCACCGCCGGCGATCTCGGCCAGCCCGTCGGCAAAGCCCGACAGCGTCTCAGTCGAGGAGATCAGGATCGCGGTGCGCACCGGATCGGCGGTGAACCGCTTGGGCAGCGTGGTGCGGTCGGCAATCGCGGTCGACAGCTGCACCCGCGCGGACTGCACGCCCGCCAGCCCCTCCTCCAGCGTCCTGGCCGCGTTCTGCTGCAACAGCCGCAGCGACTGCACCTCGTCCAGATCCGTCTTCAATGACTGCGCCTTGGCATGCAGCGCCGGGGTCACCTCGGCCAGCATCATCGCCGAGCGCGCAGCGCCCAACGGACCCGAGGGGTGAACCATCAGCACCGGCGGCGGCGATGTCTCAATCGTCTGGATGATGCCCAAAAGGCCCGAGACCTCTTCCTGCCGCGCCGCCAGCTGGGCGCTCAGCTGCGCCTCGCGCCGCGCCACCCGGCGCAAGCCGTCGCGCATCGCGGCCAGCCCGGCTTCAAACGCCTGCACGGTGCCGGTCAGCGCCTTCACCCGGTCGCGGGAACTGTCGGCCTCCTGCAACTGGACCGAAGCGGCCTCCAGCTGCGCCGCGGCCTCGCGCGCGGCGGCTGCCGGATCCGCCGCCGCCGGCAGCGGTGCGGCCAGCAGCGCCAGCAGCATCAGGCCCGCGCGCCGGATCATGACAGCAGGCTCTCCCCGGTCATTTCCGCAGGCTTCTCCAGCCCCATCAGCTCCAGGATCGTCGGCGCCAGATCGGCCAGCCGTCCATCCCGCAGCTGAGCGCCTTCCGGCCCGCCCACCAGCGCCACCGGCACCAGGTTCAGCGTATGGGCGGTGTGGGCGCCGCCGGTCTCGGGGTCGATCATCACCTCGCAGTTGCCGTGGTCGGCGGTGACGATCATCGCGCCGCCCGCCTTCTCCAGCGCTTCCACCACCTGCGCCAGGCCGCGGTCCACCGCCTCGCAGGCCAGCATCGCCGCCTTGATGTCACCGGTGTGGCCGACCATGTCGGGGTTGGCATAGTTGGTGACAATGAGGTCATAGCCCGCCTCGATCGCCTCGACGAATTTCTCCGTCACCTCCGGTGCGCTCATCTCCGGCTGCAGGTCATAGGTCGCCACATTCGGCGACTTCGGCATATAGCGGTCCTCGCCCTCTTCCGGCTCTTCCTTGCCGCCGTTCAGGAAGAAGGTCACATGCGGGTATTTCTCGGTCTCCGCCAGGCGGAACTGGCGCTTGCCCTGCTTGGCCACCCATTCGCCCAGCGTGTTGACGATGGCCGCCTTGGGATAGCAGGTGGTCATGTAATCATTGTGGCCGTCGGAATATTCAACCATGCCCAAGAGGCCCGCCAGCTGGGGGCGGTCGCCGGTGTCGAACTCGGCAAAGCCCGGCTCGCCGATGGCGCGCAGGATTTCCCGCGCCCGGTCGGCCCGGAAGTTCAGGCAGAAGAACCCGTCGCCGTCCTTCACGCCTTCATAGCCTTCCAGCACGGTGGCGCCGATGAACTCATCGGTTTCCGACTGGTTATAGGCATGGTCCACCGCGCCATGGGCTGTCTGGCCGGGGCGCCCCTTGGCGTGGATCATCGCATCATAGGCTTCGCTGACGCGGCCCCAGCGGTTGTCGCGGTCCATCGCGAAATAGCGCCCGGTCACGGTGGCAATCCGCGCGCCTTCGGGCAGTTTTTCTTCCAGTTCGCGGAAATAGCCAAACGCCGATTTCGGCGCCACGTCGCGCCCGTCGGTGATCGCATGCAGCCAGACCGGCACCCCGGCGTCCGTGATCGCTTTCACCGCCGCCAGGATGTGGCTGATATGCCCGTGCACCCCGCCGTCCGAGACCAGCCCCATCAGATGCGCGGCGCCCCCAGTGTCCTTCAGCTTGGAGATAAACGCCTGAAGCGCCTCGTTTTCAAAGAACGACCCGTCCTCGATCGCCAGATCGATCTGGCCCAGGTCCATCGCCACCACCCGTCCCGCGCCGATATTGGTGTGCCCGACCTCAGAATTGCCCATCTGCCCGGTCGGCAGCCCCACATCCGGCCCGTGGGTGATCAGCTTCGCGCTCGGCCCCTTGGCCATGATCGCATCAAACGTGGGGGTATCCGCGAGATAGGGCGCGTTGGCCTTGCCCGGCTCGCCGCTGCCCCAGCCATCGAGAATGCACAGGACAACGGGTTTGGGTGCGGTCATGGGTCAGGCTCCGGGGCAAGGAAAGGTTCGCAAGCCTTCTAACGCCTCGCCGCCCCGGGGTGAACCGCCATTCCTGCCGCAGTTGGCGTTATCAGGCGCAAGATCAGGCGCAGACCCGCCCTGCGCCTTTCATCTTTCCCCAAATACTCAAATCCCCGGCCCGCCCTGCGCGCTGCCGTCTCTGTCCTGCGGCGTCAGCAGATGCCGGATCAGCGCCACCGGATGCGCCCGCAAGCTCAGCCGCATGGCGACGTAATCCTCCACCACCTCCTCGCCCAGCCCCATCTGCGGCAGGCTGGCCTCCGGCTCATAAATCGCCTCGCCGTCCAGCTCGCGGGCAAACAGCGGCAGCGGCTTGCGGGCGGAGATCGCCTTGGCCGCCCATAAGGCTTCCCGCCGGTTCAGCCCCAGGGAGGCAAAAGCGTCCGCCTCCGCCAGCCGCTCGATCACCGGCGGGGCGATGCCTGCCTTGCGCCAGACGTCCTCGACCTCGTGATAACCGTTGCCGCGCGCCGCGGTCAGCCAGGCGGCATCCTCGTCGCGCAGGCCTTTCACCTGCCGGAACCCCAGCCGCAGCGCCAGCCCGCCGTGGCCGTCGGGCTCCATCACGTTGTCCCAATAGGAATTGTTGATGCAGACCGGGCGCACCTCCACCCCATGCGCGCGGGCGTCGCGCACGATCTGGGCGGGCGCGTAGAACCCCATCGGCTGGGCGTTCAGGAGCGCGCAGGCAAAGATCCCCGGATGGTGGCACTTGATCCAGGCCGAGGCATAGACCAGCAGCGCGAAACTCGCCGCATGGCTTTCCGGAAACCCGTAGGAGCCGAAGCCCTCGATCTGGGAGAAACAGCGTTCGGAGAACTCGGCGTCATAGCCGTTCTTCGCCATGCCGCGCAGGAACAGGCTGCGGAATTCGCTGACGTTGCCGTGTTTCTTGAAGGTCGCCAGGGATCGCCGCAAGCGGTCGGCCTGTTCCGGCGTGAAGCCCGCCCCGACGATGGCGATCTGCATCGCCTGCTCCTGGAACAGCGGCACGCCCAGCGTCTTGCCCAGTACTTCGCCCAGCGCATCCGACGGGAAATGCACCGGCTCCTCGCCGTTCCTGCGGCGGATATAGGGGTGCACCATGTCGCCCTGGATCGGGCCGGGGCGGACGATGGCGACCTCGATCACCAGGTCATAGAAACAGCGCGGCCGCATCCGGGGCAAAAAGTTCATCTGCGCCCGGCTTTCGACCTGGAAGACGCCGATACTGTCGGCGCGGCACAGCATATTGTAGACCGCCGGGTCCTCCGGCGGCAGGGTGGCGAGGCTGTAGTCCAGCTGGTGGTGCTGGCGCATCAGGTCGAACGCCTTGCGGATGCAGGTGAGCATGCCCAGCGACAGCACATCGACCTTGAGGATGCCGAGCGTGTCGATGTCATCCTTGTCCCAGCAGATGACCGTGCGGCCCTCCATGGTGGCGTTCTCAATGGGGACCAGCTCATCCAGCCTTCCTTGGGTGATGATGAAGCCGCCCACATGCTGGCTCAGATGCCGGGGGAAGCCGATGATCTGCTCCACCAGCTGCATGGTCAGCTGCAGGCGGCGGCTGTTCGGGTCGAGGCCAATCTCGCGCATCCGTTCCGCCTCCACCCCCTTGGTGCTGAAGAAGCCCCACAGCTGCGAGGACAGTGCCGAGATGGTGTCTTCCGTCAGCCCCATGGCGCGGCCCACCTCGCGGATGGCGCGTTTGCCGCGGTAGTGGATCACCGTGGCGCACAGCCCTGCGCGGTGGCGGCCGTAGCGCTCATAGATCCACTGGATCACCTCCTCGCGCCGCTCGTGCTCGAAATCGACGTCGATGTCGGGCGGCTCGTCGCGGGCTTCACTGACGAAACGCTCGAACACCATTGTGCCGAGCTCCGGGCTGACGGAGGTGACGCCCAGGCAGTAGCAGACCACCGAGTTCGCCGCCGAGCCGCGGCCCTGGCACAGGATGCCGCGGGAGCGGGCAAAGGCGACGATGTCGCGTACGGTCAGGAAATAGGGGTCGTATTTCAGCTTGGCGATCAGGGCGAGCTCATGCTCCAGCAGTTGGCGGACCTTGTCCGGCGCGCCGCCGGGATAGCGCCAGCGCAGGCCCTCTTCGGCCAGCCGCCTGAGCCTTTGCGGCGGGGTTTCCTGTTCGCTGCCTTCATCCGGGTAGTCATAGCGCAGCTCATCCAGCGAGAAGGTCAGCTGGTCCGCCAGCCGGGCGGCATTGTCGACGGCTTCCTCGTGGCCCCGGAACAGGCGGCGCATCTCGGCCCCGGACCGCAAGCGCTGCTCGCCGTTGGCCATGGCGGCGCGGCCCAGGGCTTCGACCTTGCAGCGCAGGCGGATGGCGCTCAGCACGTCGCCCAGGCGGCGGCGGCTGCCGTGGTGCATCCGCGGCGCGGCGCTGGCCAAGGGGGGCAGGTTCAGCTGTTTTGCCAGCTCCGCCAGCTGCGCAAAGCGCGCCCGGTCGCCACCGTCATAGGCCGGCGCCATCAGCAGGTGCATGCGGGGGCCAAAGCGGCGCGTCAGCGCGCCCATATGCGGCCCCCATCCGCCCGCGCCGCAGGGCAAATGTCCCGCCTGCGGCAGCAAGAGCAGGTGGAGCCCGTCTGCAAACTCCAAAAGGTCGGAGAGCTGGAGCGTGCAGCTGCCTTTCTCTGCCCTCAGCCGGCCGGTGGAGATCAGCCGCGTCAGGCTGCCCCAGCCGGTGCGGTTCACAGGCAGGGCGATCACCTCCGGCGCGTCGGTGAAGACCAGCCGCGCCGCCGGGATCAGCCGCACGGTTTCATAGACCGGGAAAGAGGCGGGCTGCGGAATTTCTGCGGGGCGCGGCGGGCCGATGGGGGTGTTGCGGCGGTCCCAGGCCTGCCGCTCGCGCACCCGGCGGGCGATGTCGCGGCACTCCGCATGGGCACGCACGATGCCCGCCACGGAGTTTTCGTCGGCAATGGCCACCCCCGCGATCCCCAGCTCCAGCGCACGGGCCGCGTACTCCTCCGGGTGGGAGGCCCCGGTGAGGAAGGTGAAGTTGGAGAGGCAGGCGAATTCGGCAAACATGAGTCGCATGATATTCCCGTTTTGTTCTCATGTGGAGTCGAACCCGGCGGACCTGCCGCGACGCGCCCCCGCGCCGCGCGCCAGCGCGGCGCCCGGCCCAACCGCCGCAGGGCATTTTCAATGCCCGCCCGGCGGGCGGGAGCGCCCCCGGCGGTCTGCCGGATGCGCAGGATCCGGGTCGATTTCGGCGGGGCGGTTCAGGCAGGGTGTTGTCAGCAAAGGAGAAACCCCATGACCAGAATCACCGCCCTGCCCACAGATATTGTCCGCGCGCTGCAGGATGGCGGGCCGGACGCCCATGGCCAGATGCCGGAGCGTACGGTGTCGGACGGCGGCGCCAACCCCTGCCGCCATTGCCTGCAATACATTCCCGCGGGCAAGGAAATGCTGATCCTGGCCCATCGCCCCTTTCCTGAGGCGCAGCCCTATGCCGAGACCGGGCCGGTCTTTCTGTGTGCGGATCACTGCAAGCGGCATGAGGGCGAGCAGGTGCCGGAGGTTCTGGAGGGCTCCCCTGATTACCTGATCAAGGGCTACAGCGCGGATCACCGGATCGTTTATGGCACCGGTATCGTGATCCCGCAGGCGGAGATGATGGCACGGGCCGGAAAGATCCTGGAGGATGAACGGGTGGAGTACATCCACATCCGGTCGTCGCGCAATAATTGCTATCAGGCGCGGATTGACCGGGGGTGAAAACGTGATGCTGGCCTCAAAAAGTTGAGGGCCGCGCCCGTCCCGGCGGGGTGGAAGCGAAGCGCCCGCATCGTGCTGGAAGCGCGCCTCCGGCATGACGGGGGGCGGGACGGGCGCGGCCCGGCCTACCGGCCGGGCGGAACAGCCGTTAATTATGCCTGTGTTTTCGTCAGCGACAGGAAGACATCCTCCAGGTCCGCCTCTTCCGTCTTCACATCGCGAATGCTGATCCCGGCGGCGCGGACCGCGGCCAGAACCTCTTCGGCACTGGTCGTGCGGCTGCGGTAGCGCAGCACCACGGCGCCGTCTTCGCGCAAGCTGGCCTCGATGCCATCGCCCTGCGGCAGCGCCGTGGCGGGCTCTGCCGGCTGCACCACCATCGCCTTGGCATCGAGCCGCCCCAAGAGGCTCGCCTTGCTGTCGCGTGCGACCACCTCGCCCTGGTTGATGATGGCGATCTCGTCGCACATCTCCTCGGCCTCCTCCAGGTAGTGGGTGGTGAGGATGATGGTCATGCCCTGCGCGTTCAGCTTTCGGATGTTCTCCCACAGCATCTGGCGCAGCTCGATGTCGACGCCCGCCGTCGGCTCGTCCAGCACCAGAACCGAAGGGCGGTGGACCAGCGCCTTGCCCAGAAGCAGACGCCGCCGCATACCGCCGCTAAGCGTGCGGGCATAGGCCTCTGCCTTGTCCTCCAGTCCCACCATGCGCAGGATCTCGTCGCTGTGCCGCTCGTGCTTGGGCACGCCGTAAAGCCCCGCCTGCACCTCCAGCGCGCCGCGCGGCGTGAAGAAGGGGTCGAGGTTCAGCTCCTGCGGCATGACGCCGATGGCGGCGCGGCTCTGACGCGGGTTTTCGTCCTGGTCAAAGCCCCAGATCGTCACCTTGCCGGAAGTCTTGCGCACCAGCCCGGCCAGGATGTTGATCATCGTCGACTTGCCCGCGCCGTTAGGCCCAAGCAGGCCGAACACCGACCCGCGCGGCACCGTCAGTTCAACGCCCTTCAGCGCGTGTTTCTCCGGCTGGCCCTTGTAGCCGCCGTAGATTTTGCGCAAAGCCTCGATACGGATTGCATCGCTTGTCATTGCCGCTCTTGCCCCCGGTTTTTGCTTGGCTCATAAATGCGCCTAGCCGAAAACCGAAAGGACTGCCAGCCATGAGCATCGAAGCGCCGGAAACCAAGATCGTGGACAGCCGCAAGGTGGCCTGTGACGGCAGCGAGGGCGCGTTGGGGCATCCGCGGGTTTATCTGCTGATCCCCGAGGACGAGAATTTTGTGGAATGCCCGTATTGCGACTGCAAATACGTCTACCGGGACGCGGCCAAGGCGGCGGAGTGATCCGGGCGGCGTGAGGCCGATCGGGTGGAGGCCCGGTCCCGGAAAATTCGAATTTTCCGGCCAAATTTCTTTGAAGAAATTTGCCAGCGCCCGGTAATCTGCCGCTGGATGAAACAGGCGGGCGGCAGCGATGGCACAGCTCTTGATCGTGTACCACTCACGCACCGGCGGCAGCCGCCGGATGGCGGAGGCCGCGTTTGAGGCGGCGCGCGGCGAGATAGAGACCGTCCTGAAACAAGCCGAAGACGCCGGGCCGGAGGATCTGCTGGCGGCGGACGGCTATATCTTCTGCGCGCCGGAGAACCTGGCGGCGCTGTCCGGAATGATGAAAGAGTTTTTCGACCGCTGCTATTACCCGGTATTGGGCCGGATCGAAGGCCGGCCTTATGCGCAGATGGTCTGTGCCGGATCGGACGGCGAGAATGCCGCCCGCCAGACCGCGCGGATTGCCACCGGCTGGCGGCTGAAGGAAGTTCAGCCGCCGCTGATCCTCTGCACCCATGCGCAGACGCCGGAGGCGATCCTGGCGGAGAAGGTGATCCCCGAAGACGAGCTGGAAACCTGCCGCGAGCTGGGGCTGGCGATGGGCGCGGGCCTCAGCATGGGAGTATTCTAGGCCCCTGCCCTGCGGCGGGCAGAGCCGGGATCAGAGCTCGACCCGCACCTCGTGCATCCACAGTTTCGGCGGGCGCGACAGCATGAAGACCACCACATCGGCCAGGTCCTCCGGCTCGGTGAAGATGTGGTTGGGGACGTCTTCACCCGCCTTGGCGAACATGCCGGTGTTGGTGCCGCTCTGATAAAGGCCCGCGACGCGCACGCCGGTTTCTGCCTCGTCGACCTTCAGCACATCGGTAAAGCCGCGCACGCCGTATTTGGTGGCGGTATAGACCGACTGGCCCGCCTGGGCGACGACGCCGGACTTGGAGGCGACGTTTAGAATCGCGGCCTCGCCGCGGTCGCGCAGCGCGGGCAGCAGGCGGCGGGTCAGCTGCATCAGGCCGGTCAGGTTGGTCTGCACCGTAGCTATCAGCATCTCCTCCGAAATGCTGTCCAGCGGGCCGGCCTTGTGCCAGATACCGGCATTGTTGATCAGGATATCCACGCTGCCGAAGTCCTGGAGGATGGCCGCCGCCGCACCCGAAATCGCCGCCGGATCGGTCATGTCCGCACCATAGCTGCGCGCCTCGGGGGCGCCGAGGCTGCGGGCCTCCTCTGCCACCTGTGCCAGACGGTCCTGGTTGCGGCCCAGAATTGCCAGCTTGCAGCCCTCGGCGGCCAGTTTCAGGCAGATATGCTTGCCGATGCCATCGCTGCCGCCCGTGACAATGACCGTTTTTCCGTTGAGCTGCATGGGGTTCCGTCCTGATGTGTGGTGAAGGAAGGCCAGAGGTCTATCACAGCAGGGCGGCTGCCGGAACCCGCCGCCCTTCTGACGCGGCGACGGACCGCCGCTGCCGGTTCCTGCCGCCGGCGGCAAACGGCAATTGCCCTTCCCTGCCGGATCACCGATAACCGGGAAACAGAACACGAACGGATTTCCAACAGGAGCGCGACGGGCCATGAGCGGGACAACATTCGGCAAGGGCTGCCATCTGCATCTGATCGACGGCTCGGCCTTCATCTTCCGCGCCTATCACGCGCTGCCGCCCTTGACGCGGAAATCCGACGGGCTGCCGATCGGTGCGGTGGCCGGTTTCTGCAACATGCTGTTCAAGCAGGTGGAGGACAACAAGGGCCCGGATGCGCCGACCCATGTGGCGGTGATCTTTGACCATTCCGGCACGTCGTTCCGCAATGAGATGTACGATCTCTACAAGGCCAACCGCCCGCCCGCGCCCGAGGACCTGGTGCCGCAGTTCCCGCTGACCCGCGAGGCGACCAAGGCCTTCAACATCGCCTGCAAGGAGGTCGAAGGGTTTGAGGCCGATGACATCATCGCCACGCTGGCGCATCAGGCGCGCGATGCGGGCGGGCGGGTCACCATCATCTCGTCGGACAAGGACCTGATGCAGCTGGTCGGCGGTGGCGTCGAGATGCTGGATGCGATGAAGAACAAGCGCATCGACAGCGACGGCGTGGTGGAGAAATTCGGCGTCGGCCCGGACCGGGTGGTCGATGTGCAGGCGCTGGCCGGCGATAGCGTTGACAACGTGCCGGGCGCGCCGGGGATCGGGATCAAGACCGCCGCTCTGCTGATCAACGAATTCGGCTCTTTGGAAGAGCTGCTGGACCGGGCGGAAGAGATCAAGCAGCCCAAGCGCCGTCAGACGCTGATTGAAAAGCGCGATCAGATCGAGCTTTCGAAGAAGCTGGTGCAGCTCGACTGCAACATGGAGCTGGACTTCACCCTGGATGATCTGGAGGTGATGGAGCCGGACGCGGACACCCTGCTGAGCTTCCTGACCGAAATGGAGTTCCGCACCCTGTCCAAGCGCATGGCCGACCGGCTGGGGGTTGAGGCGCCGGCAATCCCGGACGCGCCCGCCGCGGCGCCGGTTTCCGCGGCAGCAGAAGCGCCGGAAGCAGTGCCTTTTGACAAGGAAAAATACGAATGCGTCCGCGATGCGGCGGCGTTGCAGGTCTGGATCGACCGCATCCGCGAGCGCGGCTGGGTGGCGGTGGACACCGAGACCACCGGCCTCGATGAAATGGTGGTGGATCTGGTCGGCATCTCGCTGTGTGTGGAGGCAGGCGAGGCCTGTTACATCCCGCTGGCGCACAAGGCGGGAGGCGATGATCTGTTCGGCGGTGAAGGGCTGTCCGAAGGGCAGATGCCGCTGGAGGAAGCGGTGGCAATGCTGAAGCCGGTTCTGGAAGATCCGGCGATCATGAAGATCGGCCAGAACATGAAATACGACGCCAAGATCTTCCACCGCTACGGGGTGGATGTGGCGCCGATCGACGACACCATGCTGATGTCTTATGCGCTGCACGCGGGCCTGCACGGGCACGGGATGGATACGCTGTCGGAACGCTACCTCGACCACACGCCGATCCCGATCAAGCCGCTGCTGGGGTCCGGCAAATCGGCGATCACTTTTGACAAGGTGGCGATTGACGACGCGGTGCCGTATGCCGCCGAGGACGCCGATATCACGTTGCGCCTGTGGCAGCTGTTCAAGCCGCAGCTGCATCAGGAGCGGGTGACCACGGTCTATGAAACGCTGGAACGGCCGCTGGTGCCGGTGCTGGCGGATATGGAGCGCAATGGCATCAAGGTGGACCGCGATACGCTGAGCCGCATGTCCAATGCCTTTGCCCAGAAGATGGCAGCGCTGGAAGCGGAGATCCATGAGCTGGCGGGTGAGAGTTTCAACGTCGGCTCCCCCAAGCAGCTGGGCGAGATCCTGTTCGACAAGATGGCCCTGCCGGGCGGCAAGAAGGGCAAGACCGGCGCCTATGCCACCGGTGCCGATATCCTGGAGGATCTGGCGACCGAGCATGACCTGCCCGCGCGGGTGCTGGACTGGCGGCAGCTCAGCAAGCTGAAATCGACCTACACCGATGCGCTGCAGGACCATATCAATGCCGACACGGGCCGGGTGCATACATCCTATGCCCAGACCGGGGCGAGCACGGGCCGTATGGCCTCCACCGATCCGAACCTGCAGAACATCCCGGTCCGCACCGAGGAAGGCCGCCGCATCCGCGAGGCGTTTGTGGCGGAGGAGGGCAACGTGCTCTTGTCGCTCGACTACAGCCAGATTGAACTGCGCATTCTGGCGCATATGGCCGGGATCGACACGCTGAAACAGGCCTTTGCCGAGGGCCAGGACATCCACGCGCTGACCGCGTCGGAGATGTTCGAGGTGCCGCTGGAGGAGATGACGCCGGAAATCCGCCGCCAGGCCAAGGCAATCAACTTTGGTGTGATCTATGGCATCTCGGGCTTTGGCCTGGCGCGCAACCTGCGCATTCCGCGCAAGGATGCCCAGGGCTTCATCGACCGCTATTTCGAGCGCTTCCCGGGTATCCGCAAGTACATGGACAGTACGGTGGAGTTCGCCAAGGAGCATGGCTACGTGCAGACCCTGTTCGGGCGCAAGATCCACACCGCGGAGATCAACGCCAAGGGGCCGAAGGCGGGCTTTGCCAAACGCGCTGCGATCAACGCGCCGATCCAGGGGACAGCCGCCGACGTGATCCGCCGCGCGATGATCCGGATGCCCGACGCCATCGCGCATCTGCCCGCGCGGATGCTGCTGCAGGTGCACGACGAACTGCTGTTCGAGGTGCCGGAGGCTGCGGTGGAAGAGACCATCGCCGCCGCCCGCGAGGTGATGGAAAACGCCGCCGATCCGGCGGTGCATCTGGACGTGAAACTGGTGGTGGACGCAGGCCGCGGCCAGAATTGGGCCGAGGCGCATTAAGTCAGGTTATTTAAGGGCGGCGGGGCTCTCCCGCCGGCTTCGGCCTGACGGCCTCCTCCCGTTGGGCCGGGCGCCGCTGACGCGGCGCGGGTCTTGCCCCGCCCTCTCCTCACCGGGTCAAGGGAGGCGCCAGCCTCCGCGCGTTCCGCGCGGCTTGCCCTTGACGCGGCCCGCCCTGAAAACAATCGGAAACGCCCCTAAAGGGCAAACCTGCCCTTAGGGGCTTCTCAGCAAAAACCTTGCGCCGCGGCAGCGGCGCCACACCCAACTGGCGCTGCTGCATCTTTGATGCAGCTTGCGGCGGGCGGGAGCTGCCCCTGCGGCTCTCAGGCCTGCAGCGGCTGTTTGACCAGTTTCGCCACCAGCCCGCGCACCATGGGCGCGGCGGTAAAGGCGACGGCGAAGGCAATCGGCCAGCTGAGAGACCAGGCCTGCATCCAGGCCCCGGTAAACCCGGCTGCGACGCCAAGCGCCTTCCAAGTTGCGACGCCGGTCACGATGAAGGACATCAGGCCCGACAGGATCAGGCTGAACAGTACAGGCGCAAAGCGGGCGGGCAGCATGGGCAGGTTCCTTGATCAGATCACCCCCGCCTTATGACGCGCGCCGCATCATATTTCAATTCACGAATATGTTTCCACCCTGCGGCGGCTCAGCGCATCCAGGTGAGGCTGTCTTCGGTCCTGCGGGTCGAGGGGGTGTATTCGGCGCTGACCCAGCCGTCGTAGCCGCTGTCGTCGATGGCGGCGAACAGCCTTTGGAAGTCCACCGGCCCGGTGCCCGGCTCGCAGCGCCCGGGCGCGGCGGCGATCTGCACGTGCACGGCGCGGCTGCCGAAGGTCTCCCACACTTTGGCCGCATCGCCGTGGATCAGCTGGGCGTGGTAGGCGTCATATTGCAGGCCCACGTTGGGCCGGTCCACCGCCTCCAGCACCTCCATCGCCAGAGTATAGTCATCCAGGAAATAGCCGGGCTGGTCGCCGCTGTTCAGCGGTTCGATGGTGAACTGCTGGTCCGGCGCCCGGTCGGCGGCCCATTGCAGGTTTTCGACAAAGGTCCGCTGCGCCGCTTCACCCTTGGCGTAGCCTGCCATCACGTGAATCTTGCCCGCCTTCAGCGCCTCCGCGTAGCGCAGCACCCGGCGGATGTCGCGCTGGAAGCGGTCCACCCCGTCGGGCACCGCCGCATAGCCGGGCATGCCGCCGGTGTAATTCGGCGGCGGCGCGTTGATCAGCAGCAGCTCCAAACCGTTGGCCAGCAGGGCGCGCTGGGTTTCCTTGGCGGCGAGTTCATAAGGATAAAGGATTTCCACCGCCTCGAACCCGGCCGCGGCGGCGGCCTGGAACCGGTCGAGATAGGGCAGCTCGGCAAACAGCATCGAGATGTTGGCTGCGAATCTGGGCATGCGGGTCCTCCTGGCTTCACGGTGGTTTATCGTGGGCGAATCCATGAGGCCAAGACACAGAAAACGACGCATTGTCGCTTTCCCGCAAGGCAGCTGTTGCAATCCTTGGTTGCGCGGCGGCGAAACCGGCAAGATTTCGCTGGAAATTCAAAGGATAGCAGGCGGGGCGGTATGCTGCCGCCGCTGCCTGGGCTGCCGGCAGGGCGGTTGCCGTACCGAACGTCCGGAAGGTCAGCCGGCGTCCAGCTCCGCGGACGGGATCAGCGGGAAGAACGCGCCGCCGGACCAGACGCCGAACCAGCCGTCGTGATGCTCGCCCAGTTCCACCAGCCGGTAGAAGCTTTTGCGGTCGATCAGCGCCTCTAGGCCCGCACGGATCATGACATAGGGCGCGGGTTCGCCGCTTGCGCTGTCACGTTCCACCCGGACCGGGTGATCCGGCCCCGCGGCGGCGGTGTCGCCGATATTGGTGGTGAAGGTGATTTGCTGATCGCGGCCCTGCCCGGCCACGTCGAAATCCACCGCCACAAAGGGCGCGTCCTCGACCGTGATGCCGACCTTTTCGACAGGCGTCACGAGGTAATACTTGCCGTCCTCCAGCTTGAGGATCGAGGCGAACAGCTTGACCAGTTCGAACCGGTTGAAGGGCGTGCCGAGGTAATGCCAGCTGCCGTCGCGGGCGATGCGGATGTCCAGGTCGCCGCAAAACGGCGGGTTCCACAGGTGGACTGGGGGCAAACCCTTGCCCTTGCCGGCCGCTTTTGCCGCCGCGGCAAGGCCTTCGGCATCGGGGGTCACGGGGTTTTGTCCGCTCATTGCTTTTGCCATTTCCTGTCAGCACGATAGAGTAACAGCATATATCCGGGAAACGAGGAATGTCATGCCTGAAACGGACGATCTGCTGGCCGGCATCGAAGCGCTGGAAGCCAAGCTGCAGGAGGCGCGCGCGTCGATCACCAAACGGTTCATCGGCCAGGAACGGGTGGTGGACCTCACGCTGTCGGTGCTGCTGTGCGGCGGCCATGGGCTGCTGATCGGTCTGCCGGGGCTGGGCAAGACCCGGCTGGTGGAGACGCTGAGCACGGTGATGGGGCTGGATGGCAACCGGATCCAGTTCACCCCGGACCTGATGCCGGCGGACATTCTGGGGTCCGAGGTGCTGGACACCGCCGCCGACGGGCACCGGTCGTTCCGGTTCGTGCCGGGGCCGGTGTTCTGCCAGCTGCTGATGGCGGATGAGATCAACCGGGCCAGCCCGCGCACCCAGTCGGCGCTGCTGCAGGCGATGCAGGAGCGGATGGTGACGGTGGCGGGCGAGGACCGCTCGCTGGGCGCGCCGTTCCATGTGCTGGCAACCCAGAACCCGATTGAGCAGGAGGGCACCTATCCGCTGCCGGAGGCGCAGCTGGACCGGTTCCTGTTGCAGATCGACGTGAATTATCCCGACCGCGCGACTGAGCGGGATATCCTGCTGGCCACCACCGGGGCGGAGGAAGCAGAGGCCTATCAGGTGTTTACCGCTGCTGAGCTGATCGAAGCGCAGACCCTGTTGCGGCGGATGCCGGTGGGCGAGTCGGTTGTGGAGATGATTCTGGACCTGGTACGCGCTTTCCGGCCTGAAGAACCCGGTGTCTCTGACCATGTGGCGCAGACCGTGGCCTGGGGGCCGGGTCCGCGGGCGGCGCAGGCCTTGATGCTGGCAGTCAGGGCGCGGGCGCTGCTGGAGGGGCGGCTGGCACCCAATGCCGAGGACGTTCTGGACATGGCCCGCCCGGTGCTGAGCCACCGGATGCAGCTGAACTTTGCCGCCCGTGCGCGCGGTGAAAGCCTGGCCGCCCTGATCGAGGAAACCGCCGCGGATCTGGCCCGGACCGGGGCCGCCGCGTGACCAGGCCCGCCGCCTCTCAGGCTGCGGTTGGACTGCGGCACCGGGCAGAGGCCGAGGCCAGCACCCTGCCGCCCTTGCTGGTGCAGGCGCGGCACTTGGCCGGGTCGGTGCTGATGGGCGAGCATGGCCGCCGCCGGGCCGGCACGGGGGATGATTTCTGGCAGTACCGCCCGGCCCAGGCCGGCGACAGCCGCCGGATGATCGACCACCGGCGCTCTGCCATGGGCGACATCCAGTATGTGCGCGAGCGGGAATGGCATATTTCGCAGACGGTGCATCTGTGGGTGGATACCGGCGCCTCAATGCGGTTCGCCTCCTCCCCCAAGCTGCCGCAGAAGATTGATCAGGCCCGGCTTCTGGGCCTCGCTGCGTCGGTGCTTATGGTGCACGGCGGCGAGCGTGTGGGCCTCACTGGCGGCAGCTTGCCGCCCCGGCGCGGCAATGTGCAAATCCTGCGGCTGGCCGAAGCGCTGTCGGATGACGAAGAGGAAGATTATGCCCCGCCCAATGGCCGCGCCCTGATCCCGCACGCGCGCGCCCTGTTCATCTCGGATTTCCTGGGGCCGTATGTACCGGTAGAGCAGGCGCTGTCCAAGGCCGCCGCGCGCGGCGTCCGGGGTGTGCTGCTGCAGGTGCTGGACCCGGCAGAAGAAGCGTTTCCGTTTTCCGGGCGCACCCTGTTCGAGAGCATCGCGGGCGGTGTTACACATGAAACACTGAAGGCCTCTGCCCTGCAGGAGCGCTATCTGGATCGGCTGGCGGAGCGGCGCGCTGCCCTGGAGCGGCTGTGCCACGAGGCAGGGTGGCGGTTCGGGCAGCATCACACTGGCACACCAGCGCAGAACGCGCTGATGTGGCTCTATCACGCAATGGAGCGGACCGCGCCATGACAATGATTGCGGGCATCGGCTTTACCGCGCCCTGGCTGCTGCTGGGCTTGCTGGCCTTGCCGGTGCTGTGGCTGCTGCTGCGCGCAGTGCCGCCAGCGCCCAGGCGCCAGCCGTTCCCGGCGGTGACGCTGCTGCTGGGATTGAAAGACGACGAGAGCCTGTCGGACCGCACGCCCTGGTGGCTCTTGCTGCTGAGGACACTGGCGGTTGCGGCGGCGATCATCGGGCTGGCGGGGCCGGTGCTGAACCCCTCGGCCGAGGAGACTGGCGGCAGCGGGCCGCTTTTGATCGTGATGGATGCGAGCTGGGGCGGTGCTGCGGAGTGGAAGCAGACCACCGCCCAGGCTGCGGTGCAGCTGGAGGAGGCAGGCCGGGCCGGACGCCCGGTGGCCGTTTTGCGCCTGAGCGCGCCGGAACCGCTGCTGTTCCGCGCCGCCAGCGATTGGCAGCGGCAGCTGGCCGGGCTGGTGCCCCTGCCCTGGCAGCCGGGACCGGAGCAGCTGGCGCAGGCGCTGGACGCGATTGACGGGGCCGAGGGCCGCTTTGACACCATCTGGTTCAGCGACGGGCTGGAGTATCCGGGACGCGAGGGGCTGGTCCAGGCGCTGAGCCGCCGCGGCGGCATCGAAGTCTTTGAACAGCCCGCGCCGGTGCTGGGGCTGATGCCCGCGAGCTATACCGGCGGCGCGATTGAACTGACGGTGCAGCGCAGCCGCAGCGGACCTGCGCAGGAGGTCACGGTTGTGGCCCAGGGCAAGGATCCGGGCGGCACCGCCCGCAGCCTGGCGGCGCTGCCGCTGCGGTTTGCCGATGGCGCCCGCAGCGCCTCCGCCGAGCTGTCGCTGCCCGCGGAGCTGCGGGCGCGGCTGTCGCGGTTCGAAATCCGCGAGGTGAGGTCGGCGGGCGCAGTGGCGCTGACCGATGAAAGCCTGCGACGCCGCGAGGTTGCGCTGGTCTCCTCCGAAAGCGCCGATGAGGGGCTGGCCCTGCTGTCGCCGCTGCACTACCTGCGCCAGGCGCTGGCGCCCTCGGCGGAGCTGCTGGAGGGTGCTCTGGCGGATCTGCTGCCGGCCAATCCGGATGTGATCGTTCTGGCCGACGTGGCGCGGCTGGCCCCGGATCAGGAAGACCAGGTCATCAAATGGGTGGAAAACGGCGGCCTGCTCTTGCGCTTTGCCGGGCCGCGGCTGGCCGCCAGCGACACTGCCCGCAGCGGCGAGGAACCCCTGATGCCGGTTCGCCTGCGCATTGGCGGGCGCAGCATCGGCGGCGCGATGAGCTGGGGCGAGCCCAAGACGCTGGCGCCCTTTGCCGAGAGCTCGCCCTTTTACGGGCTCGAGGTGCCCGAGGAGGTCGCGATCAGTTCGCAGGTGGTGGCGCAGCCCGATCCGCAGCTGGCGGAGCGGGTGATTGCCGAACTGGCGGACGGCACGCCGCTGGTCACCCGCAAGACGCTGGGACAGGGCCAGGTGGTATTGTTTCACGTGACCGCCAACGCCGAATGGAGCAGCCTGCCCCTGTCGGGGCTGTTCGTGTCGATGCTGGAGCGGCTGGCGGTGTCCTCTTCCGCCGCCACGCCAAAGGCCGAGGATCTGGAAGGCACCACCTGGACACCGGTCGAAGTGCTGGACGGCTTTGGCCGGCTGGAGGCGGCGGAAACGCTGCCCGGCGTCAAGGGGCCGGACCTGGTGGCCGCCCCCGCGGGGCCGGAGCTGCGGCCCGGGGTTTATGATGGCGGGCGGCGGATGCTGGCGCGCAACGTGCTGCGTCCAGGAGATGAGCTGCTGGCGGCGCGCTGGCCCGCCTTTGTCGAGGTCAGCGGGTATGACACGCCGCAGGAAATGCCGCTGGGCGGGGCGCTGCTGACGCTGGCGCTGGCGCTGCTGGCGCTGGACGTCTTGGGCACGCTGGCGGTCTCCGGCCTGCTGGGCGGTGCCCGCACGGCGGCGCTGGCGGCTGCTATGGGGCTGGCGGCGCTGGCCGCCCCGCAGCAGCTGCGGGCGCAGGACGTGCCTTCGCCTGAGGATTTCCGGGCAGCCGAACTGGCCTCGGAACTGGTGCTGGCACATGTACTGACCGGCGATCCTCAGGTCGACCGGGTTGCCGAGGCGGGCCTGCGGGGGCTGTCAGACACGCTGTTCTTCCGGACCTCGGTGGAGCCGGCCAACCCGGCGGCGGTGGATCTGGAGCGGGATGAGCTGGCGTTTTACCCGCTGCTGTACTGGCCCGTTACCCGCGACCAGCCGCTGCCGTCGTCGGAGGCCTATGGCAAGCTGAACGCCTACTTGCGGGCGGGCGGGATGATCCTGTTCGACACCCGCGACGCCGATCTCTCCTCCTCTGGCGCAACCAGCCCGACGGCGCGGCGGTTGCAGCAGATTGCCCTGCCCCTGGACATTCCGCCGCTGGAAGTGGTGCCGGAGGACCACGTGCTGACCCGGGCCTTCTACCTGCTGCAGGATTTCCCCGGCCGCCACAGCCGCGGTCCGGTCTGGGTCGAGGCGGCGCCGGCCGATGCGGAACAGGCCGAGGGCATCCCCTTCCGCAACCTCAACGACGGGGTGACGCCGGTGGTGATCGGCGGCAACGACTGGGCGTCGGCTTGGGCCGTGGATGAAAACGGCCGGCCCTTGCTGCCGGTGGGGCGCGGCTATGCCGGGGAGCGGCAGCGGGAGCTGGCGTTCCGCTTTGGCGTCAACCTGGTGATGCATGTGCTGACCGGCAACTACAAATCCGACCAGGTGCATGTGCCGGCGCTGCTGGACCGGCTGGGGCAATAGGGGGCGGATGCGATGACACAGACGATCCTGTTCGACCCGCTGGTGCCCTGGCCCGTGATCTGGGCCGCGGGGGCTGTGACCCTTGCGGCACTGATCCTGGGGGTGTGGAAGGGGCTGTCGGGCTGGGGCCTGCGGGCGCTGGCCGCGCTGGTGCTGCTGGCGGCGCTCAGCGGTCCGGTGCATCAGAGCGAGGACCGCGCGCCCCTGGATGACATTGTGATTGTTGCCGAGGACCAGACCGCCAGCCAGCAGCTGCGCGGCCGTCCGGAGCAGATGGCCCGCGCCCGTACCCAGCTGAAGACAGCGCTGGCGAACCGTCCCGGCACCGAAGTGCGCTGGGTCACCGTTGCGGATGGCGCGGGCGATGAGGGCACCCGGCTGATGAGCGCCATTGCCGGGGCGCTGGCGGATGAGCCGCGGGCGCGGGTTGCCGGCATCATCGCCTTGTCAGACGGCCAGGTGCATGACGCGGACCAGGTTCTGAACCTGCCGGCGCCGATGCATCTGCTGCTGACCGGGCGCGAGGACGACTGGGACCGCCGCCTGATCGTCAGGAACGCCCCAGGCTTTGCCATCATCGGCGAGCCGGTGACCCTGACGCTGCGGATCGAGGATCAGGGCGCGGTGCCGGTGCAGGGCGGTTTTGCCGATCTCGACATCTCGGTCGGCGGCGATGAAGCGCAGCGCTTTACCCTGCCTGTCGGCGTGGATTTCGAGCTGCCGATGGTGCTGCAGCACGGCGGGCGCAACGTGATCCAGTTCTCCGTCCCGGAAGAGCCGGGTGAGCTGACCGCGCGCAACAACGCCGCGCTGGTGCAGATCAACGGGGTGCGCGACCGGCTGCGGGTGCTGCTGGTCTCGGGCGAGCCGCATGCGGGCGGGCGCACCTGGCGCAATCTGCTGAAATCCGACAGCGCGGTGGACCTGGTGCATTTCACCATCCTGCGCCCGCCGGAGAAGCAGGACGGGGTGCCGGTGGAGGAGCTGTCGCTGATCGCCTTCCCGACGCGCGAGCTGTTCCTGGAAAAGATCAATGACTTCGACCTGATCATTTTTGACCGCTACAAGCGGCGCGGCATCCTGCCGGCGGTCTACCTGGACAATGTCGCCAACTATGCGATGGGCGGCGGCGCGGTGCTGGTGGCGGCGGGGCCGGATTTCGCCAGCGCCGACAGCATCTACCGCTCGCCGCTGTCGCTGATCCTGCCCGCAGAGCCATCGGCGCGGGTGCTGGAGGAAGCTTACCGCCCGGAGGTCACCGATCTGGGCAAGCAGCATCCGGTCACCTCCGGGCTCGAGGGCGCGGAGGACTGGGGCCGCTGGCTGCGCCAGATCGAGCTGCGCACGCCGGAGGGCCACGTGCTGATGAACGGCGCAGGCGAGCGGCCCCTGCTGGTGCTGAACCGGGTGGGCGAGGGCCGGGTGGCGCTCTTGGCCTCGGACCACGCCTGGCTGTGGAGCCGCGGATACGAGGGCGGCGGCCCGCAGCTGGAGCTGCTGCGCCGTCTCGCCCATTGGATGATGAAGGAGCCGGAACTGGAGGAAGAGGCGCTGTGGGCCGAGACCTCGGGCCAGCGGATGCGCATCCTGCGCCGGACGCTGGCAGGGGAGGCCGGGCCGGTGACGGTGACCAACCCGGATGGCTCCACGGTGGAGCTGGCGTTGCGCCAGACCGCGCCGGGCCAGTGGGAAACCCGCTATGAGGGGCCGGAGGCGGGGCTGTACCGGCTGGAGGAAGGCGGCAAGACCGCGGTCGCCGGGCTGGGGCCTGCCGCGCCGAAGGAGTTTGAGGAGACCCTGGCCTCCGGCGCAGTGCTGGAGCCGGTGCTGGCGCCTTTGCGCGGCGGAGTGCTGCGGCTGGAGGACGGGATGCCTGCCCTGCGCAGCGTGCGCGCCGGACGCCCGGCTGCCGGACGCGGCTGGATCGGCCTGACCCCGCGCGAGGCTTATGAAACGCTGTCGGTTTCCCAGGGGCCGCTGCTGCCCGCCTGGCTGGCGCTGGTGATGGCGGCCTTCTTCCTGGTGGCCGGCTGGCTGCGCGAGGGACGGCGGTAGGCGTTTCAGCCGGGACCGCCCGCTGGACCAGGGAGTACTCCCGCCCATCGCAGGTTTCCTGACGGACACCGCCCTGGTTGGGCCAAGCGCCGCGCCAAAGGCGCGGCGCGGGTCGCTTCGGGCGCAGCCCGAAGCGAAACACCTCATCCAGCCGCCTGCGGATTATTCCTTGAAGCTCACCGAAACCACCGGATCGCCTGGCAGGCCCTCGTAGGTCACGCTGATCCCGCCCTTGGTTTTCTGCGGCGGGAACAGCGGGCCGAAGGAGCCAACGGAGATCAGGTCGCCTGCCTTGAACGCCACGCCCTTGGAGCGCAGCCAGAGGGCGGCATTCACCGGGTTGCCCAGCACCGCGCGGCCCGGCGCCTGCACCAGCACACCGCCCGCGCCGTCGCGCATCGAGACGGTCATTGCCTCCAGCATGCGGGACATCTCAGCCGGGTCTTCCACCGGCACCGGAGCGCCCAGGACGCCGAGGCGGGTGCCCACGCCCATCGCTGTGATCGTCTCAGCCGTGAATGGCTGGCCCTTGGCCAGTGTGAGGTCGGGCAGTTCGATGAAGGGGCGGATGGCGGAGATATGGGCTAAGGCCTCCTGCGGCGTCGACGCGGTGTTGATGCCCTCATCCGCGACCACCAGCACCAGATCGGCCTCGACCATCGGGATCGCGCCCCAAGAGGCGTCGAGCGTGGCGCCATCGTCCAGCATCATGTTTTGATAAAGCAGGCCGCGCACGGGTTCGGAGGCACCGAAACGCTCCTGCGCCGGTCTGCTGGTGAGGCCCGCCTTGTAGCCGATGACCGGCCCTAAATGCGGTTCCAGCGCCGCGGCGAGTTTGGCCTGGGAGCACAGCGCGTCCTCCATGCTGGCGCCGGGCGACAGAGCCTGCGCCGGGGTCTTGGCCAAGTAGCTGTCCACAAAGGCGGCGATTTCGGCATCGGTGGCGCAGGCGGCCATAGCGGCGGGGGCGGCCAGGACCACGGACAAGGCAAGGCTGCAGGCGGCGGGGAAGGGTTTCAGCATGGCAGGGCCTCTTGGAATTGCGGGATCAGTCGATCCGAAGATTAACGCGGTCGGAGCGGCCCGAGCCATCGACAACCACCAGCGAGGAGAAGCCGGGGCCGGGGCTGGGGACAGCGAACTCGCGGCGGCGCTGGCCCGATAGCACCGGCCGGCCGTTGGCCATCACCAGGAAGGGGGCGGTGCCGCCGCGGAGTTTGAGGGTGAGGTCGGCGCCCGCAAGTTCTAGCCTTGCGCCTTCGGGCGGGAAGACCAGCTCCGGCGCGTCTGAAGCCTCCGCGAAAGCCGCATCGCGGGGGCGGAAACGCTGCAAAGGCTGCGGCAGTTCGGCAGAGCTGACGATCAGCGTCGCGGGCGGCGGCGGCGGCAGCGGGTCGAGTGCGGGTTTGAGGCGGCCGAAGGCTTCGAACAGCACCGGCGCGGCAAGGTCCCCGCCGAAGATGCCCGGCACCGGGGTGCCATCGGCGCGGCCCATCCAGACGCCGACCGCATGGCGCCCGTCCCAGCCGATCGCCCAGGCGTCGCGGTGGCCATAGGAGGTGCCGGTCTTGTAGGCGATGGTGCCTGCACGCGCGCCCGCTGGCACCGGCAGGCCGCGCAGGATGTCAGCCACCTGCCAGGCAGCCTCGGGAGAGGCGAGGCGGCCTGCGGGAGCGCGTGCTTCGCCTTGCATCACGCGCAGGCGCGGCCCCTGCCCGCCTGCCGCCAGCCCGGCATAAAGCTGCACCATGTCCTGCAGGCTGATGCCGAGGCCCCCAAGCGACAGTGCCAGGCCAGGCGCCCCGCCGGGCAGTTGAGGTCCGGCGCCGCTGGCGCGCAGGGCGGCCATCACCCGGGCCGGGCCAAGCTCTTGCGTCAGTTTCACGACGGGGATGTTCAGTGAAAGTTGCAGCGCCTCGCGCAGGCGGATGTCGCCGCGGAATTCGCCGTCGAAGTTCTGCGGCGCATAGCCTGCAAAGTTGACCGGGCCGTCGTGGATCAGGGTTTCCGGGTGGGCCAGCCCCTGGTCGAAGGCGAGGCCGTAGATCAGCGGTTTCAGGGTGGAGCCGGGGGAACGGATCGCCTGCGTCATGTCGACGTATCCGCGGCGTGCGGCGTCCGAGTAACCGGGCGAGCCGACCAGGGCCAGCACTTCGCCGGTCTGGTGGTCAGCGGCGATGAGGGCGGCGGAGAGGCGCGGGCTGCTGCGGACGGCCTCTGCCAGCAGCCTCTCCATCCGCGATTGCATTGCGCCATCGAGAGTCAGGCGCAGCTGGCGGTTGCCGGGGTGCTGGGCCGCCACCCGGTCCGCCAGATGCGGGGCGAGGCGCGGGAAGGCGGCCATTTGGTGCGGCAGCGGGGTGCGCCGGGCGGCCTCGGCTTGTTCCTCGCTAAGGAGGTTCTGACGCTGCATCCGCTCAAGCACCCGGTCGCGGGCGTTACTGGCGGCCTCGGGGAAGCGGTCGGGGCGGCGGCGCTCGGGGCTCTGCGGCAGGGCGACCAGCAGCGCAGCTTCTGCCGGCGTCAGGCGCTTCGGCTCTTTGCCGAACCAGCTGTAGGTTGCCGCGCGGATGCCCTCTGCCGCGCCGCCATAGGGGGCGTGCGTCAGGTAGAGGGTGAGGATTTCGTCCTTGCTGAGACGGCGTTCCAGCGCCAGCGCCACCCGCATCTGGCGCAGTTTGCCCGCCCAGCGGCCGGTGGTGCCGTCCTCCAAGAGGCGCGCGACCTGCATGGTGAGGGTGGAGCCGCCGGAGACCGCGCGCCCGTTCCACAGCGCCTGGCCTGCGGCGCGGATCAGGGCGATGGGGTCGACGCCGGCGTGGGAGCGGAAGCGCTTGTCTTCATAGCGCAGGAGCATGTTCAGGAAGCGCGGGTCGACGTCGGCGGGCTGCACCGCGAGGCGCCAGAGGCCATCATCCACGGGGTAGGCGCGCAGGAGTTTGCCGTTGCGGTCAAGGACTTCGGTGGAGGTCTCCGACAGGGTGAGAGGGAGGTTTGCATTCTCGATCCAAGTGTCGAAGCTGCGGTAGGCGGAGAACGTCACCGCTATCAGAAGCGCTAAGGCCAGAACGCTCCATTTCCGCCTTTTGCCTGGCCGATAGGCCGGGCATCCCCCGTCCGCCCCCCTGGGCGGGCGATACTCGCCCACCCGCGGACAGGCGCTGCCCTCAGCTCTTTTCCGCCAGCGTTTCACCTGACTTCTACCCGCCCCGTGCCGGTGCGGGCGCGGTAGGCGGGGCGGTACATGTCCTCAACCGAGGCCGCCGGGTGGTGGAACACGCCGGGCGTCACCGCGCGGACCACGTAGGCCAGCGTCACAGGCGAGGCATCGCGCACATTCACCGCCGCCAGGAAGCGGTCAGTGCGGAACTCGGCGTGCTCGGCCTCAGCCGGGTTCAGCCAGTCGAGATCGCGCAAGTCGCCGGAGCGCAGAAGGTTGGGGTTGTCGATCTCAAACCCCGCGGGCAGCGGATCGTTGATCATCAGCCGCGCACCGGTCTTTTCATGCGGTTTCACCCGCAGGACCGCCACGAACCGCGCGCCAGCCTGCACGGACTGCGCCTCCAGCGGCTGGCCCTCCAGCGAGTAATAGCTGCGCTCGATGGTGTAGCCGAAGCCGCCCGCCGCGGGCGGAACCTCGGGCACACCAAGCGTGGTGAGGGTGATCTCTGCCGTCCGCCCGCTGGCGGCGGTGAGCGCCAGCTCCGGCGTGTCCTGACCGTCTGCGGCCTCAACAAACGGGCCCTGCACGGGCTGGCCGTTGACCAGCAGACCGGAGTCTTCGGGGGTTTGCGCCAGGGCGTGGGCGGCCATCAGGGTCCAGGCGGACTCTTGGGTGGAGCGGGTGCCGGACGCATTGGCAAGCCGCGACGACAGGCGGGCGCGATCCACCGCCTCCGATCCGGCCTCTGCCGCCAGCGCCAGAACGCCGGCGGTGTCACGCAGTTGGGTGCCGAAATCGGCGCGCCAGAGGCGGGCTTCGCCCTGTTCATCAGAGCCGATCATCTGCGCGGCGCGGGCGAACATCCGGTCGGCGCGGCGCTGGTCGCCATAGGCCGCCAGGGCTGCGCCCAGCTGGGCGGCGGCGAGCGGGGTGGCAAAGGCGTCGCCCTTTACATCCGCGTAGTAGCGCAGATCGCCCATCTGGGCCGCGCCTTCGCGGGCCAGCACCAGCAGGGCATAGGCGATCTCCTCGCCGCCCGTGTCGAAGTCGGCAGCGTAGTTGATGCGGTTGCGCAGGTTGTCCATTGCCTGAGCAAAGGCCTGCTGCGGCACCGCGTAGCCCTGGGCGCGGGCGCGGCTGAGGAAGTCGCTGGCGTAGGCATCGAGCCAGAACTCCCCGCTGTCGGCGCGCCACATCCCGAAGGCGCCCGAGGGGGCCTGGCGGGTCAGCACCTTGCGGATGGCGGCGTTGATGCGGGCGTCCACCGCCGGGCCGTTGCCCAGCCCAGCTGCCTGCGCCACGCTGCTGAGGTAGAGGAGCGGAAGGGCCTTGGATGTCACCTGCTCGGTGCAGCCGTAGGGGTACTGGTCCAGTTCGGCCAGCAGGCCCGGCACGTCGAACTTGGCAAGCGGGCCCGAGGAGATGGTGGCCCGCGCGGTGCCGGGGCGCAGGCCCGCGAAGACGTCCCTGCTGAACAGGAAGGTGTCGCCGCCTGCGAGGGTGAAGCGGCGGGTCTCTGACGTCACCGGATCATTGGCGCGGACCGGCATCCGCAGGTCCTGCCGCAACTCTTGCCCATCGGGCGTGGTGAGGGTGAGCGTCAGTTCATGGTCGCCCACGGTTTCTGCCGTCACCGGCAGGTCCAGCACGGCCTTGCCCTGCTCCGCCAGTGTGACGGAGGCAGGCAGGCTGCCGAGCGTCAGGCCGCCTGCGTTTGTTGCGGTCAGCTTCATCTCACCTGCCGGGCCGTCGGCATGGACGATTTCTATCCTTGCGCGGCTTTCATCACCCGGCGCCAGGAAGCGCGGCAGGGAGGCAGTGACCACGACGGGGTCGCGAACCAGCATGTCGGCTTCTGCCTGGCCGACGGCCTTGCCCGACCAGGCAACCGCCATCAGCCGCACGGTGCCGTTGAAGGCGGGCAGGGTCATCGGGAATTCGGCCTCTCCGTTGACGTCCACCTGCAAGGGGCCGGAGAACAGTGCCACCAGATCCTGCGTCGGCGGCGGCGATTGCATCTTAATGCCGCTGTCCGCATCGCCGCCGGATCGGATGCGGCCCATGGTACCGTTGCCCGGGTCGATCAGGCGGCCGTAGACGTCGCGCAGCTCCACGCCTAAGCGGCGCTGGCCGTAGTAATGCGCGCTGGGGTCGGGGCTGGTGAAGCCGGTGAGGTTGAGGATGCCGAGGTCCACCGCGGCGACGGTGAGCCAGACCTCTTCGCCCTCTGCCGCGCCATCGACGCGGAGCTTGGCGACTTGGGTGCCGCGCGGGCGGACCACATCGGGGACGTCAATGGCGACCTGCAGCTGCTGTCCGGGCTGGGTGACGGCCGCGTGGGCCAGGCCCAGGGCGCGCAGCGGGGTGCGGCCGCGCTCAGCCGCAACGGGCTGGATTACCGTGGCGGTCACATAGGCGCCGCTGCCCCAGTCCTGTGTCACTTCGAGCGGGATCACGGTTTCGCCAGCCGGAACCTCCACCGCCATGCGGTGGATCAGGCGGTTGGAGACCACCGAGACCAGCGCAGTGCCGGCAGCTTGCGGCACGATACGCAGGCGGGCGGTGTCGCCGGGGGCGTAGCTTTCGCGGTCCAGCGACAGCTCCAGCCTTGCCGGTGTTTCAGTGCTGCCTTCGGGCGCGTACCAGCCGGCGTAGAAGTCAAAAGCGGCGGAAGCGTATTCTCCGTCCAGGCGTTCCACCACCAGTTCATAGCGGCCCCAGTCGACGGGCTGCGACAGCGGCAGGGGATCATTGCCCAGCTGCGCCTCGCCGGTGGCGATACGGGTGCGCCGGGTGATGGGCTCCCAGTTCCAATTGCCGTAGAGCTGATACCACTGGTAGCGGGTCTCGATCCGGTTCAGGGTCCATTTGACGCGCATCGGCAGGGGTTTCAGGTCCGGCGACAGAGCGATCAGCTCAAAGCCTGCCTCAGAGCCTTCCGGCGCGGCCTCGTCAAACAGCGGCTTGATGCCGAGGACCGGGCCTGCGGGGCGGACCGGCAGCTCCAGCACGCGCTCCACCGGGCGGGCAGAGCCGTCGGCGACGCGGGTGGTGAGCGTGGCCAGCAACGGCTTGCCCTCTGCCGGGGTGGCGGCGGGGAGGCTGGCCGTGAAGGATGCGCTGCCGTCGGCGCCGGTTTCCTGGCCGCCGAAATATTCGGTCTGGGACGCGGCAGCTTCATCATAGCGGCCGAAGCGGAAGCCGGGCCATTGTTCGAGAGTATTGGCGGCGGTCAGGCGGATGCTGCCCTCCACCTTCAGGCCAGCGCCCGGCGCGCCGAACAGGTAGTCGGCTTGCAAGTCTATCTGGGCGGCGCCGCCGGGCTGGAGGGCGTCTGCATTGGTGACCTGCTGCGTGAAGTCGATGCGCTCCGGCAGGAAATCCTCAACCAGGATCTGGCGGCTGGCGAGCGCGGGGGCCTTGAGGTCGCTCTTGATCTCAATCCGCCAGGTGCCGCGCGGGGCGGCGGGGCCGGTTTCCAGCGCGAAGACATGGCCGCCCTGATGGCCATTGGCCGAGGTCTGGCGGGTGTATTCCACCCCGTCGGGGCGCAAGAGGATTGCGGTCAGCGGCAGGCTGTCGATGGCCTGGGCCTTGCTGTCACGGGCCAGTGCGGTCACATGCACGGTTTCGCCCGCACGGAAGGCGCCGCGGGTGGTGGCGAGGAAGACATCCACCGGCCCCGGCGCGGGACGCCCGGCCACGCCGCGGTCTGACAGGTCAAAGGCGGCATCGTTCAGCGGCAGGAAGGTGAAATCGCCCTCCCCTGCCCGCGCGGTGATCAGCGCGGGCGCCTTGCCGCCGGTGCCGCGGGTGAGGCCGGGGGCGAAATGCACATAGCCGCTGGCATCGCTGGTCTGGGTTGCCAGAACCTCATTGGCGGAGGAGATCAGGCTGACCTCGGCGCCTTCCTCCGGCTTGGCATCCGCCAGGCCCTGCACCTGCACATGCAGGCCATCGCTGCCGGACATGGTGGAAAGGCCAAGGCCGGTCAGTACGAACCACTGTGTTGCCCCAGCATCCTCGTAGGGGTCGGCCCCCGGGACCCGGGCGGTCAGCGCGTAAAGGCCCGGTTTCTTCTGCCCTGTCAGCGCATCTTCCAGCGGCAGCCGGCTGGTCATGGCCTGATTGAGCGCGGTGTCCACTTCGGCACTGCCGGTCCAGATCTCCTCGGCAATGTCAGCGGCGAAATGCTTGTCTTCCCAGTGGGAGAGCGGCTTGGCGAAATAGCCCTCCTGCAGGGTGCGCAGCACGTTGCGGCTGCTGACCCGGCGCAGGCGCAGGTCCAGTTCTGTCAGGTTCACGGTTTCCACCGGCAGCGCAGCGGCACCGCCGGCTGGCAGCACATAGGCACGCCCCGGGAAGCGGACCTGCGGGGAGCGGTCGCGCACGTAGTGGGTCAGCTCCACATCTTTGTAGAGCTGCTCGCCGCTGGCCGCGGGCAGGCCGCGGCGCAGGGTCAGGCGGTAGCGCTTGCCGTGCTCCGCCCCGTCGAGGCAGAGCTGGCGGCCCTGGACGGTGACGGCCAGGCCGGCCTCGGCCATGCGGACGTAGTTTTCGTAATCGGTGCCGGCCTGCTCCAGATCCTCTGAGAACTCGGCGCAGATGCGCGGCGCGGCGCTGTCGCTTTCGACCGTGCTGGTGAGCACGCGGAAACCGTATTTGGCAGTCGCATCCTCCAGCTGCGCGGCGCGGCCGGCATCAGGTGCGATGTCCTGCGCCAGCCGCAAAAGCGGCAGCATGGCGCGGCCGTTTGCCTGCAGCTCCTGTGCGCGGGCTGCTGCCGCCAGCGCCTCTGCCTGCGCGGCAGGCGTGGCGGCCCGCAAGTAGCCGTTCACCGCCGCGAGGTAGCCCTGCGCGCGCAAGCGGCGCTGCTGGCTGCGGCTGCCCCTGTCCTTGGCAGCGCGCAGCAAATAGCCGGAGAACTGTGTCCAATCCGCGGCCTCATCGCTCAGCACCACCGCCTGCGCCATCCAGCGCAGAGCGGCAGGGGAATCGCCGTCCCGCAGCCGGCCGCGGGCGGCGGCGCGGGCCTCCGCCGGATCACTGGCGGCCAGCGGGTAATCCAGCCCCAAAGTGCGCGCAAAGGCGGCGGCGTTCTGCAAGTCCTGCGCCGGCAGGAACCCGAGCCGTGCCGCGCGGGACGCTGCCGCGGCGGCCAGCCCGGGCGCGGCGGGCTGTCTCACCGCGGAGAGGGCGCCTGCGTAGGGGCTGGATTGCCCCAGCGCCGATTTGGGGAAGCAGGCGCTGGCCCGCTGGTTGAAGACAAAGCCTGCGCAGTCGGCCTGAGCGGAGCAGGCGCGGGCACAGGAGGCCACGTCCGTATCAAACAGCGGCTGCAGGTCGGAGCCGTAGAAATCGGTATCCGCATAAGAGCGGTAACGATAATCAGGAACCGCCGGCCCGGCCCAAGCCGAGGGCAAAAACGCAATAAAAGCAATAAAATACAATAAGACAGAAGCAAACAGACGCGGCATGGCACCCTCCAATACTGGAGACAGGCTGGCACGGGCTTAACGTCATAGCAAGATTCCCCCGCGTAACACGTTAAGGGCAGCCAGGCTGCCGCCCGCGCGGAATTAGCCGCGCGTTGTTTGTGTTGATGCATTGCCGGAGTTTGCAGGGATGAGCCTTGCCGACAAATTAGCGGAAGAAAGGCGGGCCCGGCTCGCCGCGGAACGGCTGCTTGAGCTCAAGCAGGCCGAGCTTTCCGCCGCCAACCGCAAACTTGGCCGCCATGCGCTGGCGCTGACCAAGCAGATCGGCCAGACACAGGCCGAAGTGGCGACGGTCCGCGACGAAAACGCCAAGGTGAAATCCGACCTCAGCACCGCCCACGCCAAAGTCGAGACCGCAGAGCGGCGGCTGTGGCATTCGATCCAGGCGTTTCAGGACGGGTTTGCCTTCTTTGATGCCGACGGCAACCTGATCGGCGCAAACACGGCTTACCTCAATATCTTCGACGGGCTGGAGGAAGTGTCGCCCGGCATTTCCTATCTGCGCATTCTGCAGCTTCTGACCGACGAAGGGCTGATCAACACCGGCGACATGGCGGCGGATGCCTGGCGCGAGATGATGAATGAGCGCTGGCACTCTCCCGCGCCGGAACCGGTGGTGATCCAGCTGTGGGACGAACGCTACCTGCGGCTGATCGACCAGCGCGGCCATGACGGCGACATGGTGACTCTGGCGCTCGATATCACCTCAACCGTGCGCTACGAGGAGGAGCTGCGTGCCGCCCGTGCCCGGGCGGAGGCCGCCAACCGCGCCAAGTCCGCCTTCCTCGCCAACATGAGCCATGAGATCCGCACCCCGATGAACGGGGTGGTGGGCATGGCGGAGCTGCTGTCAGACACCGGGCTAAATGAGGAGCAGCGGCTGTATGCCAGCACCATCAAGAATTCGGGCGAGGCGCTGCTGGTCATCATCAACGACGTGCTCGACTACTCCAAGATCGAAGCCGACAAGCTGGAGCTGCACCCCGAACCCTTTGACCTGGAACGCAGCCTGCATGAGGTGGTGATGCTGCTGCAGCCCACCGCGCGGGACAAGGGGATTGCCTTGCTGGTCGACTACGACCTGTTCCTGCCCACCCGCTTTACCGGCGATCCGGGCCGCATCCGGCAGGTGCTGACCAACCTGGCAGGAAATGCGGTGAAATTCACCAAGGAGGGGCATGTGACCCTGAGGGTGACCGGCATCACCTCTCCCGACGACAAGCAATGCGCGGTGCATGTGAATATCGAGGACACCGGCATCGGCATCCCCGAAGAGAAGATCGGCCACATCTTCGGCGAGTTCAACCAGGTCGAGGACGAACGCAACCGCCAGTTTGAAGGCACCGGGCTGGGACTGGCGATCTCCAAACGGCTGATCGAGATGATGGGCGGCGAGATCTGGGTCGACAGCGAGGAGGGCAAGGGTTCCTGCTTCGGCTTCCGCCTGCCGCTGCCGGTGGAAGCCGGCCCCGAGGCGGCGGTTCCGGCGCTGCCCAGCACGCTGCGCCATGTGCTGCTGGTGGATGACCTGCCGCTGAACTGCGAGATCCTGCAAAAGCACCTGCTGATGCTGGGGGTCCGGGTCAGCACCGCGGGCACCGCCGCTGCCGCGCTGGCGGCGATGCAGGAGGGGATCGACCTGGTCATCAGCGGCCACAACCTGCCGGTTCTGGACGGCGTGCAGCTGGCCCGGGATCTCAAATCCGGGCCGTGGCGCGGGGTGCCGGTGCTGCTGCTGAACTCCAGCCCGCAGGCCGCGAACGATCCGGAAATCCGCCAGCTGGTGAACGGCGTGCTGCAGAACCCGGTGCCGCGCGATGAGCTGTTCAGGCAGTTGGCCAATCTGGCTGGCTCCGGCAAGCCCGCGGCAGCGCCGTCCGCTGCGGGGCCAGAGCCTGCGGCGGCGATTCCATTGGCGGCGGCGCCGGAACCGCCAGCCTGCCCGCCCGGCCCGGCAATCCGCCGGATGCGGGTGCTGGCGGCGGAAGACAACAAGACCAATCAGCTGGTGTTCCGCAAGATGGTGAAGGAACTCAACATCGAGCTGAAATTCGCCAGCAACGGGCTGGAGGCGGTCGAGGCCTTCAGGACCTTTGCCCCGGATCTGATCTTCATGGACATTTCGATGCCCAAGATGGACGGCAAGGAAGCCACCGCGGAAATCCGCAAGCTGGAGGCCGGAACCGGCAATCATGTGCCGGTGGTGGCGCTGACCGCGCACGCCATGGCCGGCGATGCCGAGGGCATCCTGGCAGCCGGGCTGGACCATTACCTGACCAAGCCGCTGCGCAAGGCCTTGATCCACGAAAAGATCCGGGATTGCGCCCCGCCCGGCACCAACCCGCTGGACACCGGCAGCCCGCCTGCGATCCCGGCCGCCAGCGGGCAGTGAAGGCACAAGGATCGGTCCCGGCCGTTTTAGAGCCGGGTTTCCTGCCGCATCAGGCAATAAACGCAGCTTGCGAAACCGGCAGTTGCAGCCTCAAATGTGCTACCCGCCCGGTTCATGAGACCGGACAAGGGCAGCGCCGAGCGGACTGCCGCCGCCATGGCCCCTGATTTCAAAATCCAAACTCTCCCGCGCCCGCGGGCGCACCGGCTGCGCCGGAGCACCCTTTGTGCGGCCTTGGGCCCGGCAGCGCGCGGGGCCCGCGGGGGGGGGGGGGGCCCGGGCCCAACCGGGACGGTGCAGTCTCTGGACTGTGCCGGAGCGGGCGGGAGCCCCCGGCCCTGTATCAGGTGCTGCGCAGGAAGACAGGCTTGTCCGGTTCCGACAGCTGCGGCTGGTAGGCATAACCGCCGGTATCGAACTCCAGCAGGCTTTCCGCGTCTGTCAGCCTGCGCTGGATAATGAACCGGGCCATCGCGCCGCGGGCGCGTTTGGCATAAAAGCTCACCACCTTGGGCGTGCCGTTCTTGTCTTCCATGAACACCGGCGTGACCACCCGCAGCTTCAGCACCGCAAGATCGACCGCGCCGAAATATTCCTGGCTGGCACAGTTCACCAGGATATCCGTGCCCGCAGCCTCAGCCTGCGCATTCAGCGCGTCCGAGATCTTGCGGCCCCAGAATTCATAAAGGTTCTTGCCGCGCGGGTTCTTGAGGCGCGAGCCCATCTCCAGCCGGTAGGGCTGCAGCGCATCCAAGGGCCGCAGCACGCCGTAAAGACCGGACAGGATGCGGAGGTGCTCCTGCGCCCAGGCCATTTCCTCAGGCTCCAGCGAGGCAGCCTCCAGCCCCTGATAGGTGTCGCCGGCAAAGGCCAGCGCCGCCGGGCGGGTGGCTTCCGTTTTCGGATCGGCGGCGAAGTCCTGGAAACGGTCATAATTCAGCCTGGCCAGATCCTCGCTGATGTGCATCAGCTTCATCAGGTCCGCCACGGACTGACCGCGCGCCACCTCTGCCAGCTCCACCGCGTCGTCATGCAGCGCGGGCCAGGTCATCTCCTGATCCCGTTCCGCCCAGTCCAGTTTCTTGGCCGGAGAGGTCACTACCAGCATATCTGCCCCCTTGATGATCTTGGCGCGACCCTAGCCCGCGCCGCGCAGGACGTCCAGAAACGCCGCCGCGAAACGTTCGGCGCGGCGCTCCCCCAAGAGCCGCGAAACGCCAGCCTCGTCATCCGCACGCAGCTGCGCCACCTTTGCCAGCAGCGACGCCGAGCAGGTAAGCGGCTTCAAGGTGCCGCATTCGCCGCGGGCCAGCTGCGCCTGCGCTTCCAGCAGACCGTCGTAAACCGAGCCCGCCTCGCGCCCTGCCAGCTTGCGCCGTGCCGGGTGCAGCTGCTCTGCGGCGCCGGTGATCACGCCCAGGAAATCATCGCCGTAGCGTTCCAGCTTCTTGGCGCCGACGCCGTTGATGCAGGCCATCTGGTCCAGCGTTTCCGGGCGCACCTCGGCCATCTCGATGAGGGTGCGGTCGGGGAAGATCACATAGGCCGGCACTTTTTGCGCCTCTGCCAGCGCCCGGCGCTTGGCCTTGAGCGCGGACAGCAGGGGTGCGTCCTCCTCGGAGACCAGCGCCTTGACCGCCGGGCGGCGGTCTGCGGATTTGATGGTGTCGCGGCGCAGCTCGATGGACTGCTCGCCGCGCAGGATCGGCAGGGCGGCCTCGGTAAAGCGCAGGGCACCGTGGCGTTCCGGGTCCGGGCGCAAGAGGTCGTGGCCCATCATCTGCCGGAACACCGCCTGCCACTGGCGCTTGCCGAACTCCTTGCCGCAGCCATAGACCGACAGCTCATCATGGCGCTTGGCGCGGATCCGCTCGTTGTCGGCACCCAGGAGGATGTCGATCAGGTGGCCGGAGCCGAACCATTCTTCTGTCCGCAGAACCGCCGACAGGGCCTTGCGCACCACGGTGGTGCCGTCGAACACATCTGCCGGCGTGTCGCACAGGTCGCAGTTGCCGCAGGGTTCTGCTTCCTCGCCAAAGTACCCCAGCAGCTTCTGGCGGCGGCAATGCAATGCCTCAGCCAGGCCCAGGAGCGCGTTCAGGCGGGCATGGTCGGCGGCGCGGCGTTCGGGCGGCGCGAGGCCCTCGTCGATTTGCGACCGGCGCAGGCGGATGTCGTCGGGGCCGAACAGGGTGAGGGTTTCGGCAGGCGCGCCGTCGCGGCCGGCGCGGCCGATTTCCTGGTAATAGGCCTCAATGGATTTCGGCAGGTCGGCGTGGGCGACCCAGCGGATATCGGGTTTGTCGATGCCCATGCCAAAGGCGACGGTGGCGACCACGATCAGCCCGTCCTCGCGGGCGAACCGGGTTTCGACGATGCGGCGGTCCTCGGCCTCCATGCCGCCATGGTAGAAACAGGCGGAGTGGCCGGCCTCGCGCAGTGCGGCGGACAGCGCCTCTGTCTTGGCGCGGGTGCCGCAGTAGACGATGCCGGACTGACCCTTGCGGGCGGCGGCGAACTCCAGGATCTGGCGGCGCGGGCTGTCCTTGGCGGCAAAGGCCAGGTGAATGTTGGGCCGGTCAAAGCCGCGCAGGAAGCTGCGGGGGGCCTCGCCGTCGAACAGTTTCTGGACGATCTCTTCCTGCGTTTCCTGGTCCGCGGTGGCGGTGAAGGCGGCCAGCGGCACGTCCAGGGCGCGGCGCAACTCGCCGATGCGCAGGTAGTCGGGGCGGAAGTCGTGGCCCCATTGGCTGACGCAATGCGCCTCGTCCACCGCGATCAGGCTGACGCCGATGCGGCGCAGCATCCCCATGGCGGCGCCGGAAGCGAGGCGCTCGGGCGCCATGTAGAGAAGTTTCAGCCGCCCGGCCTCGATCGCCTCCCAGACCATCTCGGTCTCTTCATCGGTGTTGCCGGAGGTGAGGGCGCCTGCGGTGACGCCGGCCTCCTGCAGGGCACGGACCTGGTCGCGCATCAGGGCGATGAGGGGGGAGATCACCACGGTGATGCCGTCGCGCAGCAGGGCGGGCAGCTGGTAGCACAGCGACTTGCCGCCGCCGGTGGGCATGATCGCCAGCACGTTTTCCCCGGCGGTCACGGCGTCGACGATCTCTTCCTGGCCGGGGCGGAAGGCGTCAAAGCCGAAGATCTCGCGCAGGATCGGGGACGCGCCTGTCAGGGCTGCCGGGGCTGTCATGGGGCGGAGGGCCTCAGTGTGGTGGTCTGCTCTTACTTGGCAGGCACAATCCCACAGGAGGCATGGGGCAGCAAGGGGGGCTTAACCATCCGGCGACGCTATTGGTCAACCGCCAAGGGCTGCGCCCGAGCCTGGGAGGGTGCGAATGCGCCCTCCCGTGGGGAGGGTCGGGCGCAGCCCGGCCTATCGGCCGGGCAGAAGGTCCATCAGTAGAACGCCGCCATGTTGTTCACCAGGATGATGCGCAGCGCGTAAACGGCGACCAGCACCACCAGCGGTGCAAGGTCCAGCCCGCCCATGTTGGGGATCACGCGTCGCACCGGCGCATAGAGCGGTTCCAGGATCCGGTTCAGCCCGTACCAGATCTGGGCCACCAGCTGCTGGTGCAGGTTCAGCACCTGGAAGTTGATCAGCCAGCTCATGATCACATGGGCAATGATGAAGAACCAGACGATGTCGAGGATCAGCATCAGGATTTGGAACAGCGAGACCATCTGTATTTCCCTTTTTCGAACAGCCACACAGGTAAGCAGCCGGCAGGAAATACGCAAGGCTTCCGCGAGGTTGCGGTTGACGCGCTGTAAACGGGTGGCATCACGGGCACATGCGAAACAGGAGCGCACGCCCATGTACCCGATTTTCCGCCTGATCAAGGATACCGTTCTGGCCAGCCGGATGGAGCGGCTGCCGATCACCGGCCTGCATGTCTCCAGCCACATCTGCTGGCCCTGGGACCTGGACATGTGGATGGAGCTGAACAACGGCCGCACCATGACACTGTATGACCTGGGCCGCACCATGCTGGCACAGCGGGCCGGGCTGATCAGCGCGTTGAAGAAGAACCGCTGGGGTCTGACGGTGGCGGGGTCGTCGGTGCGCTACCGCCGCCGTATCCGCGGTTTTGAGCGCTTTGAAATGCGCAGCCGCGCGGCCGGCTGGGACGACCGGTTCATCTATGTCGAACAGTCCATGTGGAAGAAAAACGGCGAGTGCGCCAGCCATGTGATGCTGCGCACGGCCGTTACGGACCGCAAAGGTATCGTTCCGCCGGAAAAAGTTCTGGAGGCTCTGGGGCAAAGCACCGAGGCCTCCCCTGAATTGCCCGGGTGGATCCAGGACTGGTGCCAAGCGGATGCAGGCCGCCCCTGGCCGCCGATGCAGGACGGGCTTGCCTAGGCCCCTGCCCGCCTGCCATACCTGAAGGCAACAATAAAAAGAGGCCGGGTATGCAGCAGGTGTCCACGCGCAAGCGGATCTGGGGATGGTGGTTTTTCGATTGGGCCAGCCAGCCGTATCAGACGCTGCTGGTCACCTTTGTCTTCAGCCCGTTCTTTGCCGCCGTCGCCGCCGAGCATTTCCTGGGCCAGGGACTGGACAGCGAGGCCGCCAAGGCGCAGGCGCAGACCGTCTGGTCGATGTGCCTGACCGTGACCGGGCTGATCATCGGCTTCGGGGCACCGTTCCTGGGCGCCATGGCCGACATCACCGGCCGCCGCCTGCCCTGGATTATGGTGTTTTCGCTGATGTACCTGATCGGTGCCTGGGGCCTGTGGTACATGGATCCCGAGGGCAGCAACCTGTGGTGGATGCTGGTCAGCTTCGGGTTTGGCTTTATCGGTGCTGAATTCGCCCTGATCTTTGTCAATGCCCAGCTGCCGACACTGGCCAGCCGCGAGGACGTGGGGGATATCTCCGGTTCGGGCTTTGCCTTTGGCTACCTCGGCGGGGTGATTGCGCTGTTCATCATGCTTCTGCTGTTTGTCGAGCAGGGCAGCGGCAAGACCCTGATCGGCCTCAGCCCGGCTTTGGGCCTGGATGCGGAGGCCAAGGAGGGCACCCGCGCCGTCGGACCCTTTACCGCAATCTGGTTTGCCGTCTTCATGATCCCCTATTTCCTGTGGGTGAAGGACCGCGGCGCCACGGGCCGCAAGGCGACGCTGGGCAAGGCCTGGCAGATGGTGGTCAAGCTGGTCTCCGGCCTGCGCCGCCGGCTGAGCCTGGCGAGCTACCTCGGCTCCTCGATGTTCTACCGCGATGCGCTCAACGGGCTGTACGGCTTTGGCGGCGTCTACGCCAAGCTGGTGCTGGGCTGGGAGATTACCCAGATCGGCATCTTCGGCATTGTCGCCGCCTTTGCGGCCACGCTGTTCAGCTGGCTGGGCGGCAAGGCGGACCGGCGGTTCGGGCCGAAGCCGGTGATCATCGCCTCAATCCTGATCCTGTCCTTTGTCTGCCTGATCATCGTTTCCATGTCGCGGCACCAGATCTTCGGCGTGCCCCTGGCCGAAGGCTCCACCCTGCCGGACACGGTGTTCTTTGGCTGCGGCGTGCTGATCGGCGGCTTCGGCGGCATTCTGCAAGCGGCCAGCCGCAGCCTGATGGTGCGCCACACCAGCCCGAAGGACGCAACCGAAAGCTTTGGCCTCTACGGGCTCTCGGGCCGCGCCACCGCCTTTCTGGCACCGGCGCTGATTGGCGCAGCGACCACAATAACCGGCAGCGCGCGGCTGGGGATCACCCCCGTCATCGGGCTGTTTCTGATCGGTTTGATACTGTTATTCTGGGTTCAAGGAGAAGGAGATCAGGGTTGAGACTGTTACTTGCCTTTTGTTTAGCGGTTGCTGGTTTCATAAGTCCGGCAAGCGCGCAGACCCCCGCCAAAGCGCTGTTCGGGGCCAAGCCCGCCGCCTCGCAGCAGCGGCCGGCGCCTTTCGGCTCCTACGCCAAGGGCTGCGTTGCCGGCGCCGCCCGGCTGCCGGAGACCGGCCCCACCTGGCAGGCCATGCGGCTGAGCCGCAACCGCAACTGGGGCCATCCCGTCGCGATTGATTTCGTCAAGGACCTGAGCCGCTTTGCCGCCCGGCAGCGCGGCTGGAAGGGGCTTTACATCGGTGACATCAGCCAGCCGCGCGGCGGGCCGATGCTGTCGGGCCATCGCAGCCACCAGATCGGCCTGGATATCGACATCTGGATGCGCCCGCCCGACCGGCTGAACCTCAGCCGTAATGCACGCGAAAACATTTCCTCAATCTCCATGCGCCGTGCCAAAGGCGCCTATGTGAACGCCAGCTGGAGCCGGGCGCATCACGAGATCCTCAAGGCCGCGGCCAAAGATAAGCGGGTGGCGCGGATTTTCGTGTTTCCCGGCGCCAAGGTGCAGATGTGCAACGACGAGAAGGGCGACCGCCGCTGGCTGCGCAAGATCCGGCCGTGGTGGGGGCATCATTACCATTTCCACGTGCGTCTGGCCTGCCCCCGCGGCGCCCGCGGCTGCGTGGACCAGGCCGCTCCGCCCAAGGGCGACGGCTGCGCGGATGCGCAGCAGTGGGTGAACAACATCCTGAACCCGCCGCCGCCGAAACCGGTTGACCCCAACGCGCCAAAGCCTAAACCACGGCGTGACTACACCCTTTCGGATCTGCCCAAGCAATGCGCCGCCGTTCTGCAATCAAACTGACCCTGGCCCTGGCCGCTGCTGCCGGACTGACAGCCGCGGCCTTTTCCGCCAGCCGTCCCGCCGCCTCCGTGGCGGGCAAAGCGCGGTATCTGAGCAGCTATACCTGGAAGCTGAACCAGCCCTGGTTCGGCGGCTTTTCCGCGCTCAAGCTCAGCGAGCGCGGCACAGTGATGACGGTGCTGAGCGACCGCGCCACCCTGGTGACCACACGGATCGAGCGCCGCCACGGCACCATTTCCGGAGTGACCGCGCAGCGCGCGCACGGCCTGCGGGCCTCCACCGGCAAGGTGCTGCGCGGACTTGCCGGAGACAGCGAGGGGCTGGCGGTATCGCCCGACGGCAGCCGTTATATTTCGTTTGAGGGCGCCGCGAGGGTGGTCCGCTACCGCCGTCCTGAAAGCCGCGCCAAGGTACTGCCGCGCCCCAAGGCCTTCCGCAAGCTGCCGCCCAACAAATCGCTGGAAACCCTTGCCATCGATTCCCGCGGCCGCCTCTACACGCTGCCGGAAAAGGCCTATGACAAGCACGGGCAGATCCCGGTCTGGCGCTGGAACGGCCGCCGCTGGTCGCGGCCCTTCAGCCTGCCGCCGCAGGGAAGGTTTCTGCCGGTGGACGCCGATTTCGGGCCCGACGGCCGCTTCTATCTTCTGGAGCGGGACCTGACCTTTCTCGGCTTCCGCAGCCGCCTGCGCCGCTGGGACATGACCGCCGCCGGCCCGGTGAACGAAACAATCCTGCTGCAGACCGGCCCCGGCACCCACGACAATCTGGAAGGCCTGTCGGTCTGGGCCGATGAAACCGGCCAGCTGCGCGCCACCATGGTGTCGGATGACAACTTCCTGCCGCTCCAGCGGACGGAACTGGTGGAATACGCCCTGCCCCGCTGATCGCGCCGCCCGCGCCGCGCCAGCGGCGCCATGCCCAACCGGAAGGGGGGCATTCCCGGAATGCACCGCGAGCGGGCGGGAGCGCTCCCTGCCGCCGGATACCTTGCCCTCAAGGCCGGATCATTTTAAAGGGGCCGGTCTTTTTTTGCCGCGGACCTTGCCCGCGCGCCCCGAAACATACGGATCCGACACATGAACCGCTCGCATATTCCCGGCATCCTTGCCATGGCCGCCGTGGTGGTGGCCTCCAATATCCTGGTGCAATTCCTGTTCGGCCAATGGCTGACCTGGGGCGCCTTCACCTACCCCATCGCCTTTCTCGTCACCGACGTGATGAACCGCGTCTACGGCGCCGCCGCGGCGCGCAAAGTGGTGGTGGCGGGGTTTGTCGCCGGGGTGATCTGCTCGCTGATCGGCACCCAAATCATGCTGGAAGGCGACGGTTTCACCTACCCGGCCGTCACTCTGCGCATTGCGCTTGGCTCCGGCCTCGCCTTCCTCACTGCCCAGATGCTGGATGTCGCCGTGTTCTCCGCCCTGCGGACCGGCAAATGGTGGCGTGCCCCGCTCGCCTCGACCCTGATCGGCTCCTCGGTGGATACCGCGATTTTCTTCACCGTGGCGTTTTCCGGCGCGCTCACTTGGCTGGAGCCGGGCAATGACGTCTCCTGGGCGGGGGAGATCCTGCCGCTGCTGGGCACCGGCCCCGATAGCCCCTTGTGGGTCTCGCTGGCCCTGGCCGATTGGCTGGTGAAACTGTCGCTGGCGCTGGTTGCCCTTGTGCCCTTCCGCATCATCGTGCGTAAGCTCACCGCAAAGACCACATGATTTTGTTTTGACATTGGCCAAATCTATGGCAGGCTGAGGGCACACGAAACATTCAGAAAGGAGGTGCCCATTGTCTAGAGAAGCTATGGAGAGCAGTGCCGGAACAGTTCAGAAGGAGTGCGGCCGAGGCAGCCCTTGGCGCGTATAGATCACTGAATTGGTGCTGACCTAACCGGTGCACCTCCTATCATCTCGAAGGGCTGTTCCCGCGTGTGGGAACAGCCCTTTCGCTTTTCCGGCCGCCGTTTCATAAAGAGCCATGATCCGCATCAACGACCAAATCACCCTGCAGGACTGGGAAATGACCGAGAGCTTTGTCCGCGCCTCGGGCCCGGGCGGGCAGAATGTGAACAAGGTGGCGACAGCGGTTGAGCTGCGGTTCGAGGCGGAGCGCTCACCGGCGCTGACGCCTGCGGTCAAGAACCGGCTGAAGCGGCTGGCCGGGCGCCGCTGGACCAAGGAAGGCGCAATCATCCTGCAATGCGACGAGACCCGCTCGCAGCAAAGGAACCGCGAGATCGTCCGCGAGCGGCTGGCAGAGCTGGTGCGCAAGGCGCTGATCGCGCCCAAGCGGCGCATCGCCACCAAGCCCACCCGGGGCTCCGTCAAGCGGCGGCTGGAGGCCAAGAAGCAGCGCGGCGAATTGAAAGCGACGCGCGGTAAGATCGACCCGGACTGACTTGGGATTGCACCGCCGCCCGGAGCGCCCCATGCTGGCGTTAAACAATCCGGGAGGGAAATCATGCGTCTGGACGGAAAGACCGCCATCGTGACCGGCGGCGCCTCGGGCTTTGGCGCGGGCATTGCGCGCAAGTTCCTGGCCGAGGGCGCCCGGGTGATGATTGCGGATATCAACGGCGCTGCGGCAGAAGAGCTGGCCGCAGAACTGGGCAGCAACGCCATCCCGCAGGCGGTGGATGTTTCGGACCGTGCTTCGGTCGATGCCATGGCCAAGGCCGCGCTGGCCGCCTTCGGGCGCCTCGACATTCTGGTCAACAACGCAGGCGTCACCCATCTGCCTGCCCCGCTGGAGGACATTTCCGAGGATGACTTCGACCGGGTGCTGGGCGTCAACGTCAAATCCGTTTACCTGACCGCCCGCGCCCTGGTGCCGCATATGAAGGCAAACAAGGCGGGCGCGATCCTGAATGTCGCCTCCACCGCCGGCGTGTCGCCGCGTCCGAACCTCAACTGGTACAACGCCTCCAAGGGCTGGATGATCACCGCGACCAAGACCATGGCGGTGGAGCTCGCGCCGCATGGGGTGCGGGTCAATGCGATCAACCCGGTGGCGGGCGAAACCCCGCTGCTCAAATCCTTCATGGGCGAGGATACTCCGGAAGTGCGCGCCAAGTTCCTGTCCACCATCCCGATCGGCCGGTTTTCGACGCCGGAGGACATGGGCAACGCCGCCTGCTTCCTCTGCTCGGACGAGGCCAGCATGGTGACAGGCGTCGCGATGGAAGTGGACGGCGGCCGCTGCATATAGCGTCCCCGGCTTTCATCTTTCCAAAAATACTCCCGCCGGAGGCAGCGCGCGCCAGCGCGCTTCATTCAGAAAAAGGACCGCCCGCCATGCTCCCCGGCCCCCGAAACCTGATCACCGACGTGCCCGGCCTGCTTGTCGGCAACGCCCAGGACACCACGCTGAAATCCGGCGCCACGGTGCTGACATCGGACAGCCCCTTCACCGCGTCGGTGCATGTGATGGGCGGCGCGCCCGGCACGCGGGAGACCGACCTGCTTGCGCCGGATAAATCGGTGGCAAAAATCGACGCGCTGGTGCTGTCGGGCGGCTCTGCCTTCGGGCTGGACGCCTGCTCCGGCGTTATGGACGCATTGCATGGCCAGGGCCGCGGTTTTCCGGTCGGCCCGGCGCGGGTGCCGCTGGTGCCGGGGGCGATCCTCTTTGACCTGCTGAACGGCGGAAACAAGGCCTGGGATCAGAACCCCTACCGCGATTTGGGCCGGGCGGCGTTTGAGGCGGCGGCGGAGAGTTTTGACCTTGGCACCGCGGGCGCCGGCACCGGCGCGCTGACGGCGATGCTGAAGGGCGGGCTGGGGTCCGCCTCGCTGGTGCTGGAGGGCGGCGTCACCGTGGGCGCGCTGGTGGCGGCCAATCCGCTGGGCGCCGTCACCACGCCGGGGGAGCGGCATTTCTGGGCCGCGCCCTTTGAGATTGGCGAGGAATTCGGCGGGATCGGACCGGACCGGGCCGCCGGGCTGGGCCGCAGCCTGCGCAGCCGCAAGATCGAAGCGATCCAGAACCTGAGCGGCACGCCGCTGCCACCGGAGCGCGCCAACACCACAATTGCCATCGTCGCCACAGATGCGGCACTGACCAAGGCGCAGTGCCAGCGGCTGGCCACAGCGGCGCATGACGGCATCGGCCGCGCCATCGTGCCCGCGCACACCCCCGGCGACGGTGATCTGGTGTTTGCCGCCAGCACCGGTGCGCGCAAACTGGAAACCCCGGACGCAAACCTTGGCACCCTCTGCCATGCAGCAGCCCTGTGCCTCAGCCGGTCCATTGCCCGCGCAGTCTTTCACGCGCGCCCGGAACCCGGAGATCTGCTGCCCTGCTGGGCGGCGCCTTGAATTGCCGCAGCTTCCTGCCGGAACTTTGATGCGCGTCAAACTGCCGGTTGACACTGCGGGCTATTGGATCATGAGTCACACGTGCCAACTCATAACCGGAGCAAGCAATATGAAACCTCTCGTTACTGCCGCTATTTTCGGCCTCCTCGCCGCCCCTGCCTTTGCCGAAGGCGACCCCGAAGCTGGCGAGAAGGGGTTCAACAAGTGCAAGTCCTGCCACATGGTCGTCTCTGATGACGGCGACGTGATCGTCAAGGGCGGCAAAACCGGCCCCAACCTGTGGGGTGTTGCCGGCCGCACTGCAGGCGCCGTGGAAGACTTCAAATACAGCAAGGACCTGGCTGCCGCCGGTGAAGCCGGGCTGGTCTGGGATGAAGAGAAGTTCGTGGCCTTCACCGCCGACCCCAAGAAGTTCCTGCAGGCCGAAACCGGCGACTCCAAAGCCAAGTCGAAAATGTCCTTCCGCCTGAAGAAGGGCGGCGAAGACATCTATGCCTTCCTGGCCAGCCACGGCCCGGCCCCGGCAGAGGGTGCCGAAACTGAGGAAAGCGCGGAAGCGGCCACCGAATAACGCCCGGATTTCCGGCAAACACTGCATCAAAGCCGCGGCATTTTCGCCGCGGCTTTTCGCGTAATTGCTTTCGCAACCCGCAGGCGTTAGCGGTAGGAGCCAGGCCATCGCAATTGCGGTAGGCCGGTCAAGGAACCACGTCACGGACACAGCATGAGCCACATGATCCCCGCCTGGGTGAACGGCGATTTGACACCTGTTGACAAGCTCGCCGCGCATGAGCGCGGGCTGAAGCACAAGGCGGTTTCCGTCTTTGTGGTCAAAGGCGTGGAAATCCTGATGCAGCGGCGGGCGATGGGCAAATACCACACGCCGGGGCTGTGGGCGAACACCTGCTGCACCCATCCGATGTGGGAGGAGCAGGCTTCGGCCTGCGCGGTGCGGCGGATGCAGGAGGAGCTGGGGATTACCGGGCTTTACCCTGAGTTCCGCCACCACCTGGAATACCGCGCCGATGTCGGCAACGGGCTGGTGGAGCATGAAGCGGTAGATGTGTTCCTGGCGCACGCCCACCGCCCGCTGAAAGTCACCCCGAACCCGGATGAGGTGATGGAAACCCGCTGGGTCGACTACCACGACCTGCTGGCCGAGGTCAGCCGCCATCCCGAGCGCTTCACACCCTGGCTGAAGATCTACCTGCACAACTATGCCGACGTGATCTTCGGCCCCGACCTGATCATCGCCGGACGGCGCTGAGCCGCCTCCCCCGTATCTTCTTGTTCTGCGCAGTAGGCTGTGGTTTTCTGCGCGCACAATTGGGAGGTATACTTATTATGTCCATTCTCATCGCCGGCGGCGGCATCGCCGGGCTGACCCTGGGGCTGACCCTGCATCAGATCGGGGTGCCCTTCCGGATCTTTGAGGCGGCGCGGGAGCTGAAGCCGATGGGGGTTGGCATCAACCTGCAGCCCAACGCGGTGCGGGAGCTGTTCGATCTGGGGCTGGAGGCGGAGCTGGATGCGATTGGCGTGAAGACCCGGCAGCTGGGGTTTTACAGCAAGCTGGGCAAAACGATCTGGGAGGAGCCCCGCGGCACCGGCGCGGGCTATGCCTGGCCGCAGTATTCGGTGCATCGCGGGGCGTTGCAGATGATGCTGTACCGCGCGCTGGCGGAGCGGGCCGGGGCGGGCTGCATTGAAACCGGGGCACGGGCGGCAGGGTTTGAGAATACGGGCGGCGGCGCCACGCTGCTGCTGGCTGATGGGCGGCGGATCGAAGGCTCGCTGGTTGTGGCAGCCGATGGGATCCACTCTGCCCTGCGCGCGCAGATGGTGCCGGATGAGGGCGCGCCCATCTGGAACGGCCGCATCCTGTGGCGGGCTACCACCCGCGCGCCCGCCTTCAAGGGCGGCGCGGCGATGGCGATGATCGGTCACGACGACCTGAGGCTGGTCGCGTATCCGATCTCCCAGCCGGATGCCGGAGGCCTCGTCACGATGAACTGGATCGCGGAAAAGCGCTTTGACCCCTCCGCCCCCTGGCGGCGGGAGGACTGGAACCGGCCTGCGGACATCAATGAGTTCCTGCCGGATTTTGCGGGCTGGCAGTTCGATTGGATCGACGTGCCCGGCCTGATCCGCGGGGCGGAGGTGGTCTATGAATACCCGATGGTGGACCGCGACCCGCTGGCGCGATGGACCGATGGCGACGTCACCCTGATGGGCGACGCCGCGCATCCGACCTATCCGGTGGGCTCCAACGGAGCCAGCCAGGCGATTGTCGATGCGCGGGTGATCGGTGCGCGACTGCTGGACCACGGGATCAGCGCCAGCGCTCTGCAGGCCTATGAGGCAGAAGTGCGTCCGGTGACCACGGCTGTGGGTATGGCCAACCGCGCAGGCGGCGGCCCGGACGGGGTGCTGCAACAAGTCGAGGACCTCTGCGGCGGAGATTTCCGGGACATCAGCGAAGTGATCCCGCAGGCGGAGCTGGCCGCCCATGCCGCCAAGTACAAGTTGATTGCGGGCTTTTCCATCGAAGAACTCAACGCGCGTCCCCCGACCATCCCGGCAGGCGCTGGCATCAGCTGAGGCACGCCCCCCGGCCAACCGCGGGTCAAGGACGGCGCAGCCGCCGTGCCGCAGGCTCGGTTTATCCTTGAGGCGCGGATGGACACACACACTCGAAAACGCGCGTTTAAGGGCAGTTCCGGCCTTAAAGCGCTTCTCAGCAGATAGAAAAGCGCCGCGCAAAGCGCGGCGCTACGCCCAACTGTGACCTCCATTCTGCGAATGGACAGGAGCAGGCGGGAGCGCCCCGCCCTGCCCGTTCACCAGCGTCTAGATCCCGATCACCGCCTGCACCGCGCGCTGCCAGCGGGCATAGGCCGCTTCGCGCGCGGCGGGCTGCATCAGCGGCGCGAACTGGCGGTCGAGCTTCCAGGTGTCGGCAAAACCGGTCTGGTCCGGGTAGATTCCGGCCCGCATCCCCGCCAGCCAGGCCGCGCCCAGCGCGGTGGTTTCCTGCATCACCGGGCGGTCGACGGCAGCGCCCAGCAGATCGGACAGGCTCTGCATGGTCCAGTCGCTGGCACTCATGCCGCCATCGACGCGCAGGGTCACGGTGTGGTGGCTGTCGTCCTCCCAGTCGGCGCGCATCGCCTCATAAAGGTCGCGGGTCTGGTAGGCGACGCTTTGCAGCGCAGCGCGGGCAAACTCCGCCGGGCCGGAGTTGCGGGTCAGGCCGAACATGCCGCCGCGGCACTCCGGCTCCCAATAGGGCGCGCCAAGGCCGGTGAAGGCGGGCACCAGGATCACGTCCTGGCCCGGGTCCGCCCGCAACGCCAGTTCGCCAGATTGGGAGGCCTGTTCGATGATTCCCAGCCCGTCGCGCAGCCACTGCACCGCGGCGCCGGCGATAAAGATCGAGCCTTCCAGCGCATAAGTCGGCTTGCCGTCCAGCTGATAGGCGATTGTGGTCAGCATCCGGTTCTTCGACACAACCGGCTCATCCCCGGTGTTCAACAGCGCAAAGCACCCCGTTCCGTAGGTGGATTTCATCATCCCCGGCTGGAAGCAGGCCTGGCCGATGGTGGCGGCCTGCTGGTCGCCGGCCACACCCAGAATCGGAACCGGACCGCCAAGGATTTCCGGGTCGGTGGTGCCGAAATCGGCGGCGCTGTCCTTCACCTCCGGCAGCATCTGCTGCGGCACGTTCAGCAGATCGCTGATGGTGCTGCTCCAGCGGCCCTTGCGGATATCATACATCAGCGTGCGCGCGGCATTGGTCGCGTCGGTCACGTGGGAGGCGCCGCCGGTCAGGCGCCAGATCAGAAAGCTGTCGACTGTACCGAACAGGAGATCCCCTGCCTCGGCCCGCTCCCGCGCGCCCGGAACGGTGTCGAGGATCCACTTCACCTTGGTGCCGGAGAAATAGGGATCCAGCAGCAGCCCGGTGCGATCGGCCACCATTTCCGCGTGGCCGGCCTCGCGCAGCTGCTCGCAGATGGCGGCGGTGCGGCGGTCCTGCCAGACGATGGCGTTGTGGATGGCCTTGCCGCTGGATTTATCCCATACCACAGTGGTTTCACGCTGGTTGGTGATGCCGATGCCCGCGATATCCGCAGCAGAAACATCCAGATCCGCCATCACCTTGCGGCAGACGGCGACGGTGGTGTCCCAGATCTCCTCCGGGTCATGCTCCACCCAGCCCGCCTGCGGGTAATGCTGGGTGAACTCCTGCTGCGCGGTGCCCGCGACCTGCATTCCCGCATCAAACAGGATTGCCCGGGTCGACGTGGTGCCCTGATCAATTGCCAGAATATAGGTCATCGGCTGCCCTCCAGTCTCCTCTGACCGGGGACAATAAACGCAAAGGTGCTATCGCTACCAGCCCCTACTAAGAATTTAGTTGAGGAACCTCGATATTGTCGATCAGGCGGATGCCATCCATCCAGGCGGCGGCCAGCAGCCGGGCCGGACGGGAGGGGGTCTCCAGCGCCTCCAGCGTTTCCGCGCAGCGCAGGTCGAAGTATTCGACGTCGCCAAACCCCGCCTCAGACAGCGCCTGCCGCGCGGCGGCCTCCAGCGGTGCCCAGAGCCCGCCCTCGGACGCCTTGGCGGCGGCCTCGCGCATTGCCGCATTCAGGGCCGCGGCCTTGGCCAGCGCCTCCGGCGACAGGCGCAGGTTGCGCGACGACATGGCCAGGCCCGACGGCTCGCGCACGGTTTCGCAGCCGATGACCTCGATCGGGATGTCCAGATCGCGGGCCATGCGGGTCACCACCATCAGCTGCTGGTAATCCTTCTGGCCGAAAAAGGCCCTATCCGCGCTGGTTTGCAGGAACAGTTTGGCGACGACCGTGGCAACCCCGTCGAAATGACCGGGGCGGAAGGGGCCCTCCATCACGTCCGTGATGCTGCCGCCGACAGACACATTGGTGGCATAGCCGTCCGGGTAGATCTGATCCGGGTCCGGGACGTAGATCAGGTCCACGCCGTAGGGGGCGAGCTTCTCCGCATCCTCGTGTTCGGTGCGCGGGTAGTTTGCCAGATCCTCGGCGTTATTGAATTGCTTGGGGTTCACGAAGATGGTCACGATCACACGGTCGCAAGCCTGCTTGGCTGCTTCGACCAGAGACAGGTGGCCTGCGTGCAGCGCCCCCATGGTCGGCACCAGGCCGATGGTTTCGCCGTTGCGGCGCCACTCGGACGTCTTGGCGCGCAGGTCGGCCAGACGGCGCAGGATCGGGGCAGTCATTTCGGAAGTCATCCTTTGGAGGGCGTCTTGGCCGCCGGGGCCTGATCGGCAAAGACATGTTCGGCAGCCGGGAAACTGCGGGCGCGCACTTCGGCGGCGTATTCGGCGATGCCTGCCTCCGCCAGCGGGCCAAGATCGGCGTAGCGTTTCACGAATTTCGGTTTGAAGGCTGTGAAGAAGCCCAGCATGTCGTCCACCACCAGGATCTGCCCGTCGCAGCCGGCGCTGGCGCCGATGCCGATTGTGGGAATAGCCACCTCGGCGGTGATCTTGTCGGCCAGTTTCTGCGGCACCTTCTCCAGCACCACCGAAAACGCGCCGGCCTCCGCCACCGCGCGGGCGTCTGCCAGCACGGCGTCCGCCTGTGCGTCACGGCCCTGAACCTTGTAACCGCCCAGCGTGTTGATCGACTGCGGTGTGAGGCCGATGTGGGCCATCACCGGGATACCGCGCTTGACCAGGAAGCGGATGGTTTCGGCCATTTCGACGCCGCCCTCCAGCTTAACCGCGGCGCAGCCGGTTTCGGCCATCAGCCGGGCGGCGTTGCGGAATGCCTGCTGCGGGCCTTCCTCGTAAGACCCGAAAGGCATGTCGATCACCAGCATCGCCTGGCTGAGACCGCGCGCGACCGCCTGGCCGTGCAGGATCATCATCTCCATGGTGACGCCCAGGGTGGAAGTCAGCCCGTGCAGCACCATGCCGACGCTGTCGCCGACCAGCACGAAATCGCAGTGCTTGTCCATCAGCCGCGCCATCGGCGTGGTATAGGCCGTCAGGCTCACCAGAGGGGTGCCGCCCTTGCGGGCCCGGATGTCTTCGGCGTTGGGCGCCTGTTTCTTGGCTGTTGCGCTCATGGCTTCCTGTCCGCGGTTCTTGGAGTGGACACGGATTATCAATTAACGCCGCGTGCTTCCAGTGGGCGAAATGTCCCCCGCCCTTGATTACGCTTGGGAATCGGGGAAACTCGTTTCCAATAGGCGCCGCACACGGCCCGCATATTGTACACGGGGAGTTATTCAATGGCACTGAAATCATTTGTTTTTGCGGCGGGTTCCGCACTGGCCCTGGCCGCGGGCGGTGCCTGGGCCAAGGACAGCGTCACCATCGCCATGCAGCTGGAACCGCCGCATCTGGACCCGACCAGCGCCGCCGCCCAGGCCATCGACTCGGTGGTTTACAGCAACATTTTCGAGGGGCTGACCCGGTTCATGGGCGATGGCTCCGTGGTGCCGGGGCTGGCAGAGAGCTGGGAAATTTCCGAAGACGGCACCGTCTACACCTTCCGCTTGCGTGAGGGCGTCACCTTTCACGATGGCAGCGCGATGGATGCGGAGGACGTGAAATTTTCGCTGGACCGCGCCCGGGCCGAAGACAGCACCAATGCGCAGAAGTCGCTGTTTGAAGGGATAACCGAAGTCGAAGCTGTGGACCCGCAGACCGTCAGGGTTACGCTGGACGGGCCGAACGGCAGCCTGCTGTTTAACCTCGCCTGGGGCGATGCGGTGATCGTGGCGCCGGAAAGCATCGAAGACATCAAGACCAATCCCATCGGCACCGGCGCCTATACGTTCCAGGAGTGGGTGCAGGGCGACCGCATCACGCTGGCGCGCAATCCGGACTATTGGGGCGATCAGCCTGCGCTGGCGTCGGCGACCTTCAAGTTCATTTCCGACCCCACGGCCGCCTTTGCCGCGATGATGGCAGAGGATATCGACGCCTTCGACAATTTCCCGGCGCCGGAAAACCTGCCGCAGTTCGAGGCCGATCCGCGGTTCCAGGTGCTGGTGGGATCGACCGAAGGCGAGACCATCCTGTCCACCAACAACAAGCAGCCGCCGTTTGATGACATCCGGGTGCGGCAGGCCATGGCCCATGCCATCGACCGGCAGGCGATTATCGACGGCGCCATGTTCGGGTACGGCACTCCGATCGGCACCCACTTTGCGCCGCACAACCCGGCTTACAAGGATCTGACCGGCAATTCCGCCTATGACCCGGAACAGGCCAAGGCGCTGCTGTCCGAGGCAGGCTTTGCCGAAGGGTTCGAGACTACCCTGCACCTGCCGCCCCCGTCCTATGCCCGGCGCGGCGGCGAAATCATCGCGGCGCAGCTGGCCGCGGTCGGCATCAAGGCCGAGATCATCAATGTGGAATGGGCCCAGTGGCTGGAGACCGTGTTCCGCGGTAAGAACTTTGGCCTCACCATCGTCAGCCATACCGAGCCGATGGACATCGGCATCTACGCCCGGCCCGAGTATTACTTCCAGTACGACAGCAAGGCGTTTCAGGAGCTGATGAACCGGCTGAACGCGACCACGGATCCGGACAGCCGCACCGCGCTGATGCAGGAGGCGCAGGAAATGATCGCAGCGGATTACGTCAACGGCTACCTGTTCCAGCTGGCCAAGCTGGTTGTTGCTAAAGCCGGGCTGCAAGGTCTGTGGGAAAACGCGCCGACGGCGGCCATCGACCTGACGGCGATCAGCTGGGCGGAGTAATTTGATACAAGCCAATGGCCCGGCGGCAACGCCGGGCAGCGCCCGCCCCTCCCGTCAAACCGCAGGTTTGCCGTCGGCAAAACGGGAAGGCGCTGCCCTCATCGCATCACAGACCCCGCTTCGCACGTAAATAGGCCACCCGCTCCCGGATTTCCTGACGGACTTCGCCGCCGCGCGGCGCATCCCTGAGCGTGGTGAACCAGTGCTCCGGCGGATTGCGGCCCAGGCCGTTTCCGTTGAACTCCAGCCCGCGCAGCACTTCTTCGCCCGCCGCGGGCAGCCGCTCCGGCACCTCAACTCCGTTCAGCGTGGCCCAGACCCCGGTCCAGAGCCGCCCTACTGACCACGGATTGTACCCTCCGCCGCCCAGCACCAGATAGCGCGACGCCATGCCCATCAGCGCCCGCACCACCTCCCAATGGGCGTTGTTCGACAGGTCCAGATGCGGCAGCGGGTCCTCCGTCACCGCGTCCGCCCCGCATTGCAGCACGATGGCATCCGGCTGAAACGCCGCGACCGCGGGCAGGATCAGCGCGTCGCGGATATGGGCCATCTCATCATCATTGAAGCCGCGCGGCACCGGCAGGTTCAGGGCAGACCCGCCTGCGTCCTCTGTCAGTGTGCCAGTCTTGGGCCACAGGTTTTCCTCATGCACCGAGATCATCAGCACGCCCGCGTCGCCCGCAAAGCCATGCTCCACCCCGTCGGAATGATGGGCGTCGATGTCCACATAGGCGATCCGCTGCGCGCCGTGATGGCGCAGCGACAGCATCGCCAGAACGGGATCGTTCAGATAGCAGAACCCGTTGGCGCGGTCGGGCATCCCGTGATGGGTGCCGCCCGCCGGGTTGTAGACGATGCCGCCACCCGCCAGCAGTTCCCCCGCCAGGATCGAGCCGCCCGCGGCAGTGGCCGGGCGGCGGTATATCTCCGGGAACACCGGGTTGGAAATAGTGCCGAGGTGATGCCGCGCCCGCACTTCCGCGCTCACCTCTTGCGCCGCCTCCGCCGCCTGCAGGGCCGCGACGTATTCGGGCGTGTGCCAGATGGTAAGCGCCGCAGGTTTGGCGCGGGGGGAATTCACATAGGCCTCATCCGGCAGCCAGCCCAGCGCGCGCGCGAGGTCCATCACTGTCGAGACCCGCGGCACCCGCAGGGGATGGGTGCGGCCATAGGACGATCCGCGGTAGATTTCAGATCCGATGAACAGGGGGCGGGACAGCATGGCAGAGTGATAGCCGTTTTCCGGGCGCTGCCAAAGGGCTTGCCCCGCGCAATCCGCCGGTTCCCGTGCGGCATCCGCTCAACCCATTGACGCTGCGCATTTTTGCCGCCTGGCCCCGGTTTCCCTCTGCTGGCCTCTGGACCCGTTCCCCGCAGGCTCCTAACGTGGCAGCCATGCTGCGCTATGCCCTCAAACGCCTCCTGTCGCTGATCCTCAGCCTGGCTGTTGCCTCGCTGGTGATCTTCCTTGTGGTGGAGGTGGCACCGGGCGACCCGGCGTCGTTCATGCTGGGGGTCAATGCGCAGGCCGACACGGTGGCCGCTCTGAAGGCAGAGCTGGGGCTGGATCAAACCAAAGCCGCCCGCTATCTGAACTGGATCACCGGGATGCTGGCGGGCGATTTCGGCACCTCCTACACCTACCGCACGCCTGTTGCCGGGATGATTGCCGACCGCATGTGGGTATCGCTGCCGCTGGCGCTTTACGCGCTGACGCTGTCAACGCTGATCGCCTTTCCCGCCGGCATCTATGCCGCTGCCCGCCGCGGCAAGGCCGGCGACATGGCAGTGATGGGGGCCACCCAGCTGGGCGTCGCGGTGCCGAACTTCTGGTTTGCGATGATACTGGTCCTGATCTTTGCCATCAACCTGCGCTGGTTCGGGGCCGGCGGGTTTCCGGGTTGGGAAGCGGGGCTTTGGGCGGGCCTCCATGCGCTGACGCTGCCCGCGATTGCCCTGGCGCTGCCGCAGGCGGCGATCCTGACGCGGGTGATGCGCTCCGCCCTGCTGGATATTCTGGGTGAGGATTTCATGCGCACCGCCCGCGCCAAGGGGCTGACTCGCCGTCAGGCACTATGGCGGCACGGAGTGCGCAACGCGCTGATCCCGGTGCTGACCATCATCGGGCTGCAGTTCTCCTTCCTGCTGGCAGGCGCCATTATCATCGAGCAAGTGTTCTACCTGCCGGGCCTCGGGCGGCTGGTGTTCCAGGCGATCTCCTCGCGCGATTTGATCGTGGTGGAGTCGGTGGTGATGCTCTTGGTCTTTGCCGTAATCACGGTGAATTTCCTGGTCGACCTTGCCTATGGGCTGGTGGACCCGCGCCTCAGGAGCCGGACATGACCCGCAACCTGATCCTTGGCGGTGTGCTGTCTTCGCTGGTGCTGCTGGCGGCGGCGGTGTCGTTTGTCTGGACGCCCTTTGACCACACCGCAATGAACATCGCCGCCAAACTGCAGACGCCGAATGCGCAGCACTGGCTGGGCACCGATCATTTCGGGCGCGACCTGATGTCGATGATCATGGTCGGCGCGCGCACCTCCATCGCCGTCGCCTTGGTGGCTGTTGGTATCGGCATGGGCGCAGGCGTGCCGCTGGGGCTGACGGCGGCGGCGCGCAAGGGATCCTGGCTGGATGAGCTGATCATGCGCGGCAATGACCTCGTCTTTGCCTTCCCCTCGCTGGTGATTGCGATCCTGATCACCGCTGTTCTGGGGGCTGGCGCCATCAACGCGATCATCGCCATCGGCATCTTCAACATCCCCGTCTTCGCCCGCATCACCCGCGGCGCGGCGCTGAGCCTTTGGGAACGGGAATTCATCCTGGCCGCCCGTGTGGCAGGCAAGAACGCGGCGCGCATCTCCGCGGAACACATCCTGCCGAACGTAATGAACCTGCTGATCGTGCAAGGGACGATCCAGTTCTCGCTGGGGATCCTGGCCGAAGCCGGCCTCAGCTATGTCGGCCTGGGCGCGCAGCCGCCCACCCCCAGCTGGGGGCGGATGCTGGCCGATGCGCAGACCATGGTCAGCTTTGCACCGCATCTGGCGCTGGTGCCGGGCACAGCCATCATCCTAACGGTGCTGGGACTGAACCTGCTGGGCGACGGACTGCGTGATTATTTTGACCCGAAGCTGCGGGTGGCGCGGACATGACCTTGCTGGATGTGACCCACTTATCTCTCAAGATCGGCTGCTATCCGGTGCTGAAGGATGTATCGTTCCACGTAGAGCCGGGCGAGATTGTTGCTGTCACCGGCGAAAGCGGCTCCGGCAAGTCGATGACCGCGCTGGCGGTGATGCAACTGCTGCCGGAGCGGAGCCAAATCAAGGGTTATGTCACGCTGGACGGGACCCAGCTGCTGGATCAGTCCGAAGAGCAGATGTGCGCCCTGCGCGGCCAGTCTATCGGCATGGTGTTTCAGGAGCCGATGACCGCGCTCAACCCCGTGAAGACCATCGGCGAGCAGGTGATGGAGACCATCCTGATCCACAAGGCGATGCCACGCCAGGACGCCGAGGCCCGCGCCCGCGAGGTGCTGGAGCGGGTCGGGCTGCCTGAGGACCGCTTTCCGCTCAGCCGCTATCCGCATGAGCTGTCGGGCGGCCAGCGCCAGCGGGTGGTGATTGCCATGGCCATCGCCCTGCGCCCCAAGCTGCTGATCGCGGATGAGCCGACCACGGCGCTGGACGTGACCACGCAGGCGCAGATCCTCGACCTATTGAAGGGTCTGGTGCAGGACTACGGCATGGGCCTGCTGATCATCACCCACGACCTGGCGGTGGTGGCGGATCTGGCCGACCGGATCGTGGTGATGCGCCACGGCGAGGTGGTGGAGACCGGCCATACGGACTGGCTCTTGCGCAATATGCGCCACCCCTACACGCGGATGCTATTTGCCGCGTCGAACCACCAGGTGGCGCTGCCGGAACCAGCCGCGCCAGCAGCGCTCTTGGAGGTGCGGAACGCGGTGCGCGACTACAAGACCCCGCGCCCGTCTCTGTTTGCCAAACCCGGCCATTTCCGCGCTGTGAACGATGTCTCCTTCACCCTGAACCGCGGGGAACGGCTGGGGCTGGTGGGGGAGTCCGGATGCGGAAAATCGACCCTGACGCGGGCAATTCTGGGACTGGAGCCGCTGCAAGGCGGGGAGATCCTGCTGGATGGAGAACCCGTCACGATCCACCTTGCCCCCGAGACCCGGCGCAAGATGCAGGTGGTTTTCCAGGACCCCTACGGCAGCTTCAACCCGCGCCACCGGGTGGACCGGCTGATCACCGAACCGTTCCATATGCTGCCTGATCCGCCAACCGGCGCGGCGGGCCGTGATCTGATCGCCGAAACCCTCGACGCTGTCGGCCTGAAACCGGAGGACGCCGGGAAATACATCCACCAGTTCTCCGGCGGGCAGCGCCAGCGTATTGCCATTGCCCGCGCCCTGATCACCCGGCCGGAGCTGATCATCTTTGACGAGGCGGTGTCAGCCCTCGACGTCTCTGTCCGCGCCCGCATCCTCGACCTGCTGGCAGAACTGTGCGAGGCCTACAGCCTCACCTACCTGTTCATCAGCCACGACCTGAGCGTGGTGCGCACGATCACCGACCGCTGCCTGGTGATGAGGCACGGAGAAATCGTCGAACAGGGTGAAACCGAAGCCGTATTCAGCAACCCGCAGCACCCCTACACCCGCCAGCTGATCGCCGCAGCCCCGGTGCTGCCTGATCTGTCCGGCCCGGAAAGGAGCCCCCAGCATGTCTGATCCCCTCTGGTTCGATCCCGCGCTCTGCCTCATTGGCGGCCAGTGGCTGCCCGCGGCCAGCGGCGGCACTCTGCCGCTGGTGAACCCCTCGGACGGCAGCGAAATCTGCCAGATCGCCCGCGGCGGTGCGGCAGATATCGAGGCCGCGGTGCAAGAAGCTGGGACGGCGCTGAACGGCGCATGGGGCCGCATGACTGCGCTGGAACGGGGCCGCATCCTGACCCGGATCGGCCAGTTCGTGCTGGAGCGGGTAGACCTGCTGGCCGAGATTGAGGCGATGGATGTGGGCAAGCCGCTGAGCCAGGCCCGCGCCGATGCGGTGGCGCTGGCGCGCTATTGCGAGTTCTACGGCGGGGCGGCGGACAAGGTGATGGGGGAGACCATTCCCTATCTCGACGGCTACACCGTCTATACCCTGCGGGAGCCGCATGGGGTCACGGGGCATATCGTGCCCTGGAACTACCCGATGCAGATCATCGGCCGCTCTGTCGGCGCGGCGCTGGCGATGGGCAACGCCTGTGTGCTGAAACCGGCGGAGGAGGCCTGCCTGACGGCGCTGGCGTTCGCCCATATCGCGATGGAGGCCGGGCTGCCTGCGGGTGCGCTGAACGTGGTGCCGGGACTGGGATCGGAGGCCGGTGCGGCGCTGGCCGGGCACCCCGGCGTGCATCACATTTCCTTCACCGGGTCGGTCAGGACTGGCGCGCTGGTGCAGCAGGCGGCGGGCGCCAACGTGGTGCCGGTCACGCTGGAGCTGGGCGGCAAGTCCCCGCAACTGGTGTTTGACGATGCCGATCTTGACGCTGCCCTGCCGTTTCTCGTGAACGCGGGTATCCAGAACGCAGGCCAGACCTGTTCGGCATCCTCGCGCATTCTGGTGCAGCGCGGGGCGTATGAGGAGGTAAAGCGGCGCATGGCAGAGGCCTACAGCACGCTGACCGTCGGACCTGCGGCAGAGGACCTGCGGGTCGGGCCGCTGATCTCTGCCAGGCAAAAGCAGATCGTTGAGGATTATCTGGACAAGGGCGCTGATCTTCCCGTCGCGGCGCAGGGGACCATCGTGGGACATGCGCCGGAAAGCGGCGCCTATGTCCGCCCCACCTTGTTTGCCGATGTGCCAGACGATCATGTGCTTGCGCGCGAAGAGATCTTTGGCCCGGTGCAGGTGCTGATCCCGTTCGGCACCGAAGACGACGCGCTGCGGATTGCCAATGCGACCGACTACGGGCTGGTCGCCAGCGTCTGGACCCGTGACGGCGCCCGGCAAATGCGGCTGGCCAGGAAACTGCGGGCGGGCCAGGTGTTCCTCAACAACTACGGCGCCGGCGGCGGGGTGGAGCTGCCCTTTGGCGGCGTCGGGAAGTCGGGGCACGGGCGTGAGAAAGGCTTTGAAGCGCTCTATGGCTTCTCGCAGCTCAAGACCGTGGCGGCCCATCACGGCTGAGGCCGCCCGCCTCTTTCATCTTTCCCAAATACTCCGGGGGTGAGGCCGCCAGGCCGAGGGGGCGGCGCCCCCTCTATAACTCCCCTCGTTTTCTCTCAGACGATAACGTCCTGCCGTTCCTGCTTGCCGACGCCGAATACACGCTTGTAACGCGCAATCTCATCCGCAGGCCCCATCGCCTTTTCCGGGTTGTCGGACAGTTTCACCGTCGGACGGCCATTGGCGGCAACTGCCTTACACACCAGCGAAAAGGGCGCCAGCGCGTCATCCGGCACCAGCCCGCGGAAGTCGTTCGTCAGCAGCGTGCCCCAGCCAAAGGACACCTTGGTGCGGCTGGAAAACTGCGCGTGCAGGTCCTGAATCTGGTGCACGTCCAGGCCATCGGAAAAGATCACCCGTTTCTCCGCCGGGTCCTCGCCGCGCTCTTTCCACCAGTTGATCGCTACCTCTGCGCCCTTGGCCGGGTCGCCGCTGTCGATGCGGATGCCGGTCCAGCCGGCCAGCCAGTCAGGCGCGTGGTCAAGAAACCCCTGGGTGCCATAGGTGTCGGGCAGGATGATGCGCAGGTTGCCCTCGTGCTCGTCATGCCAGTCGGACAGAACCTCATAAGGTGCTTGAGCCAGTTCCGCGTCGCTGTCCGCCAGCGCCGAATAGACCATCGGCAATTCATGCGCATTCGTGCCGATCGCCTCCACCTCGCGGCGCATGGCAATGAGGCAGTTGGAGGTGCCGGTGAACTTCTCCCCCAAACCCTCGATCATCGCCTGCACGCACCAGTCCTGCCACAGGAAGGAATGGCGGCGGCGGGTGCCGAAATCGGCGATCGTCAGGCCGTCAATCTCCCGCAGTTTCTCGATTTTTTCCCAAACACGGGTCATGGCGCGGGCGTACAGCACCTGCAGCTCAAACCGGCCCATCCTGTCCAGCACCGCGCGCGAGCGCAGCTCCATCAGCACTGCCAGGGCCGGGATTTCCCACAGCATGACCTCGTGCCACTTGCCCTCAAACGTCAGCTCATACTGATCGCCCTTGCGCTCCAGGTGGTAGGGCGGCAGGCGCAGGCCTTCGAACCACTCCATAAAATCGGGGCGGAACATCTGCCGTTTGCCATAGAAAGTATTGCCGCGCAGCCAGGTGCTTTCGCCGCGGCTGAGCGACAGCGAGCGTATGTGGTCCAGCTGTTCGCGCAGCTCGCCCTCGTCAATCAGCCGTGCCAGCGGCACATGGGTGGAGCGGTTGATCAACGAGAAGGTCACGGTGGTGTCCGGCTTGTTTCGGAACACCGACTGGCACATCAGCAGCTTATAAAAATCAGTGTCGATCAGCGACCGGACAATCGGATCAATCTTCCATTTGTGATTATAGACGCGGGTTGCAATATCCACCGGCAGCCTCGTGCTTAAGGAGTCATGGATTGATAGGATAGCCCGCCAGCGGGGGCAAAGGAAATCAGCCCGCGCGGCGGGCCTGCGCCTGTGGCGCCAGCTGCACCAAAAGCTCGATCAGTTTGCTGCGGTTGATGGGTTTGCTCATGAATTCGTTCATGCCTGCGGCAAGGCAAGCCTCCCGGTCGGAATCGAAGGCGTTGGCCGTCAGCGCCACAATGGCAGGCTGCGGCAGCGCCGAGGCGCGGATCGCGCGGGTGGCTTCCAGCCCGTCCATCTCTGGCATCGACATATCCATCAGGATGATATCCGGTGCGAATTCCTGGAACTGTGCCACCGCTTCGCGGCCATTTTGGGCAAAGACCAGTTGCGCCGGTGTCGGATGCAGAAACTTTTCCATCAGCACCCGGTTCACGGCGTTGTCTTCCGCCACCAGGACCCGCAGCCCCTCCAGCGCGTCGAAACCGCCCGGCTGCGGTGCGGCAGCGGGTGTTGCTGCCTGCTGCGCCTTCGCAGGATCCAGGCGAAGCCGCACAGTAAAACAGGACCCCAGCCCCAGTTCAGACTTCACTGTGATACTGCCGTCCATTGCCTCCGCCAGGCGGCGGGAAATGGCGAGTCCCAGTCCGGTGCCGCCAAAGCGGCGGCTGATTGCGGCGTCCCCCTGGGCAAACCGCTCGAACACCTTGGAGAGCATCTCCTTGGGAATTCCGATGCCGGTGTCCGCCACCGAAAAGATCAGATCAAACCCCTGCCCTGCCGGTTCGGCATCCAGTGTCACCAGCACCCGGCCTTGTTCGGTGAATTTGATCGCATTGCCAGCCAGGTTCAGCAAAATCTGCCGTATTCGCCGGTCGTCGCCGCGCAGCTGTGCGGGCACCCGATCCTTGATTTCCAGCAGCATCCCCAAGCCCTTGGAGTCCGCCTGAGCCTTCAGCAGGCACACCGTTTCCTCGAAACAGGCGCGCGGATCAAAGTCGGCGCGGCTTAGGGTGACGCCCTCAACATCCATCTTGGAGAAGTCGAGAACATCGTTGATCAGCGCCAGCAGGGTATCCGCCGAGCTGAGGATGGTGCTGGCATAAAGCTCCTGCTCGCCGTTCAGACCGCTGTCGCGCAGCAGCTGGGCCATGCCAATCACCCCGTTCATCGGGGTGCGGATTTCGTGGCTCATGGTTGCCAGGAATTCCGCCTTGGCGCGGGCACCTTCCTCAGCCGAGATCCGCGCTTGTTCCAGCTGCCGTGCATGTTCCTTGGCGGCGGAAATGTCCCGTTCCACCGCGATCAGTGTTTCCAGCTCTCCGGCGCTGTTCAGCATCGGCACCTGACTGGTCTCAATCCAGATATGCTGCCCGTCCTTGCGCCGGTTGCAGATTTCCACGCGCACCGGCTGGGCATCGCGGACACTGTCCTGAAGCAGCCGGATGGCGGCGGGGTCGGTCCTGCCGCTGTTCAGCAAGTCACCCGGCAGCTGACCCAGAGCCTCGTCGAACGAGTACCCGGTGAGGCGGGTGAAACTGTCGTTGACCCAGGTAATCCGCCCGTTCCGGTCCATCAGCATCACGCTGTCATTGGCGTTTTCAGCCACCAGCGCCAGGCGTTTGGCCTCCATCTGCTGTTCGGACAGCTCCGCATAGGCGGCTTCCAGCTCCTGCTGCTGCAGGGCCTGGGCCCTCATGTTGCGGCGGGTCCGGCTGAAGTTTCGCCTGACGAAAACGAGAAACCACAGAAAGGAGGTGTAAAGCACCGCCAGCCCCGCCAGATGCAATTCGTACATTGCGGCCGATTCCGGCGCTTCCAGGATCTCCACCGCCAGCCCCGCCACCGGCAGCGCTGCATAGGTGACGAGTTTTACGATAACTGCCAAAGGGTTATACGGCAGCACCAGCGCGGCATTGATGGCCAGCCCCAGGAGCAGGCCGACAGTGAAAAGCGGTTCGTTGTGGGTGTGCGGGTCCTGGGCCGGAAACTCGACCCAGAAAGGAATGGATGCAGCCGCGCAGAGCGCCAGGGCGTGCAGGAACGCGGTCAGAGCGGTCAGCAGCCGCAGCCGCCTTTCACTCAGGCCGCTGCCGGCCAAGCGGTCCGCGCGGCGCAGAAGCATGCAATCCGCGGTGTCGCCGGCAAAGGTTATGGCAAAGGCCAGCAGCGCGTATTGCGTGGGAACGACCAGAGCGAGAGTCAGAAAGGCCAGAGCCATGAACAGCTGGCGGCCCCAAAACATCCGCACCCGGCCGCGGGCGTAACGCAGCAGCAGCTCGAGTGAACCGTAGCGTTTGTAATAACTGTCCAGCGGGCCTGCGGCAGCCCCATCCGAAGTATTCATCTTTCCGCCTTGCCGTCGGTGAGCCCGCACAGCATAAGCCGGCTATTGTTAACAATTCGGCAAATCAACTCAAGATTGAAGATCAACGCCTGCCTCTTTCATCTGGCCAAGGGCCGCCTGCAGCGAGCCGTCCAGGTCAATTGCCCGGCAGGCCTTCAAATCGACCGTCACCTCAAACCCAAGCCGGGCCGCATCGAGCGCAGTGAAGGCAACGCAAAAGTCGGTGGCAAGCCCGGCGAGAGTCAACCGTGAGATGCCACGCGTGCGCAGGTATCCTTCGAGCCCGGTGGGCGTGGTCCTGTCGTTTTCGAAGAAGCCGGAATAGCTGTCGATTGCCGGGCGGAACCCCTTGCGGATGATAAGGTCGCCGTCGGTGCGCAGGTCCTTGTGGAAGGCCGCCCCACCGGTGCCCTGCACGCAGTGATCGGGCCACAGAACCTGAGTGCCATAGGGCATCTCCACCGTCTCGAACGGTGCCTTGCCCTGGTGCGCGGAGGCAAAGGAGGAATGCCCTGCCGGGTGCCAGTCCTGGGTGAGAATTACCGCATCGAACTGCGCCATCATAGCGTTGATGGGGGCGACCACCTCGTCCCCTCCAGGCACCGCCAGCGCCCCGCCCGGGCAGAAGTCATTCTGCACATCCACAACGATCAGGGCCTGGGTCATCGGCAACTCCTTTTCTGGCTTGCACAATTTGTAACGGGACAAGTGCCGCTTGGGAACTCCCGCTGGCCGGCGGCGGGCTGACGCAAGTGAAAACATACATGCAAAGCCCTTGTTTTATTGGCCCCGCGCAGGCGGTTCTTGCTCTTGAAAACCGCGCGCCATGGTTCTAAGGCCGGGGCATGTACACGATTGCTGCCCTCTATCACTTCACCCGTTTCCCCGACCCTGCCGCCATCCGCCCGGCGCTGCTGGAGCTGTGCCAGGCGCAAGGCGTCAAAGGCTCCCTGCTGCTGGCGCAGGAGGGGATCAATGGCACCATCGCAGGCCCGCGCGCTGGCATCGACGCGGTGCTGGCGCATATCAAGTCGCTGCCGGGCTGCGCGGCGCTGGAGTGGAAGGAGGCCACTGCCGCCGAGCCGCCGTTTGGCAAGATGAAAGTGCGGTTGAAGAAAGAGATCGTGACCATGGGCCAGCCGGACGTGGATCCGCTGGCATCCGTCGGGCATTACGTCGAGCCGGAAGAGTGGAACGATCTGATCCGGCAGGACGATGTGGTGCTGATCGACACCCGCAACGACTATGAGGTGGCAATCGGCACCTTCGAGGGCGCGATTGACCCCAAGACAGAGAGCTTCCGCGATTTCCCCGCTTGGTGGGAAGAGAACAAGGACCGCTTTCACAACAAGCGGGTTGCGATGTTCTGCACCGGCGGCATCCGCTGCGAAAAATCGACCAACTACCTGCTGGGCCAGGGGGTGGAGGACGTCTATCACCTGAAGGGCGGCATCCTGCGTTACCTGGAGGAAATGCCCGCCGAAAACAGCACCTGGGAAGGCGAGTGCTTTGTCTTCGACAACCGGGTGTCGGTCGGCCACGGGCTGGTCGAAGGCCCGCACGAGCTGTGCCACGGCTGCCGCCGCCCGATCCTGCCTGAGGACAAGGCCCGGCCGGAGTTCGAACAGGGCGTTTCCTGCCACCTGTGCATCAATGAAACCTCGGAAGAGGACAAGGCCCGGTTCCGCGAGCGGCAGAAACAGATGAAGCTGGCGCGGGAGCGCGGCGAGGATCATCTGGGCAGCATCCCGCTGTAAGCCCTGCCGAGTAGCAGACAATTAGAAAGGCCGCTGCCCATCGGGACAGCGGCCTTTTTTAGTGCTTGGGCAGGCTGGCAGCGTCAGTCGCCGCTCAGGCCCAAGTAGCTGCGGGTGCTGGCCAGCAGGCCCTCGCCATGGGCAGGGGCCAGCAGGCCTGCGTGATCCTCGCCTTCGGCTGCGGCCATGTCGGGCAGCTGGTGGGCAATGCCCTTGTGGCAGTTGATGCAGGTTTTCTCGCCGGTGAACAGGAAGCGCTCATGCGCCTCTGCCGCGCGCTTGGACTGGCGGGTGATGTCCATCGACTCGTCGGAGTGGCAGTTACGGCATTCCAGCGAGTCGTTGGCCTCCAGCCGGGCCCATTCGTGCTGCGCCAGCTCCAGCCGGTGCTCCAGGAACTTCTCCCGCGTGTTGATGGTGCCGAAGATCTTGCCCCAGACCTCCTTGGAGGCCTGCATCTTGCGGGCGATCTTGTTGGTCCAGTTGTGCGGCACGTGGCAGTCCGGGCAGGAGGCCCGCACGCCGGAGCGGTTGGAATAGTGGATCGTCGGCTTCAGCTCCTCGAACACGTTGTCGCGCATTTCGTGGCAGCTGGTGCAGAAGGCCTCGGTGTTGGTGACCTCAAGCGCGGTGTTGAAACCGCCCCAGAAGATGATCCCCATCACAAAGCCGCCCATGGTCAGGAAGCCGAGCGAGAAATAGGCACTGGGCCGCCTGATAATCCACCAGAGCCTTTTCAGGAAAGCAATCATCAGTCCGCCCCGCCCTGTTTCGAGTGCACATAGTCGAGCACCTTGTCCACATCGACGAACTCATTCTCGACCAGCGGCCGGGCGTTGGTCTGCACCACGTGGCACTGGTTGCAGAAATAGCGCCGCGGGCTGACCGCGGCGAGGGTCTGGCCCTCGCGGTTCATGAAGTGGGTGACCGAGATCATCGGCGCCTGGCTGACCTCCACCGCGGTGCGGCTGTGGCAGGTCAGGCATTTGTTGGAGTTCAGGTCGACTTGATAGTTGTCGGTCTTGTGCGGGATCAGCGGCGGCTGATCCGGGTAGTTGCGCACCTGGCGGATGTCGGTGTTGACGATGCCGGGGATCTGGGTGGCTTCGCCCTCCTGGTCGAGCGGCGCGGTATTACGCAGCGTGGCGACCTGGTTCTGGGCAAAGGCGGCCGAGGCCAAAAGGATCGGAGCGGCCAGGATAGCGAGACGGAGATGTTTCATGACGGGCCTCACACTGCTTCGATACGGACTGCACATTTCTTGAAGTCCGTCTGTTTCGAGATCGGATCGGTGGCATCCAGCGTGACCTTGTTGATCAGCCGGCGCGCATCGAACCAGGGCACAAAGACCAGGCCTTTGGGCGGCTTGTTGCGGCCGCGGGTTTCCACCCGGGTGCGGATTTCACCGCGCCGCGAGATCACCCGCACCTCGGTGCCGCGCCTAAAGCCCTGGGCCTTGGCATCGTCCGGGTGCATGTAGCAAAGCGCATCCGGCACCGCCTGATACAGCTCCGGCACCCGCTGGGTCATCGAGCCGGAGTGCCAGTGCTCCAGAACCCGGCCGGTGGTCAGCCACATCGGGTATTCCTCATCCGGGCTTTCCGCCGGCGGCTCATAGGGCAGCGCAAAGATCACAGCCTTGCCGTCAGGCTTGCCGTAGAACTCAAAATCCGAGCCCGGCTTCACATAAGGATCTGAGCCTTCCTTGAAGCGCCAGCGGGTTTCCTTGCCATCGACGACGGGCCAGCGCAGGCCACGCACCTCGTGGTAGGTGTCGAACGGCGCCAAATCGTGCGCCTTGCCGCGGCCGAACTCGGCGTATTCCTCGAACAGGCCCTTCTGGATGTAGAAGCCGAAGTCCTCGGATTCGTGGTTGCCGTATTCCTTGGCCTTCTCGGACAGCTCAAACTGGTCGACCTTGCCGTTGGCGAACAGCACCTCGAACAGGGTCTTGCCCTTGTAGCCGGGGTTGGCGTCCAGGATTTCCGCAGGCCAGACCTCATCCGTGGTGAAGCGCTTGGAGAACTCGGCCAGCTGCCACAGGTCGGACTTGGATTCACCCGGCGCGTTGACCAGCTGATACCAGAACTGGGTGCGGCGTTCGGCGTTGCCGTAGGCGCCTTCCTTCTCCACCCACATGGCGGCGGGCAGGATCAGGTCGGCGGCTTCGGCGGTCACCGTCGGATAGGCGTCCGACACCACGATGAAGTTGTCGGGGTTTCGGTAGCCCGGCAGACCTTCCTCCATCATGTTGGGGGCGGCCTGCATGTTGTTGTTCACCTGCACCCAGTAGCAGTTGATCTTGCCGTCCTTCAGGTCGCGGTTCTGCTTCACCGCGTGGGAGCCGACCCAGCCGGGCACGGTGCCTTCGGGCAGTTTCCAGATCTTCTCGGCATAGGCGCGGTGCTCGGGGTTCTTGACCACCATGTCGGCGGGCAGGCGGTGCGCGAAGGTGCCCACCTCGCGCGCAGTGCCGCAGGCCGAAGGCTGGCCGGTCAGCGAGAACGGCGAGTTGCCGGGAGTGGAGATTTTGCCGGTCAGCAGGTGGATGTTGTAAAGCAGGTTGTTCACCCAGACACCGCGGGTGTGCTGGTTCACGCCCATGGTCCACAGCGACATCACTTTGGTGTCCGGATCGGCGTACAGCTTGGCGATCTTCTCCAGCGTCTCTGCCGGGACGCCGGACATTTCCGCCGCTTTTTCAAGCGTGTATTCGGAAACGAACGCAGCAAACTCCTCAAAGCTCATGTCCGTTGCGCCGCCGGCCTTGCCGGCGTTCCCGGCAGCCTGCTCCAGCGGGTGCTCGGGACGCAGGCCATAGCCGATGTCCTGGTTGCCGCGCTTGAAGTTGACGTGCTTGCCGACGAAATCCTTATGCACCGCGTCGTTCTGGATAATGTAATTGGCGATGTAGTTCAGGATCACCAGGTCGGAGTGCGGGGTGAACACCGCCGGGATGTCCGCCAGGTCGAAGCTGCGGTGGGTGAAGGTCGACAGCACCGCCACTTTGACATGCGGATGGCTGAAGCGGCGGTCAGTGATGCGGGTCCACAGGATCGGGTGCATCTCCGCCATGTTCGAGCCCCACAGCACAAAGGCGTCGGCGTTCTCGAAGTCGTCATAGCAGCCCATCGGCTCGTCGATGCCGAAGGTCCGCATGAAGCCGCCCACGGCAGAGGCCATGCAGTGGCGCGCGTTCGGGTCGATGTTGTTGGAGCGGAAGCCCGCTTTCATCAGCTTGGAGGCAGCATAGCCTTCCCAGACGGTCCACTGGCCGGAGCCGAACATGCCGATGCCCTCAGGGCCTTTCTCGGCCAGGGTCTTTTTCCACTTCTCGGCCATGATGTCGAAGGCCTCATCCCAGCTGACCGGGGTGAACTCGCCGTTCTTATCATATTCGCCATTGGTCTTGCGCAGCAGCGGGGTGGTCAGGCGGTCGGCGCCATACATGATCTTCGACAGGAAGTAGCCCTTGACGCAGTTCAGGCCGCGGTTGACCTCTGCCTGGGTGTCGCCATGGGTGGCAACCACACGTCCGGCTTTGGTGGCCACCATGATCGAGCAGCCGGTGCCGCAGAAGCGGCAGGCCGCCTTGGACCATTTCAGTTCGGTCAGGCTGGCGTCGGTGACAAGGTTCTGCGCTGCCGCGGGGATCGGCAGCCCGGCAGCAAGTGCCGCGGCGGCGGCAGCCTGCGCCTTGATGGCGTCACGGCGTGTAAGTCCGGTCATTGGGAAGTTCCTTCTTGGAGGGCGAGTTCCTGGGCATCGCAGGTCTGATGGAAGACAAGCGCCGCGCTGGCGACACCGTCGAGAAGCTGGATTTTGGCCAGGGCATCGCCAATGGCGCGATCACTGTCCGCTTCGAACAAAACGACAATTTTGCCCGAGGGATCCGTTTGCGAAATCTCGGAGTTCGGCATGGCTTTGATGCTGTTCAGCACGGCCTTCATGCAGGCCGGGTCGCTGCGCACCAGCAGGCTGGAAATATGCAGTTCTTCTGTCACCCGTGGCTCCTTTGCTGGCGGGGGTCGCGGATCGCGATGGCGTTGTTGGGACAGGTGGCAAGACAGGCACCGCAGCCGGTGCAGGCGGTAGCGTCCACCTGGATGGCACCTGCCGGACGGACCGACAGATCCATCCGAAGGGCGCGCGGGTCGCAGATATCGGTGCACAGCTGGCAGGTGATGCCCGCGGACAGCAGGCAGCTGCTGCCGATTTCCACGGTCACCGGCCATGGCTCGGGCTGCTCGAGGTCGAAAACAGGTTCAGGGCAGGCCTCGGCGCAGGCCGCACAGAATGTGCACTCGCCGCCGCTGAAGCGGATCCGCGGGCGGCCCCGGCTGTCAAACTCGATGATCTCTTCCGGGCAGGCCTCCACGCAGGCATTGCAGCTGGTGCAATGCGCCTGCACCCGGGTTTCATCGGTCCAAGGCGGGCGGAACTCCGGCTCGGGCCTGGCGACCCGTCCGGTCAGAAAGGCGCGCCGGGAAGGGGCTGTGCTGGCGTGGGCTGGCATCGGCCTGGCCTCTTAACCCGCGGGCGGGCCCAGGAAGATCTGGGAAACCCAGATGATCAGGCCGTAACCGCCGACGATTCCCACCGCTAGAACCGGCGCCAGGATGACAGCGAGAAACAGGAAAGTGTTCCGCTCTTCGGCTTTGGTTGGCTGTTCGGACATATGCGTCCTCCTTGGCTCTCACTTTGTCAGCGGAGCAAGCCAGGCAGGAAACGGTCATGTCAGATACCTGTTTTCCAATTCAGCTTCACTTCGCTGGACCGGAGAATGCGAAGGACCGGCGTCCGTCACATTGATCTGAGTCATTTTAAGGCCGCCATATTCCGAAAATCAAAATATTCAAAAAATCATAAGTTAATGTTTGTCAGGCTGCAAACGGCGACTTCAGAAACTTGTTAAGTAAATTCAAAACAAGCCGTTCGTCTGCAGCGCGGCGCAGAAACCGAAGCGACCAGCGCCGCGGGCGCGCTGCGGGTCCCTTTGCCTTGTCAGGACCAAGCCGCAGGTAGGTTGCTGGTCGCGAGGCCGCTTTCGCGGCAAGACCTGCTCACCGCCGGCAATACTGCGCTCCTGCTTATCGGGATGCATCCTGACCCGCGCCTTGAAACTCGCCGATTAGCCACTGCTTGACGGAGGCAAGCGTCTTCGACGGCTCCACCCCCTTGGGCATGACGAACCAATAGCTATGGCTCGCCTCAAGGCTGACCGTAAATGGCGCAATGAGCCGGCCTGCCGCGATGTCGCCGGCCACAAGCAGCGACCGGCCAAGTGCAACCCCCTGATGATCCAGGGCGGCCTGAAGTATGGCTCCATCATCCTCAAGGCGCGGCCCGGCGGGCGGCGGCCGGGTGCACCCCGCAAGGTGAAGCCAAGCGGCCCAGTCCTCGGGAATATCCGCGTGAAGAAGAGTTGCGCGATAAAGATCTTCCGGAGCCTCCAGGCGCATCCGGCGGGCATAGTCCGGGGAGCAAACCGGCTGCACCGTCTCAGTGCCGAGCTTGACCGCCTCCAGGCTGATGTCAGGTTCTCGGCTATAGCGGACAGCCGCGTCGATCCCTTCGGCGGCGAAATCGACCAGATGGCGCGAAGCCGTAACCCGCAGGTCAATTTCCGGGTGGCCGGCAATGAACCGTCCCAGCCGGGGCGCAAACCAGCGGGCCGCGACGGAAGGGAGCATCGAAAGTGTGACCACCTGTTCCGACCGCCGGGCCTCAGCCACCGCGCGCCACATCTGGCCAAAGGAGTCGGTCAGCCCCGCCGCCAGCCGGTCGCCCGCCGGGGTCACGGTCACCTTTGCTCCTTTCCGGACAAACAACCGTACTCCAAGAACCGCCTCCAGGTCCGAGATCTGCCGCGACACGCCGCTCTGGGTGATCCCCAGCTCTGCACCCGCCGCCGTAAAGCTGCCGTGGCGGGCGGCGGCTTCGAAGACCTGAAGCGACCTGAGGGGGAGGTTAGCATGAGTTGTACGCATGATAAGTACTGCTTCTTCTCATTTTGAAAGGGTTAGGGGCATGGATAGCATGTTCAGAACTCATGCATAAAGGTTATTGGCCATGCCCGACACACGTACTGCTGTTGCTGACGCCGCGACTGTGAGTCGGGTATTCCCGGACTTACCCCTGGTAATGTGGATGATCCTTCTGACACTGGTGCTTGGCCTGGCAAACGGTCGCGGAGCGGAGGAGGTGATCGGCCTGTTCAACACCGGTTTCGGACGCGCCTTGGGCGAGTTCGCCCTGATACTGCTGCCCTCTTTCACGCTTGCCGCCGCACTCTCACGCCGGCACATAGCCTCCGAAGCCGCCGGACGGACGGCGGGGCTCGCCTCGCCTGTAGCCGGGGCGGGCATGATCTGCCCCGACACCGCCTATGCCGCACTTTCTCCGGCGGCCGGGCGGCACAAGCTCGCCACCGTTTTCGGTGCCTATACCGGCTTCAAACTGCTCTACCCCGCCGGTCCCCTGATCGTGGCGGCCGGGCTGGGCGGTGCAATCCCGGATTCGGCACCGCCGCTGGTTCTGCTGGCCGCAGGAATCGCACTTACACCCCCTGTCTGGGCTGCGGGCATGGTCTGGGTGCGCCTTGTCAACGGAGCGCCTGTTGCCGGGAAAGAGCCTGAGCCGGCCCCTGCAAGCGGACGGCTATGGATCGCTTTTGCGCCCTTCGTGCTCATGGCCGCACTGCTAACATTCGGCGGGCTGGCCGGGCAAACCGGTCTGGCCGCGGCGGATTTCTTTCTGTCGACCAAGGGCGCGCTGATCGCCGCCGCGGTCCTCGCAGTGGCGCAAACCCCAGCCAGCGCGCGCCGCGGCGGCATGGAAGCGGCTGTGCGGCGGACCGGATCATTGCTGCTGCTGATCGGGGCCGCCAGCGCTTTCGGGGCGGCAGTGACCGGGGCTGTGCCTCTTGACCGGCTGGTGCCTGAAGGCGGCGGCCCGCTCACATTGCTCGCCCTGTTCGCACTAACCGCTGCGTTTAAACTGGCCCAGGGATCATCCATGGCGACATTCGCCGCGGTCTCGCCGGTCGCAGCGCCGATCGTTGCCGCAAGCGGCACTGAACCGATCGCCGCCGTCTTTGCGATCTGCCTTGGCTCCTTCGTTGCGATCCTGCCCAATGACAGCTTCTACTGGCTCGTGCGTGGTGACGCGCTGGCAGAGGAGAAGCGAGAAGCCCGTGCGGTATACATTCTTGCAGGCGCATCGGCCATACAGGCACTGACCGGCATGGCGCTGCTCCTTGTATGGGTTCTCATACCAGCATGACCCAAAGGCAGGGCGGCTGGCAGGCACTCTTACGCAACGCCGCCTGGCCCCTCCCGAATGCGGCCAGGACGCCAATTTGCACACCAAGGCCTCCACAGACCTGCAGGCACCTCCGGCGATACCGGTGGAGCCCGCAGTACTAAGGGGGCCTCTACAACGCGCTAGAAGTCCAGGTTCTCGACGCTGAGGGCGTTTTTCTGGATGAATTCGCGGCGGGGCTCCACCACATCTCCCATCAGCTTGGTGAACAGGTCATCCGCCTCGACCATGTCGTCAATCCGCACTTGCAGCAGGGTGCGCGCATCGGGGTCCAGAGTGGTTTCCCACAGCTGGTCCGGGTTCATCTCGCCCAGGCCCTTGTAGCGCTGCAAGGTGAGTCCCTTCTCGCCCTCTTCCAGAATCGCCTGCAGCAGACCGAGCGGCCCGTGAATGATCTGGCTGCGGTCGCGGCGCACCAGCTGGGCAGTGGTGCCGTATACTTCCTGCAGGCTCTTGGTGAAGCTGCCGGTCTTGCGGGCCTCGCCGGAGCGCAGCATCGGGCCGTCCAGCGTGCGGACTTCTTCCACCCCGCGCAGGATGCGGGCCAGGCGGATACCGTGGTCCTGCGTGATCCGGCCCTGCCAGCCGCGCTCGTACTCCAGCGCAATCGCGTCGAGCCGCGCCGCCACCTTGTCCGCCACGCCCTGCAGGTCGGCATCCACCGCGCCGGGCACAAAGGCGCCGGCCACCGCGGCCTGCTCCAGGATATGGCGCGGGTAGTGGGTCGGGAAGGCATCCAGCACGCGCTTGAGCTGACGCGCCTCATCCACCACGCGGGTGAGGTCTGCGCCGGCGATCTCGGAGCCGTCGCCCAGCTTAAGAACCGCGCCGTCGACGCCCTGGTTGATCAGGTAGTCATCCAGCGCCGCCTGATCCTTGAGATAGACCTCCGACTTGCCGCGCGCGACCTTATAAAGCGGCGGCTGCGCGATATAGAGGTAGCCGCCCTCGATCAGCTCCGGCATCTGCCGGTAGAAGAAGGTCAGCAGCAGGGTGCGGATGTGGGCGCCGTCGACGTCGGCGTCGGTCATGATGACGATCTTGTGGTAGCGCAGCTTGGAGATGTCGAACTCGTCCCGGCCGATGCCGGTGCCCAGCGCCATCACCAGGTTGCCGATTTCCTGGCTCGACAGCATACGGTCGAACCGCGCCCGTTCCACGTTCAGGATCTTGCCTCGGAGGGGCAGGATCGCCTGGGTCATCCGGTCCCGCCCCGTCTGGGCGGAGCCGCCGGCCGAGTCACCCTCGACCAGGAAGACTTCGGTCTTGGAGGGGTCTTTCTCGGAGCAGTCCTTGAGCTTGCCCGCCAGGTAGTTCACGTCCATCGCGGTCTTGCGGCGGGTCAGCTCGCGCGCCTTGCGGGCGGCCTCGCGGGCCAGCGCGGCTTCGACAATCTTACCGACGATCTGCTTGGCTTCGTTGGGGTTCTCTTCGAACCATTCGGCCAGTTTCTCGCCCATCAGGCTCTCCACCACCGGGCGCACCTCGGAGGATACCAGCTTGTCCTTGGTCTGGCTGGAGAATTTCGGATCCGGCACCTTGACCGACAGAACACAGGTCAGCCCCTCGCGGGCGTCGTCACCGGTGAAGGAGACCTTCTCCTTCTTTGCGATGCCCGACGTCTGCGCGTAGTTGTTGATGGTGCGGGTCAGCGCACCGCGGAAGCCCGCAACGTGAGTGCCGCCATCGCGCTGCGGGATGTTGTTGGTAAAGGGCAGCACCGTCTCGTGGTAGCTGTCGTTCCACCACATGGCGATCTCGACGCCGATGTCATCCTTTTCCCCCACGATGTAGACCGGAGCCTCCATCACCGGGGTCTTGTGCCGGTCAAGGTATTTGACGAACTCCTTGACGCCGCCCTCGTAAAAGAGCTCAGCCGAGAGCTTCTCCGCCGGGCGCTCATCCTCCAGAATGATCCGCACGCCGGAGTTCAGGAAGGCCAGTTCACGCAGGCGTTTTTCCAGCGTCTCGAAAGAGTACTCCAGGTTCGAGAATGTATCCGTCGACGCCATAAACCGGACCTCGGTGCCGGTCTGGTCGCCGCAATCGCCGACCACTTCCAGATGTTTGACGGTATCGCCGCGCTCAAACCGGGCGACGTGCTCCTTGCCGTTGCGCCAGATGCGCAGCTCTAGCCAATCAGACAGCGCGTTCACCACCGAAACGCCCACGCCGTGCAGACCGCCGGACACCTTGTAGGAGTTCGAGTCGAACTTACCGCCGGCGTGCAGCTGGGTCATGATGACCTCGGCCGCGGACACGCCTTCCTCGGCATGGATATCCACCGGAATCCCGCGCCCGTTGTCGCTGACGGAGACGCTGGAATCGGCGTGAATTTTGACGGTCACATGGTCTGCGTGGCCCGCCAGCGCCTCGTCGATGCCGTTGTCCACGACCTCATACACCATGTGATGCAGGCCCGAGCCGTCATCCGTGTCCCCGATATACATGCCGGGGCGTTTGCGAACCGCCTCCAACCCTTTGAGAACCTTGATGGAATCCGCGCCATATTCTGCGGGGGCCTGCTCGTTTCCGGACATTCACATCTTCCTGTCTTAGCTTCGGGATTTTATACGAAACCTGACCAGGAATGTCACGCGCAAGCCCCCTTTTTTCTTGGCAGAATCAAGCCGCTTTGGCCCCCAGCCCTCCTGCAGTTCTGAGCCAGGATTCGACCTTGGCCTCCGGCGCATCCGTGGCCGGCGCAAACGTGGTGAACCGCGTGGGTTTGATGCCGACAAAGCCAAGGATCTGGCGGCTGATGAATTTCTTGACTGCATTGCCGTAGAACAGCCGCAGCAGCAGCGCAGGGGTGTCCGATGTGAGCAGCACACGCGCGGTCTTGCCGGTCAGCATCGGCGCCGGCAGCCCCATGAAATTGACGTTGCGGGTGTCAAAGGCACGCCCCGGCAACAAGGCCCGGTCAAACACCGCCTTCAGCTTGGCCGGCACCGCGCCCCACCACAGCGGTGAAGACATCACCACATGCTCTGCCCATTCCAGATCCTCCAGGAAGGCGGCCAGATCCGGTTCCAGCGGCTTGGGGTTCTTATACCCGCTTTGTCCATAGTCCATGTCGAACTTCATTTGCGAAATGTCATGGCAGCGCACTTGGTGGCCGTTTTCCTCAGCCGCGGCCTGATAGGCGGCACACAGGGATTTAGACAGCGAGGTTTGGCCGGGGTGGCCGTTCAGGATCAGGATTTTCCGGGAAGACATTTGAGGCTCCGCAAGTTAAGTTGACCATGGTCACTTTATTGAACCAAAAATGACCGCGGTCAATTATAAAAGTGACCGCGGTCAATAACGAGATCGTGAGGCTGAGACATGACACGTGCACCCCAGAAGCGGCGGCTGGAAACACGGGCAAAGCTGCTGGAGGTGGCAGCGGCTATCGTACAGAAACAAGGCTACAGCGGGCTGCGGGTCGAAGACGTGGTTGCCCGGGCGGGCGTGGCCAAGGGCACCCTGTTTTCCCACTTCAAGGACAAGGACGGGCTGCTGGCTGTGCTGATCGGCGAGGAAGTCACGCGCCTGCTCGACGGGATGGAGGCTGGCGGCACCCCTGCGGACGTTGCCGCCCTCACCGCCCGGCTGGCTCCGCATCTCGATTACGTCGCGCAGGACCGGGTGATCTTCGACCTCCTGCTTCGCTACTCAGGCACCACCGCCGCGGAACCGGATGAGGTGGTGGCAGCAAGCTTTATCCGGCAGGTCACCCTGCTGACAGGCTGGCTGCAGACCCTGCAGGCAGCGGGCAATGTGCGCAAGGACCAGCCACCGGAACTGCTTGCAGAAGGCATCCAAGGCTTTCTGAATCATGTGCTGGGTGTCTGGTTCTGCGCCGAGCACGAAAACGACGCGTCACCCGCCGAGGCGCTCGACCCCTATCTGCGGGCCTGGCTGCTGCCGCCTGCCTGAGGGCAGCGGTCAGGTGAAAGGAATCACAAGCCCCACCGCGATCAGCAGACCGCCCGATACCAGGTTGATGCGCCGCCGGATCCGCGTGGAGGTCACCGCGCGGCGCACCCGGTGCACCATGCCGGCCAGTGCCAAGTTGCCAACCAGCGGGATCACGAAGGACAGCGTCACGATCGCAGCCACATCCGGCCAGGAAGTGCCGGACAGATCAAAGAACCCCGGCAGCACCCCCATGTAGAATAGGATCGCCTTGGGGTTGCCCAGAATGGCGGCAATTCCAGCCATGAACCCGGCCCAGACACCGGGGCGGGTCAGGGCCCGGTTTTCCTCCACCGCGTCGCCGGCATGGCGGATCAGCAGATAGCCCATGCCGAGGAACATCAGGCAGGCCACCCAGCGCAGCACGGTCATTATGCCGGTGAACTCGGACACCACCCAGGACATGCCCGCCACCGCGATCAGCGGCCACAGGATATCGCCGCAGGCCACCCCGACCGCCAGCGGCCAGGCCGCCTGAAACCCGCCCGAGAGAGAGCGTGCCATCAAGGCCAGCCAGACCGGACCGGGGGTCAGGAACAGGATCAGCAGAGCCCCCGCATAGAGGGTCAGTTCCCAGGGTGTGACGGTCATTTTTGCAAAACCTCCGACGTGCCGCCGCTGTCCGAGACTTCCAGCACCTGGGCGCGGCCGCCCAGTTCGGCAAACAGCTCCGGCCCGGTGCCGGTCATCCAGGCCTGGGTGCCAAGCGCGCAGATCTCATCATACAGCGCGGCCCGGCGACCCGCATCCAGATGCGCGGCCACCTCATCCAGCAGCAGGATCGGCGGCGCGCCCTCGCGCTGTGCCAGCGCCCGGGCGTTGGCCAGGATCAGCGAGACCAGCAGCGCCTTCTGCTCACCGGTGGAGCAATCCTTGGCCGGGATGCCCTTGGCCCGGTAAGTGCCTATCAGGTCAGTGCGGTGCGGCCCGACCAGAGTGCGGCCCGCCGCCAGATCCCGGAACCGGCTTTCCTGCAGCGCCTCTTTGAAATCGGCTTCAGAGGACGGCATGCTGCCCTCCGACTGCAGCAATTCCAGCTCTGCCGCGGGAAATGCGGTTTCCGCCTCCGCCTGCGCCAGCTGCAGCAAATCCACCGCCTGCACCCGTGCGGCATGGATCCGGTGCCCGGCTGCCGCCATGCGATCCTCCAGGACCCGGTACCAGGCGGCATCGCGCACCTGCTCCTTCAGCAGCCGGTTACGCTCGCGCATCGCTTTCTCATAGGCCAGTGAGGCCTCGGCATGGGCAGGTTCGAAACTCAGCGCGATCCGGTCCAGGAACCGCCGCCGCCCCTCCGCCGCCTCGATCCACAGGCGGTCCATCGCCGGGATCAGCCAGACCACCCGCGCCACCTGCCCCAGCGCCAGCTGACTGGCGGATTTATTATCAATCTTAACCTGCCGGGCAGTGCCGCCCTCGGACCAGGTTTCCACCTCATAGGCCTGCGACGGTGCCCGCAGCTCCCCCTTCAGCTTCCAGCCCAAAGCTTCAGGCTGGCGCGCCATCTCTGCCGCGCTGGCCCGGCGCAACCCGCGGCCCGGAGAAAACAGCGAGACTGCTTCCAGTATGTTGGTCTTGCCTGCCCCGTTGTCCCCGTAGATCGCCACCGGACGCCCGTCCAAACGCAATTCCGCCCGCAAATGCGAGCGGAAATGGGACAGGGTCAATGCGGTCAGGGCCAGCACGAGGCGCGCTCCCTTTTCATCTTTCTAAAAATACTCGCGCCGCAGGCCGCGCCGTCAGGCGCGTCAGACCCGCATCGGCATCACGACGTAAACGGCGCTTTCGTCATTGCCTTCGCGCATCAGGGTCGGATCGCCGGAGGAGTTGAACATGAACACGGCGTTTTCGCGGTCCACCTGATTGGCAATTTCCAGCAAGTATTTGGCATTGAAGCCGATTTCCAGCCGCTCGTCATTGTAGGCAACCGCCAGCTCTTCCTCGGCGGCACCGCTGTCGGGCGCGTTCACCGACAGGATCAGGCGGTCCTCTTCCAGCTGCAGCTTCACCGCGCGGGAGCGTTCGGAGGACACGGTGGCAACCCGGTCAACGGCTTGCGCAAACTCGGCTGCATCCACCTCCAGGCGGCGGGTGTTGCCGGCTGGGATCACGCGGGTGTAGTCGGGGAAGGTGCCGTCGATCACCTTGGAGGTGAGGGTGATGTTCGGGGTGGCAAAGCGCACCTTGGTTTCGGAGACCGAAACCGCGATGTCCATGTCGTCGTCGTCCAGCAGCTTGCGCAGCTCGCCCACGGTCTTGCGCGGCACGATCACGCCGGGCATGTCCTCGGCGCCCAGCGGCAGTTCCGCGTCGATGCGGGCCAGGCGGTGGCCGTCGGTGGCGACGGCGCGCAGAACCTTGCCGCCATCACCCGACGACACATGCAGGTAAACACCGTTCAAGTAATACCGGGTCTCCTCGGTGGAGATCGCGAATTTCGATTTGTCGAACAAGCGGCGCAGCACCGCGGCCTTCGCGGCGAAGTTCGAGTGATACTCGGACGAGGCCATCACCGGGAAATCCTCTCGCGGCAGGGTCGCCAGCGAGAAGTTGGAGCGGCCGGCCTCAACGGTCAGGCGGCCGGTTGCGGCGTCAGCGCTCAGGGTGACCAGCGCGCCGTCGGGCAGCTTGCGCACGATCTCGTGCAGGGTGGTGGCGGCCACGGTGGTCGCGCCGGCGCGCTCCACCTGCGCGGGGGCCTTGTCGACCACCTCGATATCCAGGTCGGTGGCGCGGAACTGGACGCTGTCGCCTTCGGCTTCGATCAGCACATTCGCCAGAATCGGAATGGTGTTGCGGCGCTCGACAACAGACTGCGCCTGAGCCACAGCCTTGAGAAGCGTGCCGCGTTCGATGCTGATCTTCATGTCCCAAATCCTCTTCGTCAGGCCCCTGTCAGTGGCCGGGACAAGCAACCTACCTGTTTACCCCTGCCATACAAGGCTTTTTATGGATTTCTCCAAGGGATTTCCGGCGGGGTCAAGAGGCGGCGGACGGCATATGGGCCAAACCCGGGGAAACGTTGCAGCAGAACCCGGAACTGTCCCCGCGGGGACTGGGTTGCGAAACCTGAAACGAGTCCCCGCGGGGACACAGACGAAAAACGCCCCGGCGCGCAGGCCGGGGCGTGATACGGGCAGGTAAAGACGCTGGAGAGGCGCTTAGGCCTTCACCCGCTCCGATTTCGGATCGTACATCGGCTTCAGCGAAGCCTCGGCCTTCACCTTCACACCGCAAACGTCGATCTCGTAGGTGGAGCCCAGCACATCGGCGGCGCTTTCCCCCTCGCACGGCACATAGCCCATGCCGATGGCGGCACCCAGCGTGTGGCCGTAGTTGCCGGAGCTGAGGTAGCCCACATATTTGCCGTCGCGGATGATCGGTTCGTTGTGGAACAAGAGCGGTTCGGCATCGGTCAGTTTGAATTGCAGCATGCGGTTCTTGGGGCCGGCTTCCTTGCGCTCCAGCACCGCGGACCTGCCGATGAAATCGTCCTTGCCGGTGGCAACTGCAAAGCCGAGGCCGGCGTCGATCACATTGTCCTCGCAGGTGATGTCGTGACCGAAGTGGCGGAAGCCCTTTTCGATCCGGCAGCTGTCCATCATGTGCATGCCGCAAAGCTTGAGCCCCATGTCCTGGCCTGCGTCCCACAGGGTTTCAAACGCGTGGCCCGCCATGTCTGCACCGACATAGATTTCCCAGCCAAGTTCGCCCACATAGGTCACACGGTGCACACGGGCGAGGCCCATGCCCAGCTCGATTTCCTGCGCGGTGCCGAAGGGGTTAGCCTCATTGGAGAAATCGTTGGGCGACACTTTCTGCAGCAGCTTGCGGGCGTTGGGGCCCATCACAGCCAGCACGCCCTCGCCTGCCGTCACATCGGTGAGCACGACGCGGTGGTCGCCTACGTGGCGCATCATCCAGGTCTGGTCGGCCAGACGGGTCGCCGCCGGGGTCACCACCAGATAGGCGGTCTCAGACAAGCGGGTGACGGTCACATCCGCCTCGATGCCGCCGCGCGGGTTCAGGAATTGGGTGTAGACGATCTTGCCCGCGGGCACCGAGACGTTGGCGCCGCAGATGTAGTTGAGGAAGGTCTCCGCATCCGGGCCTTCGACGCGGATCTTGCCGAAGGAGGACATGTCGTACATGCCGACGTTCTCGCGGACTGCCCTGTGTTCAGCGGCAGAGTTTTCGAACCAGTTCTGGCGCTTCCAGCTGTACTGGTACTCGCGTTCCTGGCCCTCGTTGGCGAACCAGTTGGCGCGCTCCCAGCCGCCGAGCTCGCCGAAGACCGCGCCCTGTTCCTTCAGGTGGTGATGGAACGGGGTCCGGCGCACGCCGCGGGCGGTGGCCTTCTGGCGGTAGGGGAAGTGGTCGGCGTACAGGAGGCCCAGGGTCTCTTTCGAGCGCTCGAAAAGATAGTGCTTGTTGCCCTGAAACGGGTGCATCCGGGAGATGTCCACGTCGCCGAGGTCAAACGGTTTCTGGCCGTCTTCCATCCACTGCGCCAGCGCCATGCCGGCACCGCCTGCGGACTGGATGCCGATCGAGTTGAAGCCCGCAGCGACCCAGAAGTTGTCCATCTCAGGCGCCAGGCCCAGGTGGTAGGCGTCGTCCGGGGTGAAGGATTCCGGTCCATTGAAGAAGGTGTGGATGCCTGCCTCAGCCAGCATCGGCATCCGGTTACAGGCCGCTTCCAGGATCGGCTCGAAGTGGTCGAAGTCCTCGGGCAGCTGGTCGAATTCAAAGCTGTCGGGGATGCCGTTCATTGCCCAGGGCTTGGCATTCGGTTCAAACGCGCCCAGCAGGATCTTTCCGGCGTCTTCCTTGTAGTAGGCGCATTCGTCCGGGACGCGCAGCACCGGCATCTGGGTCAGGCCCGTGATCCCTTCAGTGACGATATAGAAGTGCTCGCAAGCATGAAGCGGGACGTTGACACCCGCCATGCGGCCGACCTCATGGCCCCACATGCCGGCGCAGTTCACCACCATGTCGGCTTCGATGCGGCCCTGGGACTGACCGTCATCGCTGGCCCAGTCAACGCCGGTGACACGGCGGCCTTCCTTGGAGATGCCGGTGACCTTGATCCGCTCCTTGACCAGCGCGCCGCGCTGGCGGGCGCCTTTGGCCAGGGCCAGCGCAATGTTGGCCGGGTCGCCCTGCCCGTCCTTGGGCAGCCACACACCAGCGGACACGTCGCCCACGTTCAGGTGCTCGTAACGGGCTTTGACTTCCTCGGGGGAGATTTCCTCAACTTCGACACCAAACGCGCGCGCCATGGCGGCCTGGCGGAAGATCTCTTCCTTGCGCTCTTCGGTGAGCGCGACGGTGATCGAGCCGCAGCGTTTGAAGCCAGTGGCGACGCCGGTTTCTTCTTCCAGCGAGCCGTAGAGTTCCTGGCTGTATTTCGCCAGCTTGGTCATGTTGGCAGTGGCGCGCAGCTGGGCGATCAGGCCCGCGGCGTGCCAGGTGGTGCCGGAGGTCAGCTGCTTGCGCTCCAGCAGCACCACATCTTTCCAGCCGAGCTTGGTCAGGTGATAGGCCACCGAGCAGCCGATCACGCCGCCGCCGATAATGACCACGCGGGCCTTGTTGGGAAGATCGCTCATGTCATCGCTCCACATTCAGTGTTGAGGCCGATTTATCACGTACAGGCGGCACAAAATGCATCAAAAACGTCAGACTCCCGGGGCTATTCTCCGGCCTTAAGGATATTTTCCGGACCGTCCTCCCCCAGCCTGCGGCGCTTGCGCAGGGCAAAGGGGGTGATGCCGAAGAAGCTTTTGTAAAGGCTGGAAAATCCGTTCGGGAAGCCGCAGGCAAGGCCGATTTCCCGCACGCTCATAGTGGTGTTGAGCAGGAGGTTGTTGGCCTTGGAAAGGCGCATTTCCCGGTAGAAGCCGTTGGGGGTAGTGCCCAGGAAGGTCTTGAACTTGCGTTCCAGAGAGCGGGTGGAAATGCCAAGTTCGGCAACGATTTCGCTGATCGGCACCGGTTCCTCGATATTGTCCTGCATGATGCGGATGCAGTGGTCCAGGTCGCTGTCGCCGGTGATCGTCGGCTTGGCACCGGCGAACGGCTGCAGCGAGGAGAAATCCCGCACCTGTTCGTGCAGCATGATATTGGCGACGGTCATCTGCGCCGCGGCGGAGGTGAGCCGCCCGACCAGCGCCAGCGCGATGTCGAAGGTGGATCCCATGCCGGCGCAGGTCACCACCAACCCGTCCTCGCTGGCCAGCGCGTGGCTGGAATCGTTCAGCCCCATGCGTTCGCGCAGCAGGGCGGAGTTTTCCCAGTGGGTCGTCAGCCGCCCGGACGCCCCGCCCTGATCGCGGATGTAGCGGGCCGCGGCCTCTGCCAGCAGGTAAACCTTGATGCCGCGGCAGGTGTAGCTGGAGATCACCCGGCCCAGGCTGAGGCCTGGATGATCCGGGTCGGAGTTGCCAAGGAAGAAGGCAAAATCCGCGTCCGGCTTGGCCGCAAAGGATTCGGTATCAAGGCTGAGGCCCGCCCGGCAGCCGACCCGTCCCCCCTGCAACGAGCGGACCGTCCATTTGAACGGCGGCTGCGCCAGCACCCTGTTGGCGATCCTGAGCACTTCAAGAATTGCCGACATTTCTGTCAGGACGAAGCCCTCGGTGACGATGATGTCGATGCTCCAGACCCGGGCCGGATCCGCAGCTTTGAGTTTTTCCGGAGTTGCCATGCTGATCCCCCCTCCCCTGGGCAGACGATGTCAGACGATCCGATGCCCGGCCGCGCGCAGCTGGCGGGCCAGTTCGGCAATGTGGTCCGGGCCGACTTCACAGCAGCCGCCGACGATGGTGGCGCCCTGCGCGACCCAGCCCATCGCAAATTCAGCATAAGCCTTGGGCCCGAGATCCTGGCGCTGCTCCAAGGCATCCACTGTGGGGGCATCCTGCAGGAAGCCCTCCGAAATCCGGGTGAAGCCGTTGGCATAGGCCCCGAAGGGCTTGCCGAATGCCTTGACGATCTTCAGCCCGCTGCCGATGACCTCGGGCCGGGAGCAATTGAGCAGCACCGCATCCGGCTGGAACTCCTCGATCAGCGGGGCAAGGGCCGCCAGCGGCTCACCGGAGCGCAGCAGGGTGCCGTCCTCATCCGAAACAGAGGCAGCCAGCCAGACAGGTTTGTCCGTGCCGGCGCAGCCCAGCAATGCGCCCCTGGCCTGCTCCAGCGAGGAGACAGTCTCGATCAGGAACAGATCCGCCTTCGGCTCCAGAAGCTTGACCAGTTCGGCATAGACGCTTTGGGCTTCCTCAGCCGGCGGGCAGATGTCCGGCCGGTAAGAGGCAATCAGCGGTCCAAGCGCGGCGGCGACGCGGCCTGATCCGTGGGCGTCGCGGGCTGCGGCGGCCTGACTGGAGGCCGTTTCCAGCAATTCCTCGAAATGGTCTTCGATACCCGCACGGCGCAGCCGGTCGCGCAGCACGGCGTAGGTGTTCATGGTGGCAACCGTGGCCCCGGCGGCAAAGTAGTCGGCGTGAACGCTGCCAGCCACATCCGGCTTTTGGATCATCACGGACGTGGACCACAGGGGCGTTGCCCGCTCGCCGGAGCGTCTGACAATCTCCTGCCCGATCGAGCCATCCAGAAGCGTTATCTCAGCCATACCGAACCGTCCTTATTCCGGGTGCCATGCGCCGCCAGGTTACAGGAAACGGTCCGGCGGCGCAGGCTGTCTTGCAATCAGGCATCAGCCCGGGCAGATCACCGCCCGGGATGATGCCAGTCCATTAGGCGCGCAGGCGCTCGTTGGCCGGATCCCACAGCGGTTCGTCTTTCTGAACCACCGCACGGCATTTCTCACCGTAGATCTCGACCTCCAGCTCAGTGCCCGGCACGGCCAGATCGGTGCGCACCATGCCCAGAGCGATGGAGGCGTCGACGCGGTAGCCCCAATCGCCGGAGGTGGTCTCGCCCACGATTTCGCCATCTTTCCAGATGCAGGACATATAAGGCGCGTCCGCCTCGCCTGCGTCGACGATCAGGGTGACAAAGGACTTCTTGGCCCCCTGCTGCTTTTCGGCCTGGATCGCGGCCTTGCCCGGGAAGTCCTGGGGCTTGTCCAGCTTGACGAAACGCTCCAGCCCGCCTTCGAGCAGCGAGTAGTCGGTGCTGAGATCGCCCTTCCAAGTGCGGTAGCCTTTTTCGATCCGCAGGGAGTTCAGCGCGTACATGCCGAACGGCTTGGCACCGCCTGCGAGCAGGGCGTCGTAGATCGTCGGCTGATGCGCGTTGGCACAGTGAACTTCCCAGCCCAGCTCGCCCGCAAAGGAGACCCGCGCCAGGAAGGCGGGCTTGCCTGCGACGGAAGCTTCCTGATGGGTCAGCCAGCCGAGCGACAGATCAGCGTCCGAGATACCCGCCAGCAGCTCCCGCGATTTCGGACCGGTAACGATCATGGTCGCAAACTCGGTGGTGCGGTCGGTCAGGGTCAGACCCGCGGGCAGTGCTTTGCGCAAAATCTCGAAGTCGTGCCACTGGGCCGAGCCCGCGGTGATCATGGTGAAGTGGTCTTCGCCATGACGAATGCAGGACATTTCGGTCAGAATGCGGCCGCGGTCATCCGAGAAGTAGACCAGGTTCATCCGGCCCACCTTGGGCAGGCCGCCAGTCACCATACCGCGCAGGAATTCGGCTGCGCCCTCGCCGTCCAGGTTGAAGCGGGAGAAGCCCGGCAGGTCCAGCACGCCGACACTGTCGCGGACCGCTTCGCATTCTTCCTGAATGCGCTGCTGCCACGGGCCGGAGCGGCCCCAGGTATGGGTCGCTTCCTCGGAGGTGTCGTCACCCTCCTTGGCAAACCAGTTGGCGCGTTCCCAACCGTTGTAGACACCCATCTGGCCGCCCAGTTCCTTGATCTTCGCATGCACCTGGCTAACCTTCTTGTCGCGCGCAGCCGGCCATTCGTGGTGCGGGAAGTGCATGGCGTATTCGTTGCCGTACACCTCCATGCCCTTTTTGTTGCAATAGTCCTGGTCGGTATAGTCGGTATAGCGGCGCGGATCGACGGCCCACATGTCCCACTCGGTGTGGCCATCAACGATCCATTCGGCCAGCACCTTGCCGGCGCCGCCGCCCTGGGCAATGCCGAAGGTGAAGCTGTGCGCTTCGAAGGCGTTTTTCACACCCGGCATCGGGCCGATCATCGGCAGGCCATCGGGGGCATAGGGGATCGGTCCGTTGATCACGCTGGAAACACCGGAGGTGGCCATCAGCGGCACACGCTCCATCGCGTCGGTCACGATATCCTCGATCCGGTCCAGATCTTCCTGCCACAGCTGGAACGAGAAGTCCTCGGGCATCGGATCGTCTTCGGTCAGCCAGTGGCCTTTGCAGTTCGGCTCATAGGGGCCGAGGTTGTAGCCGTGCTTTTCCTGACGCAGGTAGTAAGACACGTCCACGTCGCGGATCAGGGGCAGCTTGCCGCCGTGTTCCTTCGACCAGGCTTCGACTTCGGGAATCTGTTCGGTCAGCAGGTACTGGTGCTCCATCACCATGGCAGGCACGGTACGGCCGCCGTAAGGCTTGAACATCTCGCCCACGCGCTGCGCGTAGTAACCGGCGGCGTTCACCACATAGTCACAGTCGATGTCGCCTTTTTCGGTGTGCACGGTCCAAGTGCCATCTTCGTGCTGGGTCACACCGGTCGCCGGAGTGAAGCGCAGAATCTTCGCGCCCATGTCGCGCGCGCCTTTGGCCAGGGCCTGGGTCAGCTGTGCCGGGTCGATGTCACCATCGGTCGGGTCATAGAGAACCCCTGCCAGGTCATGGGTCTCCAGGAACGGATAGTGTTCCTTGGTTTCTTCCGGGGTCCACATCTCCATCGGGATACCCTGGTAGCGGCCCATGGACATGGCGCGTTCGAATTCCTGCATCCGCTCTTTGGTGTGTGCCAGACGGATCGAGCCCGAAACATGGTAGTTCATCGGGTAGTCGACCTCTTCGGCCAGGCCCGAATACAGCTCGGTCGAGTAGCGCTGCATGTTCATGATCGCCCAGGAGGTCGAGAAGGTCGGCACGTTGCCGGCCGCGTGCCAGGTCGAGCCGGCGGTCAGCTCGTTCTTTTCCAGAAGCACACAATCGGTCCAGCCTTTCTTGGCCAAATGATAAAGCGACGAGCAGCCGACGACGCCGCCGCCGATAATGACCACGCGGGCCTTGGTTGGAAAATCAGACATGTTCGCTCCCTAGTCTCAGTCCTCTTGCGGCACGCCGTCCGCGATTTCGTAGTAGTCGCCCTTGGAGGCGGTAAAGATGTGCTTTTCGACACTGAGACCGGTGTTCCCGTCGACAGCGCCCAAAGCAAAACTCGTGGTGTCTTCGCCCTTGCCCTTCCAGAACAGGAAGGAGCCGCAGCGCGGGCAGCTGCCGCGTTTGGCCCGCGGGGTTGCCTCAAACCAGCTGACCGGACCGGTGATCGTGAGGTCCTCCTCCCGCACCTGAGCCGAGGCCCAGATGCCGCCCGATTGCTTGCGGCACTGGCTGCAATGGCACATCGAAGCCCCCTGCGGCCGGGCGGCGGTTTCAAAGCGGACATCACCGCAAAGGCAGGATCCCCTGATCATCATCCCCTCCTAGTAAACCGGCGGCGCGATCACCCAGACGGCCACGGCGGGCTCGTCGTACGGGTTGGACCACTGATACGGCTCATGCTTGATCCGAAAGCTGTCGCCGGGACCGACAGTAAAGCTGCGGCCGCCGATCAGCAGGTCCAGCTTGCCCGAGATCATGTAGCCGACCTCCTGCGTTGGCCGGTTGGCCGGCGTCTGCATCCGCGATTTGGGCTGGAAGGTGGAGTGCACCATCTCGAAGTCGTCGGTCAGATCGGGGGAGAGCAGTTCTTCGATCAGCCCCTCCTCGCCGGTGCCCATTGGTCGGCGGGAGCCTGCGCGCACGATGTAGCCATGCTCATCCGCCGGGGCGCCGGAGTGTGCAAACAGCATCGACATCGGCACGCCCAGCGCCTCGGCAATCTGCCGCAGGTCAGAAATCGAAGGGTCAGACATGTCCCGTTCAACCTGGCTCAGCCAGCCGACCGAGCGGTTCAGCACTGCGGCGATATCCGACAGCGTCAGGCCGCGCGCCTTGCGCAAGGCCCGGATGTCCGCCCCCAATGTCGCTGCGGCCAGGGTCTGATCGTTCACAGGCTTGCTCCCTACTCGTGAAAAAATCCTCTCGTTTTTCACGATGCATCGGACCCGTGAAATTTCCAAGCATTTTTTCACGAAAGCGGTTGCCCCACGAAAAAACCCAGCGCTTTCAGACGCCGGGCCTTTCATCTTTCTGGAAATACTCTGGGGTGAGGCCGCCAGGCCGAGGGGCGAAGCCCCTGGATGCCCCGAATCAGATGCGGTTGAACACCTGATGCAGAATCGCTGCCAAGTGATCCGCATCCTGCTGGGTAAAGGCCTCCGGCTGGTCGCTGTCGATGTCAAAAACCCCGATCAGCGCGCCTGCGCCATTCCAGACTGGCAGCACCAGTTCCGAACGGGTGGAGGAGGCGCAGGCAATATGGCCGGGAAACGCCTCCACATCCGGCACCAGTTGCACCTCGCCGCTGCGCGCTGCCGCGCCGCAGACACCGCGGGAGAACGGGATCTGCAGGCAGCCGTGGCCGCCCTGATAGGGGCCGATCTTCAGCAGCTCCGGCGCAACGGCACGGTAAAAGCCGGTCCAGTCGAACCGGTCGTCGGCGTGATGCACCTCGCAGGCGACTGTAGCCATCAGCGCCACCTCATCCGTCTCGCCTTCGGTCAGCGAGGCGATGGTTTTGGCAAGGGTATTGTAATCGGCCTGCATGAACAGCCCTCCTTCAACGCAGCAGAGGGGGCTGTCTGCCCCCTCTTGACCTGACGGTCAATTCACCCCCGAGAGTATTTTGCAAAGGTGAAGATCACACCCGCTCGATTGCGATCGCGGTGCCTTCCCCGCCGCCGATGCAGATGGCGGCCACACCGCGCTTGAGGCCGCGCTTTTCCAGCGCGTTCAGAAGGGTGACCATGATGCGCGCGCCGGAGGCGCCGATCGGGTGGCCCAGCGCGCAGGCGCCGCCATTCACGTTCACCTTGTCGCGGGAAATGCCCATTTCGTGCATGAAGGCCATAGGCACGACAGCAAAGGCCTCATTGACCTCCCACAGATCGACATCCTCAACTTTCCAGCCAATCGACTTGAGCAGTTTCTGCGCTGCTGGCACCGGTGCAGTGGTGAACCAGCCCGGCGCCTGGGCGTGGCTGGCGTGGCCCAGGATGCGGGCGCGCACGGTCAAGCCCTGCGCTTCGGCCGCCTCGGCGGAGGCCATCACCAGCGCCGCGGCGCCATCCGAAATGGAGGAGGCATTGGCGGCGGTCACGGTGCCGTCCTTGCGGAACGCCGGTTTCAGCGTGGGGATCTTTTCCGGGCGCGCCGATTTCGGCTGCTCATCCGCATCCGTCACCACCTCGCCCTTGCGGGTTTTCACAGTCACCGCGGCGATTTCGCCGTCGAAGGCGCCGCTATTTTGTGCTTCCAGCGCGTTGGACAAGGACTTCAGGGCATATTCGTCCTGAGCTTCGCGGGTGAACTGGTATTTTTCAGCGCAGCCCTCGGCAAAGGTGCCCATGAGGCGGCCCTTGTCATAGGCGTCTTCCAGTCCGTCGAGGAACATGTGGTCGATGACTTGGCCATGGCCGATACGGGCGCCGCCGCGCATTTTCGGCAGGATGTAGGGGGCATTGGTCATGCTTTCCATACCGCCGGCAATCATCGTGTCCGCGTGGCCCAGCGCGATCTGATCAAACGCGATCATCGCCGCCTTCATGCCGGAACCGCACATCTTGTTGAGCGTGGTGGCCGGGACGTCTTCGCCCAGGCCCGCCGCAAACCCGGCCTGGCGCGCAGGCGCCTGGCCCTGGCCCGCGGGCAGCACACACCCCATCAGAACCTCATCGACAGTGGCAGCGCCGGCCCCGTCGAGGGCCGCCCGGATGGCCGCGCCGCCCAGCTCCGAAGCCGTCACCCCGTCGTACATTCCCTGGAACCCGCCCATCGGCGTCCGGGCTGCTCCGGCGATAACAACATCTTTCATGCAATTTTCCTCCAATCGTCAAAATTATACCTACAGAAAAGTAAGCTTTGCGGTCTAGAGTGCTGCCAAATGACGTTACATCCCGGGGGAAGAAATGAGCCTGACGACCACCATGACGGACGATGCGCAGATCGTCAAAGTCAATGCTGAACGTATTGACGCCGCCATGGCTATCCAATTCAAGGAGGACATGCGGACGGAAACCGAAAGCGGGCCGGACCGTGTGATCCTCGATCTGTCCGAGGTCCAGTTCATCGATTCCAGCGGGCTTGGCGCGATTGTCGCTGCGATGAAGCAGCTGGGCGGCACCCGCAAACTGGATCTCGCCGGGCTGACACCGATGGTGGAGAAGGTTTTCCGGCTGACCCGGATGGATACGGTCTTTGACCTCTACGGTTCGCTGAACGAAGCAACCGCGCCTGCTAACGCAAATTCTTGAAGACGAACGCGCTGGCGGCGCAAAGCGAGAAATTTATGGTAAAAACCTTTGCCTGCTCGTTCACGGCCACAAATCTGGATGCTCGCAAGGGAATCCAGTCCGTGGTCAGCAAACTGCGGTCCCTGGGGGTGCCGGGTGCCCGCGTGGACGAGGTGCAAATTGCCCTGACCGAAGCCGTGAACAACGTGGTCGAACACGCCTATGAGGACACAACCCCCGGCGACGTCCGGATCAGGGTGGAACTGGCACCGGAGCGTTTGTGGATCAGCATTCAGGACGCCGGCAGCCCGTTCCCCCAAGGCGAGCTGCCCGAAGGGAAACCCGCTGACATCAGCGGACCCACCGACAGCCTGCCCGAAGGCGGATTTGGCTGGTTCCTGATCCGGGAGCTTGCAAGCCAGGTTCAATATGAGCGGTCGGATGGGAACAATAACCTTTCCCTCTGCTTTGAAATCCAGGTCACCAGCCCGCCTGCCGAGGCCTGAACCAGAATACCGCCCAATTTACGGGCAACCCGCCGGTTAGCTGCATTTTTAACGCTTCGCCACACCGGCGCCGTATTCCCGGCAAACCGCAGCCCAATACATATGCGAAACCTTACCTGTAGCTGAAACGAGCTTCCCCTGGTGCCGCGTATTCTAGCCCCCACCAGTGCGCGGCACCGGGGACACTTCGTTCAGGCTGCTCTCCCGCTTTCGTGATCCATGACGTTCCGTCCCGCCGCAGCGGCCGAGGAATTTCATTGCCATCCCGCACCGCCTGCCTAGGCTCTGACCAGTGACAGCGAGGAGCCGGACCATGCGCGATTTTCATCTTCCCGGGCGGTCAGCCGTTTTTGCCGGTAACGGCCTGTGCGCCACCTCCCATCCGCTGGCGGCCAGCGTGGCGGTGGACATGCTGAAGCGCGGCGGCAACGCGATGGATGCGGCCCTGGCCGGAGCCGTTTTGCTGGGTATTTGCGAGCCGCAGATGACCGGGATCGGCGGCGACTGCTTTGTGCTGTATTCCCGGCCGGGCAGCGGAGTTCAGGCGCTGAACGGGTCCGGCTGCGCTCCGGCGGCGGCGAGCGCTGCCGCCTTGCGGGCGCGAGGGCTGGAGACGGTGCCGCTGAGCAGTGCCGAGGCTGTTACCATCCCTTGTGCAATTGATGCCTTTTGCCGTCTTGCGGAAAGCGAAGGCCGGCTGGGGCTCGATACACTGCTGCAGCCTGCGATAGATTATGCCGAAGAGGGCGTGCCGGTGGCACCGCGCACGGCCTTCGATTGGAAGAACGGTGCCGGCACCCTGCAAGGCGCAGCCCGGCGCCACTATCTGCGGGACGGCCGGCCTCTGGGCAGCAGCGACGTTTTCCGCGCACCCGGTCAAGCCGAAGTCCTGCGCCGCATCGCCAAACACGGGCGGGATGCTTTTTATACCGGCGAGGTGGCCGAGGACATGGCGCGGGCCCTGGAGGCTCTGGGCGGAGTTCACACACTGGAGGACTTTGCCGGCGTAAAGAGCTTTGCAACGCAGCCGGTTACTGGCCAGTACAAGGAGCGCGAACTCGCAGAGCACCCGCCTAACGGCCAAGGCGCAACGGCAATCTTGCTGCTGAATATCCTGAAGCACTTTGACCTTGCCGGGATGGACCCGTTCGGGGCCGAACGGGCGCATATCGAGGCGGAAGCCGCCAAGCTGGCCTATGACGCGCGCAACCGGTTTCTGGCGGATCCGGACCACACCTCGCGGCTCGCGCACATGCTGGCGCCGGAAACTGCGTCCGGACTGGCTGCGCTGATTGACCCCAAACGCGCCATGCCGGCCGCCGCACCGCTGAGCGAAGCTGTCCACAAGGATACGGTCTATATCACCGTGGTGGACAAGGACCGGATGGCAGTGTCGTTGATTTACTCGATCTTCCACGGCTTCGGGTCCGGTATTGCTTCGGAGAAGTTCGGTATCCTGCTGCAGAACCGGGGTGCGGGCTTTACCCTGGAAGAAGGCCACCCGAACGAGCTTGGGCCCGGCAAGCGGCCGATGCATACGATCATCCCCGCCATGCTGCAGCAAGACGGAGAGGTGATCATGCCCTTTGGCGTGATGGGCGGCGGCTATCAGCCTGCGGGCCATGCCCGGCTTGTCTCGAACCTGTTGGATTTCGGCATGGACCTGCAATCTGCCATCGACGCCCCGCGCAGCTTTGCCGACGGCGGCGTGCTGAAGGTCGAGCGCGGATATGCTGCTCCGGTGCATCAGGCGCTTGCGGACCTCGGCCACCAGTTAGTGGTGCCGGACACGCCGCTGGGCGGGGCGCAGGCAATCCGGATCCATGCCTCAGGCGTCCTGGAGGGTGCCAGCGATCCGCGCAAGGATGGCTGTGCGCTGGGATACTGATGCGCAAATACGCAGCTTATCCGGTCAGCGGCCGGACAGCAGCAGCTCTTAGTTCAGCTGGTAATGCAGCGCATAGGCACCACCGTCGAAGGTGCCGAACATCTCCGGCACGTCCGGGTGGCCGACCGGCTCGCCCGAGTAATCCGCGACCAGGTTCTGCTCCGATACATACGCCACATAGTAGCTTTGATCGTTCTCGGCCAGCAGGTGGTAGAAGGGCTGGTCCTTCACCGGACGGCTGTCCTCAGGGATCGCTTCGTACCATTCCTCGGTGTTGGAGAATTCCGGATCGACGTCGAAAACCACCCCGCGGAAGGGGTGCTTCCGGTGGCGGACGACCTGCCCAAGGTTGTATTTTGCTCGTGTTCTCAACATGGTCATGTTAGCCCCCGTTCTTTGTAAATAGCGCGCTCGCGCAGCAATTGTCCAACTCTTGACGTAAATTTTCGGGGAAACAGACTGTGAACCTCGCTTTGACAGTGCTCGAAATCACTGCCCCGGTGTTCCTATTGGCCTTCGCCGGGTTCCTCTGGGTGAAGCTCGGGTTTGAGTTCCGGACCCAGTTTGTCACCCGGCTGGCGATGACGCTGGCGGTGCCCTGCCTGATTTTCACCGCGCTGATGAACACCAGCCTGGACAAGGGCGCGCTGGGAACCTTTGTACTGGCCGCGCTGGCGGGCCACGCGGTAATGGCGGTGGCGGGCGAGGCCCTCTGCCGCATCAGCGGGCTGGAGCGGAGGACCTATCTGGCGCCTTTCATTTTCGGCAACACCGGCAATCTGGGCATCCCGCTGGCGATGTTTGCCTTTGGCGAGGCCGGGCTTGGCTATGCCGTCGTCATGCTCGCCGTGTCTGCCATCCTGTCCTTCACCTATGGCATCTATCTGGTGGCCGGGCACAGCGCGGGCAGCAAGGCAATCCGGGAGCCGATGGTCTGGGCGACGCTGCTGGGCGCGCTGTTCCTGTGGCAGGACTGGAAAACCCCGCGTTTCCTGACCAACGCGCTGGAGCTGACCGGACAGATGGCGGTGCCGCTGATGCTGATCACACTGGGCACCGCGGTGGCGCGGCTGACGCCCGGCGGCACCGGCAAGGCGGTTGCACTGTCGCTGGTGAAGTTTCTGGTCAGCGCCGCCGCGGGCTGGGGACTGGCGGTGGCTTTCGGTCTGGATCCGACGGCCTCTGGCGTGCTGATCCTGCAGCTGGCTACCCCGGTCGCCGTCACCGCCTATCTGCTGGCCGAAAAATTCGAGGCCGATTCCACCGCCGTGGCGGGTCTGGTGGTGGTCTCGACCCTGATGTCAGCGCTGCTGCTGCCTCTGTTGCTGAGCCAGGTGCTGGAAATTTGATTTTCACACCCGCCGCAATCCGCTAGACTTGCCGAAAACATACCCAATGCAAAAATGGGCTGAGGTAATGAGCAGATTCCTGAGCGCCCTTGTTCTCCTGATGGCGGTTGCGTCATGCGGAGGCGGGCACAAAGCGCCGCCGCGCAACCTGGATAACGCGTGCAGCATCATCCAGCAGCGTCCTGAATACCTGAAGGCGTTCCGCGCCACGCAGCGCCGCTGGGGCGTGCCGGTGCATGTGCAGATGGCAACCATCTATCACGAAAGCCGGTTCCGCGGCGACGCCCGCACGCCGCACCAGTTCCTGCTGGGTGTGATCCCGGTCGGGCGGCAATCCAGCGCCTATGGCTACAGCCAGGCCCTGGACGGCACCTGGGATGATTACCGCCGCGACACCGGGCGCCGCCGGGCCAAGCGCGACCGCATCAGCGATGCCGCCGATTTCATGGGCTGGTATATGCGCAAGAGCTACGAAAAGAATGGCATCCCGCTTTATGACGCGCGCAATCAGTACCTGGCCTATCACGAAGGCCACTACGGTTATTCCCGCGGCAGCTACCGCTCGAAATCATGGCTGATGCGGGTTGCCGGGCAAGTCGAATCCCGCGCCCAGGCCTATCAGGCGCAGCTTGCCACCTGCCGCAAGTTCCGCTGAGCCACGTCAAGCGCGGCGCTCCCGCCCGCTTCGGAGGCTTTCTCAGGAAAGCCCCTCAGCCGTTGGGCAAGGCACCGCGCTGACGCGCGGTGCGGTCCCGTGCTGTTTGGCGGCTGCAGCTGGAAAATCGCGGTCGCGGGGCCGGGGCCCCCCCCCCCCCCGGCCCCCCGCCCC
>NZ_CEYXRG010000002.1:133200-297754 GCF_982940295.1 Leisingera sp.
GGCCGCGGCAAACGCGGGGCCGCGCGCGGGGCCCCCGCCGGGCGCCGGGCCCAAGGCCGCAAGGCGGTTCCGGCAGAGCCGGATCAGCCGCGGGCGCGGGAGCCGCTGTTGCGCTGAAGGTCCGGCCTTAGCGGGATCTGCCGCTGGTGGTGAAGAGGCTGGAAGACAGCTTCTGGCCGGTTTTCATTGCACCCAGGATAACCGTCGTCTTGCCGCCTGAGCTGTCATGGATCACCCATTTGCGCAGCTCCACCGGATCGCCGGTGAACATCATCTCAATGCTGCCGTAGTCCGGATGCTCCGGGTCTTGCGCCCGCACGATGGTTGAGGTGCCGTCAAAGCTGTGCCCGACCACCATATTGGCGCGGCCCAGATCCACACGGCGGTCGAGGATAATCGACAGCGGTGTCCGTTTCAGCGGATAGGTCTCAGGCGGCTGGTTCGACTTAGGGTCGTGGATCACCACCGCCCCGCCGCCGGCCACCACGGTCCCGCCGCCCTTGCCGTCATACTCAAACCGCATCCGCCCCGGCCGGTGCATGTACAGCTTGCCGGTCGACAGGCTGCCGTCGTCATTGATCTGGGTGAAGGGCGAGGATGCCGTGGAGATCCCGTTCAGGTAACGGGAAATTTCGTTGAGGCTCAGTTTCTCTGCTGCCCAGGACGCAGGCGCAGCGAGGGTCAGCGCAATGGCAAGTGCAATACGTTTCATGAGACCAACATAGGTGCGCCATTGCGGATGTGAAGATGCCGGATCCGCGAGGATCCGGCATCGGCAGTTTTTTGTCAGCTTACTGTTCGGGCACCAGAATTTCTCGTTTGCCCACGTGGTTCGCGGCAGAGACGACGCCCTCTTCCTCCATCTGCTCCACCAGCCGTGCCGCCTTGTTGTACCCGATCGCCAGCTTGCGCTGGATATAGGAGGTCGAGCACTTGCGGTCCTTGATCACGATGGCGACCGCCTGATCATAAAGCGCATCCTCGCCATTTGTGTTGCCACCAGTGTTCAGCCCCAGAACCGCGTCGATATTGTCGGCCTTGTCCTCGTCCGGGCCATCCAGCACGCTGCCGACGTAATCCGGCGGACCGAATTGCTTGAGATGGTTGACCACCTCCTCGACTTCTTCATCGGAACAGAACGGGCCGTGGCAGCGGGTGATCTTGGCGCCTCCTGCCATGTACAGCATGTCGCCCATGCCCAGGAGCTGCTCTGCGCCCATTTCGCCCAGGATGGTGCGGCTGTCGACCTTGGAGGTCACCTGGAAGGAAATCCGGGTCGGGAAGTTTGCCTTGATGGTGCCGGTGATCACGTCGACCGAGGGGCGCTGGGTCGCCATGATCAGGTGAATGCCGGAGGCCCGGGCCATCTGCGCCAGGCGCTGGATACAGGCCTCGATCTCCTTGCCCGCCACCATCATCAGGTCGGCCATCTCGTCGACGATGACGACAATGTAGGGCAGCGCCTTGGGTTCGAACTCTTCAGTCTCGAACACCGGTTCGCCTGTTTCGTCATCAAACCCGGTCTGCACCGTGCGCGAGAACATTTCTCCCTTGGCCAGCGCTTCCTTCACGCGGCCGTTGTAACCCGCAATGTTGCGCACGCCCATCTTGGACATCTTGCGGTAGCGGTCTTCCATCTCGCCCACCACCCATTTCAGGGCAACAACCGCCTTTTTCGGGTCGGTTACAACAGGCGAGAGCAGATGCGGGATGCCGTCATAAACAGACAGTTCCAGCATCTTGGGGTCAATCATGATCAGGCGGCATTCATCCGGTGTCAGCTTGTAGAGCAGCGACAGGATCATGGTGTTGATCGCCACCGACTTGCCGGAGCCGGTGGTGCCCGCGATCAGCAGGTGGGGCATCTTGGCGAGGTTTGCGACCATGGCGTCGCCGCCGATATCCTTGCCCAGCGCCAGCGGCAGCGCGTGGTTGCCGTCGCCGAAGTCGCGGGACGACAGGATTTCACGCAGCACCACTTTCTCGCGGTTCTCGTTCGGCAGTTCGATACCGATCACCGTGCGGCCGGGTACGGTCGAGACCCGCGCCGACAGCGCCGACATGGAACGCGCGATGTCATCCGCGAGGCCGATCACACGGGATGCCTTGAGACCCGGAGCAGGCTCCAGCTCATACATGGTCACCACGGGGCCAGGACGGACCGAGACGATTTCACCCTTGACGCCATAGTCGTCGAGCACGGTTTCCAGCATCCGGGCGTTTTCTTCCAGCGCCTCGTCGCTGAGGTGGTGCCGCTCGATGCTGGTCGGGTTGGTTAGCAGGTTGAGCGGCGGCAGCTCGAAATCGCTGCCGCTGTCATCGAAGGCCAGATTCGGCTGGGCTTCAGCCTTGGCACGGGCCGAAGGCTGCACAGCCTTGCGCACCGGCTGTTCGACAACAGCCTTGCGCGGCTCCGCCACCGGCAGGTCAACCGTCAGGCGCGGCCCTGCGGCCTTGGGTTTTTCCGGAGCCGGTGCCGGGGCCGTAACCGCCGCAGCATAGTCGGGAAGCGCTTCGGAAGGTACATGATCCGGGGTCAGAAACTCAGTCTCAGCGGCAAAGTCCACATCATTCGAGTCTTGGTGCAGGTCTGTAACCGGTACTTCGCGGATCTCGGCCTCGTCTTCCGGCTCCTGCCAGGCAAGCGGCGGTTCTTCCGGCAGCGGCGGCACCGGAGTCATTGCTGCAGTCAGCGGCGGCTCTGGCGGCAGACCGCCCTGGGTCGCGGCCGGGTTGAAGATCAGCGGCGCCGGGCGCTGCCCGCGGCCCTTGGTCAGGGGCAGATTCGGGTCCTGCTCCGGCGGCACTTCGGCCGCGCGGCGGATGCGGACAGCATTGGCGATTTTCTGGGAAATCCGGTCCTCGCCGGCTTCTCCATCCGCCAAAGCGCCTGTGTCATCCTCCTCCTGTATCTCTGCCGCATAGGCGTTTTCCGCCGCAGGCGCGGGCGCGGCGCGGCGGATCAGCGACGGTACGCGGGACAGCAGACCCGCCTTGGTGGGGGCTTCCGGCTCTGCCGGGGCGGTTTCTGCCATGTAGGCGCCATAGGTGTCTTCGGGGAAGTCCTCGAACATCTCGGGGTCTTGCTCTGCGCTGCCGTAGGCGGCCTCATCTTCAGCAAAATGCGCCCGTTCGGCCCGTTCCTTGCGGTAGGTCATCGCGGCCTGCAGCCCGCTGGAGGCACCGCGGCCCAGCAGGGCGGCAACCGCGCCATATCCGAGGATCAGCCCGACCGTAACCTTGTGCAGACCTTTCCTAACCTCTGGCCAAGTAAAGCCCAGCACGGCGCAGCCCAGCGCCAGCATGCCTGCCGCGCTCAGCAGCGACATGATCTTGACCATGAAGTGCAGACTGACCGGCAGCAGCGCCAGCAGAGCGCCCAGGAAGGTGTAACCCACCATGCCGCCAAGGCCGAAGTCATAGTTCTGCTGCCAGGCAGCGCTGGCATTGAGGGTTTCCATGTGCAGCGCGACCACCAGCAGCCACGGCACCGAGAGCAGCAGCGGCCAGACCACGCGGTCCTCGCCCCGGTGCAGCACAAACCGAAGGCCCCAGGCCGAGGCGAACAGCGGCAGCGCCCAGCTGGCCTTGCCGAACAGTGTGATCAGGATGAAAGAAACCGACGCCCCTGGCCGGCCCAGCCAGTTCTGCACCGGCGCGTCAGTCGAAACGGTCCAGTTCGGGTCCTCGGGCGTATACGAGCCGAGCATGGCCGCAAACATCAGCCCCATCAGGATCAGGGCAATCCCGATCAGCTCCTTGCCGCGCTTTTCAATGGCCGCCTGCATGTTGCTGTCGAGCAGCGGGTCGCGGCTGCGGGTTTGAAATGCCATGCCTACCTCAGTTCCGTTTCTTTTGCCCGCGCCCTGCTGTTCACCGCGGGGTCACAAGCCTTTCCGTTTTTGGTCTTGGCTGTACGGCCCCCAGCCAGGGGCCGCTCAGCAGAATTCAGTAAAGGCAGCCGCGCAGCGTGCTCAGCGCCTTGCGGGTGTCCTCGGCGGGGGCGACAAGCGCCACCCTGATGTAGCGCTCGCCCGGGTTCTGCCCAGGCGCGCCCTGCGCCAGATATGCGCCGGGCAGCACCCGCACGCCGGTTTCCGTCCACAGCTTCAGCGCAGCCTGCTCGCCGTTGTCCACCGGAAGCCATAGGAAGAAGCCCGCTTCGGGCGCCATGTATCCGTTGAGGCCGTCAAATACCTCATCCGCAATCTTGTACTTTTCCTGATAAAGCGCACGGTTCTCCGCCACATGCGCCTCATCTGCCCAGACCTTGGCCGCAGCCGCTTGCAAGGGACCCGGCAGCGGAGCCCCGGAATAGGCGCGAAGCTGCTTCACCCGCTTGATGGTCTCAGGCCCGCCTGCAATCAGCCCGGAGCGCAGGCCCGGAAGGTTCGACCGTTTCGACAGCGAGTTGAACAGCACCACCCGTTCGGGGTCGGCGCCCAGTTCCTGTGCGACGGTCAGCGCACCCACTGGGGCCTCATCACGGTAGATCTCGGAATAGCATTCATCCGCGAAGATGCGGAAATCGTATTTCTCGGCCAGCTGGATCAGCCGGGTCCAGTAATCGCGCGACGCCACGGCGCCCTGCGGGTTGGCGGGCGAGCAGATATAGGCCACGGCGGTGCGGTTCAGCACATCTTCGGGCAGGTTTTCGTAATCCGGCAAATGGCCGGTGGCTGCGCTCGCTGGCACGAAAACAGGCTCTGCGCCGACGGAGATCGTCGCCACCATATAGACTTGGTAAAACGGGTTCGGGATCAGCACGACGGGTGTCTGCCCGTTCTTCTGCTCCGGGCACAACGCCATCGCGGCATTATACAGCCCCTCGCGGGTGCCATTCAGCGCCATGATCTGCGTCTCGGGGTCCGCGGTCACACCATAGCGGCGGCTGATCCAGTCCGAGATGGCACCTCGCAGTTCCGGTGTGCCGTCATTGTTCGGATACTGGTTAAACCCGGTGGCATTTTCGGCAATGACATCGGTGACCCAGGCCGGAAACGCATGTTTCGGTTCGCCAATAGTCATATGCACCACATCCCCGCCGGGGGTGTGATGGTCCAACAGCGCCCTCAGGCGCGGAAACGCATAGGCTGGCAGGTTCGAAAACCGCTCAGGAAAATCCATGTCTTGTGCCTCGGTCACGGGATCATTGGCGCCCCGTTTGCGCCTCAGGTTACAGATGGCGGGCGGGTGCGTCCACCCGGTGAGTGGCCCGCTGGGCCGAATGTGGCTTTCAGGCCAAGGCGGTCTCGATCGCGGCCCCGGTGCGCAGAAGCGCCTCCTCGCAATCCGGCTGCCCCAGGACTTGCAGCCCGCAGCTGGGCGTGCCGGTGGGCAGCGACAGCGCGCAAAGGCCCATGAGGTTGCCGACCCGTGTGTTGCGCAAGGCCAGCAGATTGGACTGCACGTAATAGTCATGGTCGCTTTGCAGCCGTTCCAGGTTCGGCGGCAGGTTCGGCGAGGCCGGGCTGAGCACTGCATCAAAACCTGCCACAGCCTGATCCCAGGCCATCCGGCACTGTTCCAGCTTGGCCCAGGCCGCCACGTAATCCGGGCCGCTGAACTGCGCACCGGTGCGGAAGCGCTCGAGGATCTCCGGATACATCAGCTGCGGCGATGCCTCGATCACGTCCTTCCACAGACCGTAGGCTTCGGTGGTGTAGAGAATCGGGCTAAGGCCCATGGCCTCCTCCAGCTCCGGCACCTCCAGCGGCACGATCTGCGCGCCCGCCTCTTTCAGCTTCTCCAGCGTTTCCCGGTAGGCCGACGCAATCCTCGGGTCCAGATCATCCTGCACGACATTCTGCAGATCGGCAAACCGGCGCCCTTTGAGACTGGCGGGATGGCGCAAATCCGGACCTGCGGAGCCCTCCAGCACCCCCAGCAGCAGCCCCGCATCCTCCACCGAGCGGGCCAGCGGGCCAATGGTGTCGAATTTCAGGCACAGCGGCACGACGCCCTCAAGGGTGATCCGGCCCGAGGTAGTCTTGAGCCCCACCAGGTCGTTCCAGGCAGAGGGGATACGCACGGAACCGCCCGTGTCAGAGCCGATTCCAGCCGCCGCCAGGCCATAAGCCACGGATGCAGCGGCGCCGGAGGAAGAGCCGCCCGGCGCTGCGCCCTGGTCATTCACGCAGGGCGGCGTTTCCTTGACCGGGTTGAAGCCAAGGCCGGAAAAGGCCAGCTCGCTCATGTGGGTCTTGCCCAGGCAGACCGTGCCCATCAGGGTTGCATTGCGCAACACAGCCGCATCCTGATCCGGCACCCGCCCTTTCAGCAGGTCAGAGCCGGATTCGGTAGCGGTGCCTGCGCTGTCGAACAGGTCCTTCCAGCTGACCGGCACCCCGTCCAGCAGTGACCTGCGCAGGCCCAGCCCGGCACGCAGCTCAGCCGCTTCCGCCTCAGCCAGCGCACGGTCGTGAGTGACTTGCGTATAGATCCGGTCCTTGAGGGGATGCGCATCAATGGCATCCAGATAGCAGCGGGTCAGCGCCACCGGGCTGATGTCACCCGCTGCAATCCCGCGTCCCAGATCGGCGGCCGTCATCGTCAGCCAGTGTTGCATAGGCACGTCTCCCCTTAAGCAGTTGCGGGTGACGGTAGCGGCAGCAGGACGCAGGCACAATCCCGCGCTTCCTGCATGGACAATCCCGCCAGCAGGCGCATATTGCGGGGCATGAAAAATGCGTCCGATATCCTGATCGTGGGCGGCGGGCTGAACGGTCCCGCCCTGGCCCTGGCCTTGGCACAGACCGGCCATAGCGTCACCGTCGTCGACTCGCTGACCCCAGACAAGCTTGCCGATGAGGGGTTCGATGGCCGCGGCTATGCGCTGGCGCTCGCCTCGCAGCGGCTGCTGCTGCAGACCGGCGTCTGGCAGCATGTCGGGGACAACGCGCAGCCGATGCTGGAGATCAAGGTGACCGACGGCCACGCGGGCCAAGGCCCCTCGCCGTTTTTCATCCACTTTGACCATGCCGAGCTGGAAGAAGGCCCGATGGGCTATATGGTCGAGGACCGCTTCCTGCGCCGCGCCTTTCTGCAGGCGATGGAGGATGCGCCGGGTATCACCCTGGTATCGGGCCGCACCGTGACCGCTCAGTCCCCGGACCAGACCGGCGTGACCGTCACGCTGGACAACGGCGGAGAGCTGCGCGGCCAGGTCCTGGTCGGCTCAGACGGACGCCGCAGCGGCACCGCCCAGCGGGCCGGCATCAAGCGTACCGGCTGGGACTACGGCCAGACCGCGCTGGTCTGCGCCATTGATCACGAGAAGCCGCATCACGGCATCGCGCATCAGTTCTTCATGCCCCCGGGACCGCTGGCAATCCTCCCGCTGCCGGGCAACCGGTCCTCCATCGTGTGGAGCGAGCGGACGGAAACCGCCAAGGCCATCCACGCGCTGGATGACGCGGATTACATCCAGGCACTGCGGCCGCGGTTCGGTGATTTCCTGGGCGAGATTTCCCTGGCCGGCAAGCGCTTCACCTACCCGCTGAACCTGACCATCGCCAACAGCTTTATCGGCGACCGCATGGCCCTGGTTGGTGATGCCGCCCATGGGATGCACCCCATCGCCGGCCAAGGCCTGAACGCCGGCCTGCGCGATGTCGGAGCACTTGCCGAGGTGATTACCGGAGCCTCCCGGCGGGGAGAGGATATTGGCTCGCCGCTGGTGATGGAGCGCTACCAGCAATGGCGCCGCTTTGACACCGCCTCGCTGGTTGCAGCAACGGATGTGTTCAACCGGCTGTTCTCCAACGACAACCCGCTGCTGCGGCTGGGCCGCGACATCGGCATGGGCGTGGCCGGCGCGGTCCCCGGGCTGCGCCGCAATTTCGTGCGCGAGGCGGCCGGGCTGACCGGCGACCTGCCCCGGCTGCTGAAAGGCCAAGCGATTTAGGCGGCGTCCCGCACGGGGCAACGCTGGGAGGGCTCCCGCCTGCTCCGGAACATCCCGGGGGATATCCCTGCACAGTTGGGCGAGGCACCGCGCTGGCGCGCGGTGCTGCGGCGCGGGCATCTGGCCGCGCTCTGACTGTGGGCTGAACATCCTTGCAAGGGTGCGCTGCAGCCCATGATTTCCCGCGATGCTGAGACAAGCAGAGGAACCGCGCCGCGCCTCAGCGCGGCGCCCGGCCCAAGCCTGGCAAGGGGCACCGGTGCAGCCGACGTGCCTGAAGGCGCGGGAGAGCGCCGAAGCTGCATGGAAGAAACGCGGGGTTGAACCTGGCTTAATCCAGCTCGCGCGCCTCATCCACCAGCATCACTGGAATACCGTTGCGGATCGGAAAGGCGAGATTGGCCGCGCGCGAGACCAGTTCCTGCGCCTGGGCATCATATTCCAGCACCGTCTGGGTTAGCGGACAGACCAGCGCTTCCAGCATCCGCCGGTCAAAGGCAGGCGCCTGTGGTTCGGTCATTGCAGGGTTTCCTCCTGAGAGCCGCCGCGCAGGGCGAATTCGATCAAAGTGACGAGCGTCTCCCGCCTTGTCGCAAGGCAGGGCGCCTCGAGCAAGGCCTGTTTGTCTTCAGGGTCGAACTCCAGCAGCATCGCCAGGGAATTGATCAGCAGCTCATCCTCAGCCTCTTTCAGCGCCTCCCAGTCGGTCGACAGGCTGCGCGCGGTAAAGAACCGTTCGAGCAAATTCATGAAAGAGGGGCGGTCCAGCGTCTCATCCGCCTCGGACCGGCCCAGGTCGCGCTCGAATCCTGTCCAGCTGACGTCGCATCGCCGGTAGGGGGCAAACCCGCTGGACTCGCGCGTGACGCGGAACCGTGAAACACCTGACAGCGTGACCAGATACCGCCCGTCTTCAGTTTCCGAGAACTGAGTGACCCGCCCGGCGCAGCCGATCGAATGCAAATCTTCGCCCTGCCCGTTGGGGCCTGGGCAAGGCTGCACCATACCGATCAGCCGCTGCCGCGTTTTCAGCGTGTCTTCCAGCATTTGCAGGTACCGCGGCTCGAAGATGTGCAGCGGCAGACGCGAGCGGGGCAGCAAAAGCGCCCCGGGCAAGGGAAACACGGCAATCGTGTCCGGCAGATCGGCAGGCTGGATCATAGGACAGAGTGTAGTGCTGCCCCGATCTTAGGCAAATATCATCGAGCTCAGCTTGCGCCGGCCGTTCAGAACCACCGGATCGTTGGGCTTGAGCGCATCGAAGATGGTAAAGAGCTGGGTCTTGGCGGCGCCGTCGTTCCACTCCCGGTCGCGACGGAACAGCTCCAGCAGTTCATCGACGGCAGCCTCGGTCTCGCCGGATGCATGCAGGGCCTGGGCCAGATCGAAACGGGCCTGGTGATCGCCGGGGTTTGCATCCACCGCGGCCCGCAGCTCTGCCACCGGGCCGGCGTTTTCGGCCTGGCGGGCAAGCTCGATCTGCGCGAAGGCCGCTTCGATTTCCGCTGCTTCGGCGATCTCCGCGGGTGCTCCGTTCAGCACCGCCTCGGCCTGATCCAATTCACCCAGTGCAATATGGGCCCGCGCCAGCCCGCCATAAGCGGCGGCATTCTTGTCATCCTCACCCAGGATGGCGGCAAAGGTCTGAGCCGCATCCGCAACCGCACCTTCGGCCAGCATCTGTTCCGCAGCTTCCAACGCTTCGCCAAGCCCGCCGTCGGCGGTGCCGCCCGCGGCCTCGATCACCTTCTTCAGGAAGGCGTCGATTTCCGATGCGGGCAAAGCGCCCTGAAACATGTCGACAGGGCGGCCCTGCACAAAGGCGACTACGGTCGGGATGGATTGCAGCGGCAGCCCCTGCTGCGCAAGCGCCTGCGCCAGGCGCTGGTTCTCATCCACGTTGATCTTGGCCATGGTGACAGCACCCTTGGCCTTGGTGACGGCGGCCTCCAGCATCGGGCCCAGGGTTTTGCAGGGGCCGCACCAAGGGGCCCAGAAATCCACGATCACCGGACCCTGCATCGACGCGTCGACAACGTCCTGCATGAAGGTGGCTTCGGTCACGTCCTTGATCAGATCACCCGCCGGTGCGTTGCTGCCAATAATATCGCTCATCAGTTTGTTCTCCGCTTGGAACTTCCCCCCTATATGGAATCCTGTGCGCCGGAAACCAAGAGAGGAGTTGGCCGTGGCACAGCCCAGGTATGGCCTCCTTGGCATCGCGCAGTTGATGCGCAAGAATGAGACCGCCTTGGACCGGCACGCCGATCCTTGCGACGTTTACAGCCGCATGGCGGTGCTTTCTTTGATGACTCTGGCTGTGTGGTCCCGGCTGCGCCAGCCGCTGGCGGCGTGTCGGCACTGCGCGGCAGCGCAGTGCCATGCCCAGCTGAGGAGGGTCATCCGGCGGATGGTCCGGATCAGGCGGGAGAACCCCGCCCGCGGTCACAAATCGAAGGTTGCAAAGACCGGCGCGTGGTCGCTGGGTTTTTCCCAGCCGCGGGCGTCACGCAGGATCCGGCTGGAATGGCCTGCCCCGGCTATATCCGGTGTTGCCCAGACATGATCCAGCCGCCGCCCCTTGTCCGCCGCATCCCAGTCGCGCGCGCGGTAAGACCACCAGCTATAGAGCTTGCCCTCGGGAATATCGCGGCGGGTGATGTCGACCCATCCGCCCGCCTCCTGAGTATCGGCCAGATGCTCGACCTCTACCGGCGTATGGCTCACCACCTTCAGCAGCTTCTTGTGATCCCAGACGTCCTCCTCCCGCGGGGCGATGTTCAGATCGCCGACGAGAATGGACTTGTGCGGCTTCTCCGCATGGAACCAGTCGCGCATGCCCGTCAGGTAATCCAGTTTCTGGCCGAACTTCTCATTCACGTCCCGGTCCGGCACGTCGCCGCCCGCCGGCACATAGAAGTTGTGGATCACCACCCCGTTCTCCAGCCGCCCGGCCACATGGCGGGCATGGCCAAGGGCAGCAAAGTCCTGATCGCCGGCATCCTCGATCGGCAGCCGCGACAGGATCGCAACGCCGTTGTACCCCTTTTGCCCGCGTGCAATCATGTGAGGGTAGCCGAGCGCCGCGAACCCCTCCATCGGGATCTTCTCCACCGGGCTTTTGCACTCCTGCAGGCACAGCACATCCGGCCCTTCCTCTTGCAAGAGCTTTTGCACAATCGGCTCGCGCAGGCGGACCGAGTTGATGTTCCAGGTAGCAAGGGTAAATGGCATCGCGCGCCTCATCGTGAATTCCGGGTTCGGCCGCGATACTGCCCGCCCCGGCCGGGAAGGGCCAGAGATGAATCGCGCGAATATCCCGTGCGGCAAGACGCCCAAAAAAGAGGCCGGGCAAGTGGCCCGGCCAAGTCCAACAGGGAGGTGCATACCGTAACCCGGATATGCGCGGGATCGAATACAGTCTAAAGATGAACTCTAGTGTCTTCTTTGATCTGGCTCAACGCCGTGCTCATGCGACCAGCCGGTATCCGCCTGATTCCGTCACCAGCAGGCGCGCATTCGACGGGTCGGGCTCGATTTTCTGCCGCAACCGGTAGATGTGGGTCTCCAGCGTATGGGTGGTGACACCTGCATTGTAACCCCAGACCTCATGCAGCAGCACGTCGCGCGGCACCACCCCATCGCTGGAACGGTAGAGGAACTTGAGGATATTTGTCTCTTTCTCCGTCAAGCGGATCTTGCGGTCGTCTTCGGTGATCAGCAGTTTCATCGCGGGCTTGAACGTGTAGGGCCCCAGCGCAAAGACCGCATCCTCGGACTGCTCATGCTGGCGCAGCTGGGCACGGATCCGGGCCAAAAGCACCGGGAATTTGAAAGGCTTGGAAACATAGTCATTGGCGCCGGCATCCAGCCCCAGGATAGTGTCGGCGTCGCTGTCATGGCCGGTCAGCATCAGGATCGGCGCCTTCACCCCCTGCTTGCGCATCAGGCGGCACAGCTCGCGCCCGTCAGTATCCGGCAGGCCGACATCCAGAATGATCAGGTCGTAAAGAGCTTCCTTGGCGCGCTCCATCGCGCTTTGACCGTTCTCCGCCTCAAAGACATCGAAGTCCTCGGTCATCACCAGCTGCTCGCTCAAGGCCTCGCGCAGGTCTTCGTCGTCATCAACCAGCAGAATTTTCTTCAGTTGCGCCATCGGCTCACCCTCCTGTTCTTGGAACCACAAATGCGCATCCCTTGCGCCCGCGGCAAGATTTGCTGCAAAACTCTCACGCCGACGTGTCCATGACATGGAAATTGTTTCACATCCGTTGCATTTGGGCGTAAAGACGGCGAGCCTTTGTTACAGAATAACACCGGATACCCCGCATGAGCCTGATGCCCACCATGATCGAATTGCTGGCCCGCGCCCGGGTCGATCTGCGCATGGGGCTGCCGGTGGTGCTTACCTGCGGCGAGGAGGCCGCGCTGGCGATTGCTGTCGAATCCCTGACCGGCGCACGCCTGGCAGACATGCGGGCACTGGGGGACCTGTCGCTGGCCCTGACAGCGCGTAGGGCGGACACATTGAAAGCGCGGGTTTACGACGAAGATATCGCCCGCGTAACCGTCCCCGAATCCGAAGGGCTGGACTGGATTCAGGCGCTTGCGGATCCGGCCGATGACCTGAACACACCGATGAAGGGGCCGCTGTCGAGCCAGCGCGGCGGCAGCGCTGATCTGCACCGGCTGGCGATTGCGCTGGTAAAATCCGCGCGCCTGCTGCCGGCCGCAGCATTGGTCCCGCTAAGTGGCGCAGCAGCCTTTGCCGCGGACCATGGGCTTACCACGATTTCGCGGACTGCCGCAGCTCCGCTGCTGAGCGAAAGCTCTCCCCTGCACCCGGTCGCCGCGGCCCGCCTGCCGATGGACGCTGCCGAAGCCGGCCGCCTCCACATCTTCCGGCCCGAGGATGGTGCCGAAGAACATTATGCGGTGGAAATCGGCCGCCCCGATCGCTCCAAGCCGGTGCTGGCACGGCTGCATTCCGCCTGCTTCACGGGCGATGTGCTCGGCTCGCTCAAATGCGATTGCGGCCCGCAGCTGCGCGGCGCGCTGGCACAGATGGGGGATGAGGGCGCAGGCGTTTTGCTGTACCTCAACCAAGAGGGCCGTGGCATCGGCCTCGCCAACAAGATGCGGGCCTACTCCCTGCAGGACCAGGGCTTTGATACGGTGGAGGCCAACCACCGCCTCGGCTTTGAGGATGACGAGCGCGATTTCCGCCTGGGCGCCGCCATTTTGCAGAAGATGGGCTTTTCTCAGGTGCGGCTGCTGACCAACAATCCGAACAAGATCGCGATGATGGAAAAAACCGGCGTGCATGTTGCGGAACGAGTGGCCCTGAAAGTCGGTGAAAACGCTCACAACCAGCACTACCTAGCCACCAAGGCCCGCAAGTCCGGGCACATGCTGTAATGTCCCCGGCAGATCTGGTCCTGACCCCGCGCGGCGTGCGTTTCCTGGGCCGTCTGCTGCCCTGCTCCATCGGGAAAGGCGGGCTTACCAGCAAGAAACGCGAAGGCGATGGCGCCACCCCTATCGGCGTTCATCGCATTGCAGGCATGCTCTACCGCCCGGACCGCCTCTCCCGGCCCGTGCCGTGGGCAGAGCCGATCGGCCCGGGCGATCTGTGGTCGGATGATGCAGGCCACAGTGCCTACAATCATCATGTACGGGCGCCTTATGCGTTCAGTCACGAAAAGCTGCGCCGGGCAGATCCGCTTTATGATCTGGTGCTGATCACCGATTGGAACTGGCCGGACGCCGCGCCTGGCAAAGGCTCGGCCATCTTCCTGCACCAATGGCGGGGTCCCGGGTTCCCCACCGAAGGCTGCATCGCCTTTTCCCGCGCCCATCTCCATTGGCTGGCCGCCAGAGTTCAGCCGGGCAACCGGATCTTTGTGCCGCCCTTGAGCCGCGCCTGACGCACCTCAGACTTGCGTCAAATGTCCGGGCGGAAGTTTTCACAAAACTTTTGCGCCTCAATAAGTCCGGGCACCGAAGATGGCAGAACCGACGCGAACGTGAGTGGCGCCCAGCGCAATTGCCGACTCGAAGTCACTGCTCATACCCATCGACAGGCCTTGCAGGCCGTTGCGTTCCGCGATCTTCGCCAGCAGAGCGAAATGCAGACTAGGCTCCTCATCCACCGGAGGAATGCACATCAGCCCTTTGACCGGCAGATCCAGCGCGCGGCACTCGGCAATGAACGCATCCGCTTCCGCCGGCATTACGCCTGCCTTCTGGTCCTCTTCACCGGTGTTCACCTGGATGAACAGATCCGGGCATCTGCCCAGCTCCTGCGCCAGCCGGGCCAGGGTTTTGGCGAGCTTTGGGCGGTCCACCGAGTGAATGCTGTCAAACAGCTCCATCGCCTGGCGCGCCTTGTTGGTTTGCAATGGGCCAATCAGATGAAGGTCGATACCATCGAACCGCTCAGCAAAGTCAGGCCATTTGGCAGCCGCCTCCTGAACCTTATTCTCGCCAAAGCAGCGATGACCTTCCTCAAGCACTGCCTCGACCCGTTCATTCGGCTGCACCTTGGACACCGCAATCAGCTTTACGCTGTCCGGCGCGCGGCCTGCGTTCGCCTCAGCTTTGGCAATCCTGGATTTAATTTCTTCTAGCGGCATGGGTCCGGCCTCGTTTCTGTTTGGCCGCAAAAAACACTGTTTAACCGCCAATGTTAAGAGCCAAAAGAAAAGGGCGGGTCCCGAAGGAACCCGCCCCGAAAGTCACGCTAGGCGTGCTTCGGCTTAGAAGCTGAAGTGCAGACCTGCCTGAACGGAGTTTTCGTTGGTGTTGGCTGCGGTGTTCACGTAGCCAGCAACGAAGGTCACGCCGCCGCCCAGGTCGTACTCGTAGTTGATGCCGAAGGCAGTGCCGTCGAGACGGGTCTGGCCAGCGGTCACGCCGGTGTCGATGTCGGTGGAGTTCACCCATGCAACAACGGTCGAGGCTGCGCCGATTTCAGCTTCACCAGCCAGGGTTACAGCGTCAGCTTCTTCGGTCTGACCATAGGACAGGGTCGCGCCGAACTGGCCGAAGTCTGCGCCAGCAGCGAAGAACATCAGGTCGTCGCCAGCGCTGACAGCTGCGCCGTTTTTGGTCAGCGCGCGGCCGTTGTCTTCGGACTGGTATGCACCGGTCACGAAGTAGTCACCGAAGGAGTAGCTCAGCATGATTGCTGCGCGTTCCAGGCCGTTCGCTTCGCCCAGAACGGTACCGCCGTTCGACTGCGAGTAGGAGATGTGGCCGGAGAAGCCGCCTGCGGAGTACAGAGCTTCGATGCCGTTGCGGCCAGCGCCTGCGGAGGTGAAGGTATCCCAGTCAAAGCCGTTGCCGATGGCCAGGGAGTTGAAGCCCATGCCGTCGATGCCGGTGCCAACCGAGGTGGTGTTCAGGTACAGGCCCGGTGCGGAGTCGATCGCGCCCCAGATGTTGCCAACGTTCACGCGCAGACCGCCGTATGCGACGTGGAACTGCGGTGCGGACCATGCTGCGGTGCCCGGTGCGCCGTCACGGCTGCGAGCCTGAGCGCGGATACGGCCGCCAACGGTCACGCCGCCATCGGTTTCGGTCGACACGTCAAAGGTCAGACGGAAACGGCTGGTGATGTTGGTTTCTGCGGTGCCAGCAACAGCGCTGTTGGCTTCGTTCCAGTCCAGGCCGAAACGGCCGTAGCCGGAGATCTTGACTTCTGCCGCGGCCATGCCTGCGGTGGCGATCAGCGCGGTAGTCGCGAAGAGAACCTTTTTCATAGTTTTTCCCTCGGTTTTCTATTCCTCAGCCCAAACCGGGGAATCCGGCGTGGGTATGCCAAGGGGTTTCGCTCTTTCGCCCCCGTTTTGGCAAGTGTTGGGAAAGTCAGGCGAAACGATGCGGGCCGGGATGGTGCAGCTTTGCCACAGTCTGCCCGCCCGCGGTGCGCTGTGCCGCCGGATCAGCCCCGTGTTGCGGCGGAAACGCCCGGTGGCGCAGTACTATAGCCATACTATAGCAGCCAAAGCCCTTGCTCCGCCGGCTTGGCTTGCGTTAGGTGTTCGCGCAGAAAATGGCTCCGGGAGCGGTTATGGAATACGGAAAGACCCTGCGGGTAACTTTGGTCGGTGCGATCTGTCTCAGCCTCGCGGCTTGCGGCGGCAACAGAGGCGGCGACGCACCTGCCAGCACGGCCCGGACAATCAGCCACAAGGAAGAGATTCAGGGCGCCGCGACAAAGTCCTCGCTCTTTGACTTCCTGAATGCCAAGCCGGATCAGACCGTTCAGGTGAACCGCTACCTTTGGACCGCCAGCCTGGATGTGCTGTCCTTCCTGCCGGTTCAGTCTGTCGATCCGTTCACCGGCGTGATCGTCACCGGATTCGGCACCCCGCCGGGCGGCGGCCGCTCCTACCGGGCGACTATCCACATCAAGGACCCGGCGCTGGATGCGCGCTCGCTGAATGTTGCGCTGCAATCCAAGGGCGGCCCGGTCAGCGCCAGCACCACGCGGGCGGTCGAAGATGCGATTCTTTCCCGCGCGCGGCAGCTACGCATCGCGGACAAGAGACTCTGACCCGCTGCGCACTGGAAACACCAGCCAAACCCCATTATCAGATGCGCCGGGCCACTTGCCCGGCGTTTTCATGCAAAGGACCGCTCTGATGCCGCGTTACATAGCTCCTGAAATCGAAGCACGATGGCAGAAGGCCTGGGACGAGGCCGGAATTTTCCAGGCCAAGCGTACCGGCGACAAGCCCAAGTACTATGTGCTGGAGATGTTCCCCTATCCGTCTGGCAAGCTGCACATGGGCCATGTGCGCAACTACACGATGGGTGACGTGATTGCGCGCTACAAGCTGTCGACCGGCCATAACGTGCTGCACCCGATGGGTTTTGACGCTTTTGGCATGCCGGCTGAAAACGCCGCGATGGCTTCCGGCGGGCATCCCAAGGACTGGACCTACTCGAACATCGACACGATGGTCGAGCAGATGAAGCCGCTGGGCCTGTCGCTGGACTGGTCGCGCATGTTCGCCACTTGCGACCCTGAATATTACGGCCAGCAGCAGGCTCTGTTCCTCGACTTCCTGGAAAAGGGTCTCGTTTACCGCAAGAACGCGGTGGTGAACTGGGACCCTATCGACATGACCGTGCTGGCCAACGAGCAGGTCGAGAACGGCCGCGGCTGGCGCTCTGGCGCACTGGTGGAACGGCGCGAGCTGACCCAGTGGTTCTTCAAAATCTCCGATTTCTCTGAAGAGCTGCTGGCGGCGCTGGACGGCCTGGAAAACTGGCCCGCCAAGGTGCGCCTGATGCAGGAAAACTGGATCGGCAAGTCGCGCGGCCTGCAGTTCTCCTTTGAGCGCACAGACGGCGGTGATCCGATCGAGGTCTACACCACTCGCCCCGATACGCTGATGGGTGCGTCCTTTGTCGGCATCTCGCCAGATCACCCGATTGCCAAGGCGCTGGAGGCCGAATCGGAAGAGGTCGCCGCGTTTGTCGCCGAGTGCCGCAAGGGCGGCACCACCGAGGAAGCCATCGAGACCGCGGAGAAGCTGGGCTATGACACCGGCATCCGCGTTAAGCATCCGCTGAACCCGGAGTGGGAGCTGCCGGTCTGGATCGCCAACTTCATTCTGATGGACTACGGCACCGGCGCAATCTTCGCCTGCCCGGCGCACGACCAGCGCGACCTCGACTTCTGCCGAAAGTATGACTTGCCTGTCACCAACGCCTTCTTTGCGCTGGATGACAACGCACCCGTCGCCAACGAGGCCCTGGTGCCGCCGAAAACCGAAAAGGTCCGCTGGGTCAATCACTTCGCCGGACTGACCGAGGCCACCGGCGAGGACGCGATCAACGCCACTGTCGACTTTGCCGAAAAGGCCGGCTGGGGCCAGGGCGTCACCAAATACCGCCTGCGCGATTGGGGGCTGAGCCGCCAGCGTTACTGGGGCTGCCCGATCCCTGTGGTCCATTGCGAAGACTGCGGCGTGGTGCCGGAGAAAAAAGAGAACCTGCCGATCGCGCTTCCTTATGATGAGGGCGGCAAGCCGATCGACTTCTCGGTGCCGGGCAACCCGCTGGACCGCCACCCGACCTGGCGCGACTGCGCCTGCCCGTCCTGCGGCAAGCCGGCCCAGCGCGAAACCGACACCATGGACACCTTCGTGGATTCGTCCTGGTACTTCGCCCGCTTCACCGCGCCGCGCGCCGAAACCCCGACCGACATGGCCGAGGCCGAATACTGGATGAACGTCGACCAGTACATCGGCGGCATCGAACACGCGATTCTGCACCTGCTCTACTCGCGCTTCTTTGCCCGTGCGATGCACATCTGCGGCCACCTGCCAGAGAAATCGAAGGAGCCGTTTGACGCGCTGTTCACCCAGGGCATGGTGACCCACGCGATCTACAAGACCACCGGTGACAACCACCGCCCGGTCTACCACTACCCCGAGGAAGTGGAGCTGAAAGACGGCAAGGGCTTCCTCAAGGACGGCACCGAGGTGGAGATCATCCCCTCCGCCAAGATGTCGAAGTCCAAGAACAATGTGGTGGACCCGCTGCACATCATCTCGTCTTTCGGCGCCGACACTGCGCGCTGGTTCGTGCTGTCCGATTCACCACCCGAGCGGGATGTGGAATGGACCGCCTCGGGCGCCGAAGCGGCCCATAAACACCTGAACCGGGTCTGGAACCTGTGCGACCGGATCGGGGAGATGGACCGCGAGGCGACGGGCCAAGGCGACGAGGACCTGCTGCGCGAGATGCACAAATGCATCCGCGACGTGACGCTGGGCATCGATTCCTTTGGCTTCAACGCTGCGATCGCGAAGCTTTATGCCTTCACCGGCACGCTGTCCAAATCCAAGGCCAGCTACAAGGTGCAGCGCGAGGCGATCATGACCCTGGCGCAGCTGATGTCGCCGATGACCCCGCACCTGGCGGAGGACATCTGGAACCATCAGGGCGGCGAAGGACTGTGTGCCACTGCCCCTTGGCCGGTTGCGGACGACGCGATGCTGGTCGAAGACACCGTCACCCTGCCGATCCAGATCAACGGCAAGCGCCGCGGCGAAATCGAGGTCGCCAAGGATCTGGACAAGGCAGAGGTTGAAAAACTCGCCCTTGCGCATGAAGCTGTGCAAAAGGCGCTGAATGGCGGCGCTCCGAAGAAAGTGATCGTGGTGCCGGGCCGGATTGTGAATGTCGTTGCTTAACCGCAGAACCGTGCTTCTGGCCCTGCCCTTGCTGGCAGCGGCCTGCGGCTTCACCCCGGTGTACGCCCCTGGCGGCACCGGGACCGCGCTGCATGGGCGGATCGAGGTTCAATCGCCCGAGGAGATCAAGGGCGCCACCGGTACCGACGCCTATTTCCTGGTGCAGAACCTGGAACAGCGGCTGGGCCGCGGCGGCAGTGCGGCCTACAAGCTGGACCTGACGCTCAGCACCCAGGAAGAAGGTCAGGCGATCACCGCCGGCAACGAGATCACCCGCTACTCGGTGATTGGCACCGCCAGCTACTCTTTGACAAGATTGTCAGATGGCAATATCGCCTCCAGCGGCACCGTGCGGAACTTCACCGGCTACTCCGCCACCGGCTCCACCGTGGAAACACTGGCGGGCGAGCGCGACGCGCATGAGCGGCTGATGGTGATTCTCGCGGACCAGATCACCGCACAGATCCTGGCAACTGCGGACCTTTCCGCTCCGGCAGAATGAAGCTCTCCCCGCGCGAAGCTGACGGCTATTTCGCCAAGCCAGATCCGGGCAAGACCGGCATTCTGATCTATGGCGCCGATGCGATGCGCGTATCGCTCAAGCGGCAGCAGGTGCTGGCGGCCCTGCTTGGCCCCGGCGCCGAGGAGGAGATGCGGCTGAGCCGCCTGCCCGGCAGCGACCTGCGCAAGGACCCAGCGCAGCTCTTGGATGCGGTCAAGGCAGTAGGGTTTTTCCCCGGTGTGCGGGCGGTTTTAGTCGAAGGCGCCAACGACACCGCTACGCCCGCCATCACGGCAGCGCTGGAAGAATGGCAGCCGGGCGACGCCCAGATCGTGGTCGCAGCCGGGCAGCTCAAGGCCTCCTCCAAACTGCGCAAGGCATTTGAAGGCCACAGCAATGCCTATGCCGTGGGCATTTACGACGACCCGCCCTCGCGGGCAGAAATCGAACGCATCCTGGGCGAGGCCGGCATCCGCGACGTGCCCGGCGACAGCATGTCGGCGCTGACGGACATCGCCAACGACATCGGCCCCGGCGACTTCTCCCGCATGATCGAGAAGCTGGCACTTTATAAACACGGCGACAGCACCCCGCTGTCGCTGGAAGATATCGGCGCCGTTGCCCCGCAGTCGACCGAAGCCGCGCTGGACGACGTCCTGAACGTGGTGGCCGAGGGGCGCAGCGCCGAAATCGGACCGCTGATCCGCCGCCTGCAGGCGCAAGGCACCAACGCGGTGACGCTGTGCATCGGTGCGACCCGGCATTTCCGCACGCTCTATACCATCGCCGGTGCCCCCGGCGGCCCGGCACAGGGCATCAGCCAGTTGCGTCCGCCGCTGTACGGCAAGCGCCGCGACCGGATGCTGAGGCAGGCGCAGAACTGGGGCGCGAACCGGCTGGAAACCGCGCTGACCATCATCACAGACACCGATCTGGCATTGCGCTCTGCCGGCCAGACAGCCCCGGCACTGGCGCTGATGGAGCGCGCCCTGATCCGGCTGGCCATGTTGGGCCGCGCCCGCTGACGAGACGGCGCGCCATCCTGCTTGATCCGCTTCCGCTGGCGGCCCATGCTGTCAGCAAATGAACAGGAGAGAGATGATGTATTCCGTCACCGGCATCCCGCTGACCCGTACCTTCCGGGTGCTCTGGGCGCTAGAAGAGCTTGGGGAGCCTTATGAGCTCAACCAGCACGGCCCCCGCAGTCCAGAGGTTCAGGCTCTGAATATCTCGGGCAAGGTCCCGGTGCTGCAGGTGGAGGGTGAGGTTATCACCGATTCGACCGCCATCATCACCTATCTGGCTGACAAGCACGGCGCATTGACCGCACCCGCCGGAACTGTGGCGCGCGCCAAGCAAGACGCGGTCACCCATCTGCTGCTGGACGAGATCGACGCCGTTCTGTGGGCTGCGGCCCGCCACAGCTTCATCCTGCCGGAAGAGCAGCGTGTGCCGGAGGTGAAAGGCAGCCTGAAATGGGAATTCGGCCACAATCTGGCGCGTCTCGAGAGCAAAATAGCCGGCCCCTTCCTGATGGGAGAAGAGTTCACCATTGCCGATATCATCTGCACACACTGCCTGAACTGGGCCCGCAGCGCCAAGTTCCCGGTCGAGGGCGAGAAAATTCAGGATTACGGCAAGCGGATGCGCGATCGCCCGGCTTATAAGCGGGTTGCAGAACTCGCCAAATAATCTGCCGCCGCCCGCCCGGCCCAGCGCCCGGTGGCAAGGCAGGCGGTCAGCAGGTAACCGCCCGTCGGCGCTTCCCAATCCAGCATTTCCCCGGCGCAGAAAGTTCCGGGGAACTGTTTCAGCATCAGGTCTGCGTTCAGCGCATTCCGGCAGACCCCGCCCGCGGTGGAGATCGCCTCATCCATCGGGCGCAGGCCTGCGTGCTTTACCGGCAGCGCTTTGACCAGCTGCGCCAGGGCCTGCGCCTCCTGCGGCAGCGGGCGGCCGAATTCCTGCAATACCGCCGTTCGCGCCGGCCCCAGCTTCAGTACCTTGCGCAGATGGTTGGAGAAACTTGCCTTGCCGCGCGGACGCGACAGGCGGCGGGCAATCTCAGGCGCCTCCAACTCCGGCAGCAGGTCCATTTGCAAAACGGCTCCATCCCGTACCGCCGCACAAACGGAATAGACACCGCCGCCCTCAAGCCCGCGTTCCGAAATGACCGCTTCTCCGCGCGTCGCAAGGCTGCCAGCGCGCAGTGCAATGCCTTTGAGCGGCTGGCCGAACTGAGGCGCCATATGTTTGGACCATTCCACCAGCAGCCCCGCATTGGCCGGCTGGAATGGCGAGAGGTCCACACCCCTTTCACGTAAAAACGGCGCCCAGGCCCCGTCGGAACCCAGCCGCGCCCAGCTGGCGCCGCCCAGCGCCAAGACCACGGACGCGGCCTCAATCCGTCGCGGCCCTTCGGGCGTTTCAAAGGCAAGCGCGGTATCTTCCCAGCCGGTCCAGCGCCAGCGGGTGCGGATCTGAACTCCGTACCCCTCCAGCCGCGCCAGCCAGGCGCGCAGCAGCGGCGAGGCCTTCATCACCGTGGGGAACACCCGGCCTGTCGAGCCGGTGAACAACTCACTCCCCAACGCCCGTGCCCAGTCCTGCACCGCCTGTGCATCAAAGGCGCGGATCATCGGGGCCAGACAGTCCGCCGCCCCGCCATACTGCGTGATCAGCTGCTCAAACGGTTCATCCTTGGTCAGGTTCAGGCCGGACTTGCCCGCCATCAAGAACTTGCGCGCCACCGATGGCTTGGCCTCAATCACCAGCACCCGGTGCCCGGCTCGGCCCAGCTCCTCCGCGGCCATCAGCCCGGCAGGCCCGGCACCGATCACCACTGCGTCCCAAGTTTCCGTCATGCCATCCCCTTGCCAGCGCCTGCCGCCAGCGTGTCTATTCACCGCACGAAACCGCAAGAGGCCCGCACATGTCCGATCCGGTCTGCCCGCTTTGCGGCCGTCCCATTCCGGACGGCGTGCCGCAAAGCCTGCACCATCTGATCCCAAAACTGAAAGGAGGCAAGGGCGGGCCGACCGTGCTGCTGCATGACATCTGCCACCGCGAGATCCACGCGACGCTGACCGAGGCGGAACTGGCCCGCGAATACAGCACCCCCGAAGCGCTGAAAACGCACCCGCGGCTGGCCAAGTTCATTGCCTGGGTGCAAAAACGCCCTCCGGAGTTCCGCTCCCGCGTGCCCGGCAAACGGCGCAAGCGCTAGCTGATCTCCAGCCCCAGGAAGGCCGGGCTGTCGCGCAACTCCGCACCGGCAATATGCTGGAATTCCAGTGCCGTGTACGGGCGCCGCCACAACCATTGCCGGTTCGCTACGGCCTGCAGGTCCGGATCCGGCGGGGTTTCGTCCGTATAGGCCAGGAAATGCAGGTCAAAACCGAATTCCGCCACGTCCTGAACCGACAGCAGCGTCATGTCCGCGCGCATGGCCAGCTCTGCCGCGATGTCGCCGGTACGCAGGGTGATCTGCCCCACATGCGCCCCGCCGCCCAGCGGCAGCGCCGGGTCGCCCGCCTCTTCTGGCCGTTTGCCCTGAAAGTCATGCTGCAGCAGTTCGATGGCAAGTCCTTCGGGATCATGCAGATGCGCCATGTAACCAATATCGCGAAACTGATGCGGGGCAGAGACCTCCACGCCCTTCTGCCGCAGCTGCTCGCAAGCGATGTCCAGGTTGGGCAGGCAAATGCCGATCTTCCAATAGCGCTCGTCCCGTGAGTGCTGAACCTGGCGGCCGCCCGGCTGCAGGATCACATCCGCATCCTGCCCTGCATAGCCAGCACGCCAGGTCCCGTTATCGGTCCGTGCTTCCATCCCGAGCACATCCGAATAGAACCGGGCGAGCCGTTCGGGATCTTCCACCTGCAGCTGCACACCGGACAGCCGCTTCACCGGCACATCCTCAGAATCCCGGCGGCGATCTCCGGTTTGGCCTCCAGTGCGTGCGCCAGCAGCTCATGCGCGGTGCCCATCAGCTCCTCCGGCTCTACGATGCGATCCACGAGACCGTAATCATAGGCCTCCTGCGCGGTGATCTTCTGCCCTGCCGCCAGGATCAACTTGGTGCGGGCAGGCCCGATCAGTGCCGCCATGCGGCCAGCGTCCGAGGGCTGCGGCAGGTAGCCGAGCTTCATCACCGGATAGAAGAACTTGGCAGACGGCACCGCAATGCGGATATCGCAGGCCAGCACCATGCCATTGGCGCCGCCTGCCAGGGTTCCGTTCAGGGCAGCCACTTTCAGGCAGGGCACCCCAGCTATCGCATTGGACAGCCGCTCCCACACAGGTGAGGTCGCCAGGCCCGCCCGCGCCTCGTCCAGATCAGCACCGGCGCTGAACACCTTGCCGGTGCCGGTCAGGATCAGCCCGCGCGCCTCCTGCGCACGTTCGGCGATCTCCGCCAGCTCGGTCAGCATCGCCTCTGTCAGCGAATTGGCTTTGTCCGGACGGTTGATCGTGATGGTCCACAGGCCGTTGTCCGCAATATCCAGCCCGATCATACCAGCCCGACCCGCTGTCGGATGGTCTCCTCGCGCAGGGAGACTTCCTCTCCGACATAATCGTCCGCGTCGGCCGTGCACATCCACATCAGCGTCCGCGCGGGCCATTCGGCGGGGATGTGGTCTTCCCACTCCAGTTCGCTCACCGGGTTGATGCCGCTGGCCTTGATCTCCCGCTGCATCTGGGTTGCCACCGTGCCCGGCGACAGGCCCATAGCGCGGATGCCGTTGCCGCGCTCCTCCAGGTCCAGCGCGCTGGTCAGCATCGCCGCCCCCGCCTTGGAGGTGCAATACGCGCTCCAGCCCTCTAGCGGCCGGTGCGCCGCGCCTGAACTGACGGTGATGATAGTGCCGCCGCCCGCTGGCTTCATCAGCGGCAGCGCGGCCCGCATTCCGTTGAACACGCCCTTGACGTTGATGTCGATCAGCTTGCCCCAGTCTTCGGGCGCAGCCTCTTCCAGCCTGGCAATCGGCTCGATCACCCCGGCGTTGTTGATCAGAACATCCAGGCTGCCGAATTTCTGATGCGCCTCGGACAGCGCCGCCTCGACCGCGGCGTAATCAGCCACATCGCAGGCGAAGGTCAGTACCTTCCCGCCGATCTCCGCCGCCAGTTCCTGCAAGGCCTCGCCGCTTCTGGCCAGCAAGGCCAGATTAGCCCCGGCAGCGGCAAACACCCGGGCCGCATCTGCGCCGATACCGCGGCTGGCCCCTGTAATTGCAACTGTTTTTCCATTGAAATCCATTCGCTGTCCCTCCAAGTGGCTGCTGACCCAAGTGGTAAAGCGGTTACGGGGAACGGTCCAGCCCATGGCCCCCTTGACGGCACTGCCCGCCGGGCCGACGATGATTTCAATTATCTCACAGAGAAAGGTTCTCTAATGTCCCGAATTTTTGCGCGCGGCGGTGCCGCAGCGGCAATTTTGGTTGTTTCAGCCCAGGGCGCCCTGGCCGATCTCAGCGCGCAGGACGTCTGGGCTGAGTGGAAGGCCTATCTGACCAGCACCGGCTATACCGTGTCCGGCACTGAATCCATTTCCGGCAGCACCCTGACCGTCTCGGATGTTTCGATGGTCATGCCGATCCCCGAAGAGGACGGATCGGGCACTGTCAGCCTGCCGGAGATCCGGTTTGTGGAAAACGGCGATGGCACCGTGAACCTGCTGCTGCCCGCAGAATTCCCGGTAGGGTTCGAGTTTTCCGCCGACGGGGAAACTTTCTCGGGCAAGCTTGTCTATACACATGACGGCTCCCCGATGATCGTGGCCGGCGATGCCGAAAACATGAGCTATGATTACCGCTCCTCCAAGGTCACCATGACACTGGCTGAGCTGGCCGCCGATGGCGAGGCCGTGCCGGATGGCGTGGCAAATGCGCAGGTCACCCTGAACGATGTAACCACGACCACCGCGATGACGATCGCGGAAATGCGAAGCTACAAACAGTCGCTTTCCGCCTCCAGCCTGAGCTACGACATGGGTTTCAACGACCCGGAAAGCAACGGCACCGGTACTTTCAAGGGCGCGCTGGAAGGTCTCAGCTTCAAGGGCACCGGAACCGTGCCTGCGGGGCTTGAAGGCCCCGACATGGCAGCGCTTCTGGAAGCCGGTTTTGCCTTTGACGGCACATTCACGTTCACCGGCGGCAACGGGTCCATTTCCGGGGTGGACGGAAGCGAAAGCTTTGCCATGGAAAGCAACTCCCAAGGCGGTTCGATCGCCGTTGCGATGGACAAGCAGCACCTGACCTATGACCTGTCGCAGACCGGCACCAATGTGAACATCACCGGATCCGAGATCCCCTTCCCGCTGGCGCTCAGCATGGCGGAGGCTGGGTTCAAGCTGATGATGCCGCTTGCCAAATCCGAGGAAGAGCAGGATTTCGCCCTTGGCGTTACCTTGCGCGACTTTGCCGTTCCCGAAATGCTGTGGGGCATGGTCGACCCGACCGGCCAGCTGCCGCATGACCCGGCCACCGTCATTCTGGACCTGGCCGGCAAGGGGAAGGTGCTGTTTGACATGTTCGACCCGGAAGCCATGGAATCTGTGGAAGCAGGCGAGGAACAGCCGGGCGAGCTGAACGCGCTGACCGTGAAGCATTTGCAGGTTTCCGCTGCGGGCGCCGAACTGACCGGCACCGGCGACTTCACCTTCAACAACGAGGACCTGACCAGCTTTGACGGCATGCCCGCACCGGCGGGCGAGGCCAACCTCAAGCTGACCGGCGCCAACACCCTGATCGACAAGCTGATCGGTATGGGGCTGATGTCCGAGGGCGACGCCATGGGCGCACGGATGATGATGGGCATGCTGGCCGTGCCGGGCGAGGGTGAGGACACGCTGACCTCCAAGATCGAAATCTCAGAGGACGGCCAGATCCACGCCAACGGCCAGCGCATCAAATAACCATCAAATCACTGATGGGTAATGCGAAGGGGCTGCCTTTGGCGGCCCCTTTTTTGCACCCCGCACTTGCGGCAAGCCGCCTCACTGGATAGCTCTTTTACAGAGCAGAACAGAAGGTGCCCATGACCCAGTCCCCCGAAACGCTTTGCCACGCCCTGATTGACGCCGCCCGCAAGGCTGGCGCGGATGCCGCTGATGCCATGGCTGCCGAGGGCAGCTCTCTTAGCATCGAAGTGCGCGAGGGCAAGCTGGAGCATGCGGAGCGCTCCGAGGGCACGGACCTGGGCCTGCGGGTGTTTGTGGGCAAGCGGCAGGCGCTGGTGTCGTCGTCGGACATGCACCCGGAAACCATCGCCGCGATGGCCGAACGCGCCGTGGCGATGGCCAAGGAAGCACCTGAGGATCCCTATGCCGGACTCGCCGATCCGTCGCAGCTGGCCCAAAACTGGGACGTGGCCGCGCTGGAGCTGGAAGACCCCTCGGGCGAGCCGGAACCGGCTGCGCTGCAGGCAGATGCCCTGGCCGCCGAGGCCGCCTGCCAGGAAATCGACGGCATCACCCAGGTGCAGTCGGCCGCCGCAGGCTATGGCCGCCACGCTGTTCATATGGCTGCCACCAACGGTTTTTCCGGCGGCTACCAGCGCACCGGCCGGTCGCTGTCCTGCACCGGAATCGCGGGCACCGGCACCGGCATGGAGCGTGACCACGATGGTGACTCGCGCACGTTCCAGGGCGATCTGCGCAGCGCTCAGGACATAGGGCAGACTGCCGGCGAGCGGGCCGTTGCCAGGCTGGGCGCGCGCAAGCCCAAGACCGGCAGCTTCCCGGTGCTGTTTGACGAACGCATATCCTCCTCCCTGATCGGGCATCTGATGTCGGCAGCTAACGGTGCGGCAATTGCCCGCGGCTCCTCGTGGCTGAAGGATTCGCTGGGCCAGCAGGTGCTGCCCGAAGCACTCTCCGTCATTGAAGACCCCCACCGCCCGCGGATTTCCGGCTCCCGTCCCTTTGACGGCGAGGGGCTGCCGACCCGCCGCCGCACCGTGGTGGACAACGGCGTGCTGACCGGCTGGACACTGGACCTGGCCTCAGCCCGCAAACTGGGACTGGAAAGCACCGGCAACGCCGCCCGCGGCATAGGCGGGGTGCCCTCCCCCTCGACCTGGAACATCGCGCTGACCCAGGGCGAGGCCAGCCGCGAGGAACTGATCGCGCAGATGGGCACTGGCCTGCTGGTCACCTCAATGATCGGCTCCACTATCAATCCCAACACCGGCGACTATTCCCGGGGCGCCTCCGGTTTCTGGGTGGAAAACGGCGAGATCGCCTATCCGGTGAACGAATGCACCATTGCGGGCAACCTGCACGATATGCTGCGGCGGATTGTTCCGGCCAATGACGCGCGCGCGCACCTGTCCACCGTGGTGCCGTCGCTGCTGGTCGAGGGGATGACACTTGCCGGCAACTGACCTTCCCCTGCTTGTAAAAGCGGCGGAACTGGCCGGAGACATCGCATGCCGCTTCACAGGTCCCGAAGCCAGAAGCTGGGACAAGCCCGGCGGTGCAGGCCCGGTGACAGAAGCAGACCTGGCCGTGAATGCCATGCTCGAAGACATGCTGCAAAAGGCGCGGCCCGGTTACGGCTGGCTGTCGGAAGAAACTGAGGACACCGCCGCGCGGCTGTCGCGGGACCGGGTTTTCATCATCGACCCGATCGACGGCACCCGCAGCTTTGCCCAGGGCTCCCGGACCTGGGCGCATTCCATCGCCGTCGCGGAAAATGGCGTGGTGACGGCGGCGGTGATCTACCTGCCGCAGCGGGATCTGATGTACACCGCGGCCAAGGGCCAGGGCGCCGCTTGCAACGGCGAGCCGATCCAAGTTTCTTCCGCCTTGGATCTGGCCGTAACAGAAGTGCTGGCTGCCAAGCCCAACCTGCAAAGCCACCATTGGCTGGGCGGCACCCCGCCCGGTTTCATCCGCAGCTACCGCCCGTCGCTGGCCTACCGCCTGGCCAAAGTGGCCGACGGCAGGTTCGGTGCCATGCTGACACTGCGGCCTAGCTGGGAGTGGGACATTGCCGCAGGCGATCTGCTGCTGCGCGAGGCCGGAGGCACCATCACCGACAGGGTCGGCAACCCTTTGCGCTTCAACAACCCTGCCCCGCGCCTGAACGGGGTGGTGGCCGGCGCCAGCACTTTGCACCAAGCTCTTTTGAATGCACTGGACCCGGCCAGCCCGGGCATTGCTGGACATTGACGGCAGCCGGCCTTAAGCGGCTGTAACAGCGGCGGTTGCGCCGCCGACAAGTTTTTCACAGACAAACCCGCATGTTGCCGATACCTTGGGCCGGAAATTTCAGATCGAACCAGATGCAACGGCGAACCACAGCTCCCAGCCGCCAATCCGTACTGCAGCCCCGTCCCAGGGGTGAGCTGCTGTGGGTGCATGCAACAACGCCTGAGCGCTACCTGGCGCTATGCGATATCGGCCGCCGTCTCAAGAACCTGCGCCCGGACTTGTCTGTGCTGGCAAGCTGGGAACCGGACCTGCGGCTGACCGGAACCGTTGGTTGCGATGTCCCCGTCGGCCCGCTGCCCGAGGACACGCTGGCGGAAGCGCGGGACTTTCTTGGCCATTGGCAGCCTGACGCCTGCATCTGGACCGGAACTCCTGCCCGGCGGGTCATGCTGCGGCAGCTGCGCGAACAAGGCACTGGTGTGCTGCTGGCCGACCTGCTGGAAGACGAGGTCCCGAACCGGGGCAGCCGCTGGCTTCCGGATCACCGGAGGCGGTTGCTGGAAGGACTCACCTGCATCCTGACACCGTCTAAATCAGTACAGGCGCGGCTGGTCCGCGCGGGGTTCCCGACAGAGCGGGTGGAGCTGGCAGGAAAACTTCGGGTCTCTGCGACTCCGCCTGGCTGCAACGATGAAGAGCTGGCCGCGATGCAGCAGACACTGGGCAGCCGCCCGGTCTGGCTGGCGGCTCACGTCAAGCTCAGCGAGCTGCCTGGCATCCTGGACGCCCACCGGGGCGCACTGCGGCTGCTGCACCGGCTCTTGCTGGTGGTCGCGCTGGATGACTTCGCGGACCTGGATGCCGCGCGCGGCCTGCTCCAGGACAGCGGTCTGTCTTTTGCCGAATGGGAAACCGGGGGCGAGCCTGAGGACTTCACCCAGGTGCTGCTGACAGGCGGCGAAGACCTTGGCCTTTGGTACCGGCTGTCTCCGGTTGCGCTGATTGCCAGCAGCCTGGACCCCGCAGCCCAGGGCCAGTCTCCGCTTGATGCCGCCGCCTTGGGATCGGCTCTGCTGCACGGGCCCGGCGTCCATGCCCACCGCGACCTGTATGAGCGCCTGGCCATGGCCGGCGCTGCCCAGGTCGTGCGCACCCAGGCGGAAATGACCGATGCGGTGGTCGCGATGTCTGCTCCGGACAAGGCGGCGGAAATGGCCCTGGCCGGCTGGCAAAGCGTGACCGAAAGCGCCGCCACAACCGACACGTTAATGGAAAAGGTTCAGGGGCTGCTGGACCAGCGCGAGGATTCCCATGCGGGCACCTGACTTCTGGCACAAGCCGCCGGGCGAATTCGATCTGCGGGCCGCCTTGCTGGCGCCGCTCGGCTGGGCCTATGCGCGTGCCACTGCGTCCAGGGTCGCCAAGGGCAGCCCGGCCGTACCCGGCGTGCCAGTGATCTGCGTCGGCAACCTGAACGCCGGCGGCACCGGTAAGACGCCGACGGTGATCTGGCTGCTGGAAACCCTGCGCAGCCTCGGACACGAGCCGCATGTGGTAACCCGCGGCTACGGCGGAACGCTGGAAGGCCCCGTGCAGGTGTTTCCAGGCCAGCATGAGGCCGCGCAAACGGGCGATGAGCCGCTGCTGCTGGCCGCCTTTGGCGAAGTCTGGGTCGCCAAGGACCGCGCCGCGGGCGCCCGTGCCGCTGCTGCAGCGGGGGCTACGGTCATCATACTGGACGATGGCTTTCAAAACCCCTCCGTCGCAAAGAACCTGTCGCTGATCGTGGTCGACGCACAGCATGGCTTCGGCAATGGCCGCTGCCTGCCTGCCGGCCCGTTGCGCGAGCCAGTGGCTACCGGATTGAAACGCGCCGATGCGGTGCTCTCAATCGGCGCCGAACCGGCGCAGCAGGCATTTACCGCCGCCTGGAGCAGCCAGCTGCAGGGCCTGCCGCATTTCACGGGCGCGCTGGAGCCGTTGCAAACAGGGATGCCCTGGAATGGCACCCGCGTGCTTGCTTTCGCAGGCATCGGCCATCCTCAGAAGTTCTTTAATACCCTGCGCAGCCTCGGTGCTGATATCGCCCGGGCCGAAGCGCTGGATGATCATCAGCCGCTGACCCCGGCGCTGCTGAACCGTCTGGAGAATGAGTCCAAGATGCGCGGCGCCCAGCTTGTTACCACCGAAAAGGATGCCGTCCGCCTGCCTGACAGCTTCCGCCGCAAGGTGATCACCCTGCCGGTAAGACTGCAGGTTGCCGGGGATGACGCGTTGAAAGACATGGTGAAGAAAGCCGCACCCGCGCCCTGAACCGCCACGGGTTTCGCTGCGGCCCTAAAACGAGAAAAACCCGGGCTCCGGCCCGGGCTTGCCATCGTTGCAGCGGAGCTGTTTCTCAGCCTTCCAGCTCTGCATCGAGCAGTTTTTTGAACTCCTCGTAGGACTGGTTCGAAATCTTCTCGCCGTTCAGGATAAAGGACGGAGTCGACTCGATCCCGTGCTCCGTCGCGTTCTCCTGGTACCAGGTCACCAGGGTCTGCGCCTTGGCGCCATCCTGCAGGCAGGCTTCCAGCTGCTCGTTCTCCAGACCCGCCAGGCGGCCGATCTTGCGCAGCTCATCCACGATCTCCGACGCACCGCCCGCGCGCGCCCATTCCGACTGGCCCTTGTAGATCAGGTCGGAAATGCCAAAGAACTTCTCCGGCCCGTTGCAGCGCGCAATCATCGACGCCCACAACCCGTAGCGGTCGAAATAGACCTCGCGGTAGATGAACTTCACCTTGCCGGTGTCGATGTAGTCTTCCTTCAGCTGCTTGAAGACCGTGTTGTGGAAATTGGCGCAATGCGGGCAAGTATAGGAGGCATATTCGATCAGCGTGACCGGCGCATCCTCGGCGCCAAGGGTCATCTCGGTGATGGTCGAAGTGTCCACTTCGGCCTCTTGCGCAAAGGCGGCGCCAACCAGCGGGTTTTCCGGCAGATTGCTCTGGCTGTTGAAACCGGACAGGGCATAACCGCCCGCAACCACCGCAACAGCGGCAAACACACCTGACATGAGACGGGTCATTTGAACCCCTTTCCTTGCGTTTTCTGTTTTGTCAGCACATTGCGCCCCAGGCGTTCCAGGGCGGCGCGCAAATCGTCGTTTTCCACCCCGGCCGCCGCCTTGCTGGCCTCCGCAGCATCCTGCGGGTCCGGCTGCAGCGGCGCTTGCACTTTGGGGGCATATTTGAATTCCACGCGGCCGTCGGAAAATCCCGTCGGTGCCGTTTGCGTGATCCGCACCTTGGAGATGGCGTTGAAGCCGTAAACCGCATTCACCCGCTCGCGCAGGCGTTCCTTCTGCATCTCCAGCATCGGCGCATTGGCCCCGGTCGTCAGCACCGTCAGCGTGGCGCCAAAGGAGCCGCGGCCATAGCCGACGTTCACAGGCCGCGCCATGGCGGCAATATCCGGGCCTGCGATCTCTTCCCAATGGGTCAGCAGCCGGGACACCGCGAATCCCCGGCTTTCCCCCGCCTTGCGGATCTGCTCGTTGAGGAGCTTGGAGGTTCGTGCGAACCCGCGTGTTGTGCTGCGCCTGAATGCCATGATCTAGCTTTTGCTCGACTGCGTACCCTATTGTAAAGAGCCCGGGTACAGGCGCCAGCCCAACCGCAAGCCAAGGAATAACGAATGCGTGACTTGAACAGCAATGCAGGGATGATGAGCGGAGAGCTGCTGGCCTGGTACGATGTGCATGCCCGCGAAATGCCCTGGCGCGTCAGCCCGGCGGAGCGCGCGGCCGGCATCCGCCCCGACCCCTACAAGGTCTGGCTCAGCGAGGTGATGCTGCAGCAGACCACCGTGGCCGCGGTGCGGGAGTATTTCCTGCGCTTCACCAGCCGCTGGCCGACGGTGCTGGATCTGGCCGCGGCAGAGGACGCGGACGTGATGAGCGAATGGGCGGGCCTTGGCTATTACGCCCGCGCCCGCAACCTGCTGAAATGCGCCCGCGCGGTTGCCGGTGAGCTGGAGGGGATCTTCCCTGACAGTTACGAAGGCCTGCTCAAGCTGCCCGGTATTGGCCCCTATACCGCCGCCGCCATCGCCTCGATCGCCTTCGACCGGCCTGAGACCGTTCTTGACGGCAATGTCGAACGGGTGATGGCCCGGCTGCATGACATCCACGATCCCCTGCCCGAGGTAAAGCCCGTGCTAAAGGAGCGCGCGGCGGAGCTGACCCCGGCGCAGCGGCCCGGAGACTATGCCCAGGCGGTAATGGATCTGGGCGCTACCATCTGCACCCCCCGCAGCCCGGCCTGCGGCATCTGCCCCTGGCGGGACCCTTGCGCGGCGCGGGTCGCGGGCACCGCTGCCGAACTGCCCAAGAAAACACCCAAAAAGCCAAAGCCAACCCGGTACGGCATCGTCTACCTGGCCAAATCCGCGGAGGGCACCTGGCTGCTGGAAAGGCGCCCGGACAAGGGGCTGCTGGGTGGCATGCTGGGCTGGCCCGGGTCGGAGTGGAACGAGGCCCCTGCCCCCAATCCCCCCTTCGCGGCGGATTGGCAGGACCTGGGCGGAGAGGTGCGCCACACCTTCACCCATTTCCATCTTATCCTGCAGGTTTTGACAGCGGATCTGCCCGAAGGCTTCAACCCGGATCCCGCGCAGGAACTGATCCCGCGGCACGCTTTCCGCCCCTCCAGCCTGCCCACGGTGATGCGCAAAGCCTTCGATTTGCGCAAGGGGGGCTAGGCCGCGCTGCCTCCCTCTTGGGTTTTCAGACCTTTGGGCCTAGGGTCGGCCAAGACGCGCGCTGACTGATTGGGAGACACCGGCATGATTGCCCCCGAAACTCTTTCCCGCTGGCAAAGCGCCCTGCCGTTCTGGATGTCCTTCCTGCTTCTGCCGCTGGTCTGGATTGCGGCGCTGCAGGGCGGCTGGGCACTGCTGCTGCCGCCGCTGGTGACCTGGCACCTGTTTGCGGTGCTGGACGGGATGTTCGGGCTCAATCTGGAAAACGCCGACCCCGAGACATCTGACAGCGACCTCAAGTGGTACAAGGCGCTGACCGCAACCTGGGTGCCGCTGCAGTTCCTTACACTGTTCGGGCTGATTTGGTATGTCAGCGGCGCGGAGCACCTGAACGGCTTCGAGAAATTCGCGGCTTTCTTCGGGGTTGGCGTGGTTACGGGCGCCGTCGGCATCAACTACAGCCACGAGCTGATGCACCAATCCAGCCGGGTCGAGCGCTGGCTTGGGGATATCCTGCTGGCGATGGTGCTCTATTCCCATTTCCGCTCCGAGCATCTCTTAGTGCATCACCGCTATGTCGGCACCCCGCGCGATCCGGTCACGGCGCGCTATAACGAAGGCTTCCACCGTTTCTATCCGCGGGTGCTGCGGCAATGCTGGCATTCCGCCTTCCGCGCCGAGAAGGAGAAGCTGGCCAAGAAGAACCGCCCCTGGACCGACCGCTCCAACCCGTTTTTCCGCTACTGGGCCCTGCAGGCGGCCATGCTGCTGCTAGCGCTGCTGCTGGGCGGGCTGACCGGCGTGCTCTTGTTCCTGGTGCAGGCCGGCACCGCCATCTGGCAGCTCGAGGTGGTCAACTATGTCGAGCATTACGGGCTGACCCGCAAACACTTGGGCGACGGCAAGTATGAGCCCGTCCAGCCGCGGCACTCCTGGAATGCGGCGCATAAGGCGTCGAACTGGCTGCTGATCAACCTGCAGCGCCATTCGGATCACCATTACAAGCCGAACCGCCGCTTTCCGCTGCTGCAGAACTACACCGAGGCCGACGCGCCGCAGCTGCCTTATGGCTACCCGGTGATGACCATCGCCGCGATGATCCCGCCCCTATGGCGGCGGGTGATGAATCCGCGGGTGCGGCGCTGGCGGCAGCGGTACTATCCGGAAATTACCGACTGGCACGCCTATAACAAGGCGCAAAACCCGATGCCGCGCTAAGGCTTAGCTCCAGGCCAGGACAGTCATCGGCTGATCCAGCCCGCGCACCTCCTGCCCGTGGTGCCAGGTGCTGCCGTCCAGCAGGCCCGGCTCCGCTTGTTCCGCCTTGACCCGCTCCGCCAACGTTTCACTGGTGACGATCCTGGCCTGCAGCTTGCGGGTGAGGTTCTCCAGCCGGGCGGCAACATTCACCGTCATGCCGATCACAGCATATTCCAGCCTGTTGGCACCGATGTCGCCCAGAAGCGCCTCACCATAGTGAATGCCGATCCCGGCGCGGATCTCCGGCTTGCCCTGCCGGATACGCTCCTTGTTCCATTTTTCCAGCGAGGCCCGCATGGCATGGGCACACGCCAGCGCGTTGCTGGCATCCCGCCCCCCCGCCACCGGCGTGCCGAAGGTCGCCATCAGCCCATCGCCCAGGTATTTGTCCAGCGTGCCGTGATGGCGGAACACCTCGCGCTCCATCCGACCGTGAAATTCGCGCAAGAGATCAATCACCTCCCGCGGATCCATCCCGGCGGACAGCCGGGTAAAGCCAACGATGTCGATGAAAAGCACGGCGATGTTCTCGCTGCGCACCTGTTTCAACGGCTCGTCGTTCTGCGACAGCTGCTCGACCACATTGGGCGAGAAGTACCGCGACAGGTTGGCCCGCTCCCGTGTCAGGCTGGCATTGCTCCGCAGCAGCCCGTTGAACCGGCGCACCGAGAAACCCAGCGTCACCGCCACCAGCACAAAGACCACCGCCTCCTGCACCCGCAGCCGCACGACAAAACTGTTGGGATCAAAAAACTCCGCCAGCTCAGGGCTAAAGTCCAGGGCCATGTTCACTGCTTCTGATAGTCCCGGAACCGGGCTGGAGAACCACCAGACAAGGGCCAGCGCGCTGAGCCACATCGCTGCTGTCCAGGTGCCGATAGCAATCACCGTGCGCCAGGAATAGGCCATGGTTCCCGCCGCAAGGATGACGAAGAAATACTGGAAGTTGTCGAACCGGTAGAGCATAGCCGCCGGTATGTCACGGCTGTCGAAGGGATTGGGCACGACCAGGCCATAGGTCATGATGAGGAGATCGAGGAAGATCAGGAACAGCTCCAGGCGCGACCTGCCGACCTTGCCCGCCCGGCTGATAAACCACCCGTTGAGGCACAAAAGCGCAAGAATGCCGTGGTAATACAGCACGCTCCAGACCGGGTTCAGGAAGACGATGAAGACCGCGATGATAGGCAGCGCAATCCAGCGCGCCCGCACGGCAAGCTGCAGCCCGCGCCGCTTGTGCGCATCCAGCGCGGCCTCCGCGAACCTGCTTTCCGCGGTTGCGGCCTGCTGTAAGCTGCCACTCCCCGCCGCATGGGCGGCACCGGCTCCAGACGCAATTGCGGTATCGGTCATCGGTTTTCCCCCTGCCCGCTGGTTGCTGCAGTTCCGGCACTGCACTTAAATCCCCCGTTCCGCAGAAGGAATAGCGCATCGGGCCGCATAGGCGCAAAAAACCCCGCCTTGGACAGGCGGGGCAAGGTGTGCGCCTGCGCAAACGCGCAGGCACCTGCAATAGACTGTTGTGTTCAGAAAAGTCCTGGCGCCTCAGTTCTGCATCTCGGCCCGGATCTGCTGGCGCAGCACGTCGATCGGCACCGTCTTGCCATCGCGCTTAAAGCACCAGTAGGTCCAGCCGTTGCAGGACGGCGCGTTTTCCAGATGCGCGCCCACCTGGTGGATCGAACCCTTGATGTTGTCGCCGATCAGGGTGCCGTCAGCCCGCACCTTGGCCTTGTGGCGGCGGTTCATCGAGTAAAGCTCCTCGCCCGGGCGCAGCATTCCGCGTTCCACCAGCTGGCCGAACGGCACCCGCGGCGCCGCGCGCTTGCTGGCGGACACCTCCAGCGCCTCGCGGTCGAACTTGCGCACCGCCTTGATCCGCTTCTCCGCTACCTTGCGGTAGGCTTCCTCGCGCTCGATGCCGATGAATTCGCGGCCCAGCATCTTGGCCACAGCGCCGGTGGTGCCGGTGCCAAAGAACGGGTCCAGCACCACGTCGCCCGGGTTGGTCGCGCCAACCAGGATCCGGTGCAGCAGCGATTCCGGCTTCTGCGTCGGATGCGCCTTGTCGCCGTTCTCGTCCTTCAGCCGCTCATGGCCGGTGCAGATCGGCAGCACCCAGTCGCTGCGCATCTGGATGCCTTCGTTCAGCGCCTTCAGAGCCTCATAGTTGAAGGTGTATTTCGCGCCTTCCGACTTCGATGCCCAGATCATCGTCTCATGCGCATTGGTGAACCGCTTGCCGCGGAAGTTCGGCATCGGGTTCGACTTGCGCCAGATGACGTCGTTCAGCACCCAATAACCTTCGTCCTGCAGCACAGCGCCGACACGGAAGATGTTGTGGTAGGAACCGATTACCCAGATAGAGCCATTCGGCTTCAGCACCCGGCGCGCCGCCTTCAGCCACTCGCGGGTGAACTGGTCATAGGCCTGAAAGCTGGAAAACTGGTCCCAATGGTCGTCTACCGCGTCTACCTTGGAGTTGTCGGGGCGGTGCAGCTGGCCCTTCAGCTGCAGGTTATACGGGGGATCCGCAAAGATCAGATCGACCGAATTGGCCGGCAGACTGTTCATCGCTTCGACGCAGTCCCCGCCAATAATCGTGTTTAAAGGGAGCGCTGCCGCGCCCTTTGTCATGGTTTTATTCATTGCTCTGCCTCATAACCGCGGCGCATTTTTGCGCTCATTAGGTTGTCCACAGGATGAGTCATCGCGGATTCGAGGTCAATTTGTTTATTATAACAACGCGCTACGGTTCACTCTTGATACAAGATATTGTGTACTGGCTTAAACGAGCGCCGATGATGTGGGGTCACACCCAGCTGAACTAGCGCCTCGCGGTGCTGTTTCGAGGGGTAGCCTGCGTTTTTCTCCCAGCCATAACCGGGGAACTGTTGCGCCAAATCCACCATGATCCTGTCACGTGCCAGTTTGGCGATGATTGAGGCCGCCGCAATCGACAGGGATTTTGCGTCGCCTTTGACGACCGCTTCGCTGGGCAGAGCCAGCCCCCTGGGGATCAGGTTGCCATCAATCAGCAGGTAATCCGGCGCCGGGTCCAGCGCCGCCACCGCGCGTTCCATCGCCAGATGGGAGGCGCGCAAAATATTCAGGGAATCAATCTCTTCCACCGTTGCGTGGGCTATGGCCGCCTGCGCGCAGGACAAAATCTTACCTTCCAGCGCCTCGCGCTTTTTCAGGCTCAGTTTCTTGGAGTCGTTCAGACCTTCGGGGATCGCGGCGGCATCCAGAACCACAGCTGCGGCCGTCACCGGCCCGGCCAGCGGCCCGCGGCCCACCTCATCCACTCCGGCTATCCTCACATGCCCTTGCGCAAGGGCGGCGGCTTCAAGGCTGTAATCAGGCTGTGTCATCCCCCCGTCAAAGCCAATGCCTGCCGGTTATGCAAGGGCGGCAGCAAAAAAGGGGGGCCGAAGCCCCCCAGTTTGCTGCTCGAATCTGTATTCAGGCTCAGCGCCGCACCAGCCGGTAGCCATGGCTGTTCAGGCAGCCCGGCTTGTAGCCGGTGCGATGGCGCTTGCCATTCCAGAACGTCACCCGGCAGGACTGCGGCAGCGCCTTGGTGTAGCCATAGCTGCGCTCAAGACAGCCCTTCCCAACCAGCGGGTGGTTGCGGCTGTAGCGCGGGAAATACTTCAGGCACTGGGACGGCAGGTCATAACGGCGCACCCGCGGCGGCAGTGGTTTCACATGCCTGTCATCACGGCCGTATCCCCGGTGCTTGTGGCCGCCATGGGAATGGTTGTGCGGCGGCGGCGCATAGTTATGCGTCACCGTATGGTCATCCTTGTCCCGGGAATGCTTGATCGCAGCACCAAGGATTCCCAGCAGTGCCAGTCCGCCAAGAATTTTGGCAACATCCTCATCGGCACGGGCAGGCGCTGCCGAGAAACCGGTTATGGCGATGGATACAGCTACGATCAAAGCAATGAATTTGCGGTGCGGTTGCGGGCGGGGTGTCCGGGTCATATCAGGACCTTTCTCAAAAATAGATTGTCGTGCAGCCAATGCGCCTTGATGACCCCAGCCTGCTCTCGCCCTGTCCGGACAGGCAATATCGGCCCCTTGATATCGGATAACACCCTGTTCAACCCCCTGCGGTTATTGAATTTCACATCGCAGAACCGCAGGATGCCCTCATGAAACAGCACCTCCTGATAGCCGCCCTTGCGGCCGCCCTTCTGGCGATCTCCCCCCCGGCGCAAGCCGCCGAATGCTATGCCGACTACAAGGCCAAGCAGGACAACCCCTTGCGCCTGCATTATGGCGTGATCCAGCTCTCCGGCCCCTGTCATAAGAAGGCCGCCAAAAGCGAGATCCAGGCACGCATCGCGTCCGATGGATGGAAGCTCCTGAATGTCCTGTCCGTCTTCGGCCCCGAAGGCCTGCAACAAAGGAGGGCCAATGCCGGATCCTACTATCTCCGTTTCTGAGGCCCGTTCCGCCGGCAGCAAAGTCATCGGCTTTGGCATCGCCGCCATTGTTGCGATTCTGGCGGTGGCCGGCACGGTGCTGCTGCTGACTCTGCCGGATGCCAATGCGTTCAACGCCCGGGTCGAGCGGCTGTTTATCGAAAACGACCTGACCGCCCAGGCTGAAATCAAGCTGCTGGAAATCCTGGCCCAGTCCGGCACCGCCTTTGCGGACACGCTGACCAGCTACCGGATGGTGATCTTCGTGCTGCTGGTCTTCGCCACTGCGATGATGGTCGCGGCGCTTACGGTGCTGGGAATGCTGGTGATGCTCAACCGCCGCATGGCGCAGATTGAGCGTGCAGGCATTCAGGTGACTGAACTGCTGATCAGCCGCGATGAAAACACCGTCTACCTCAACAACATGGGGTTCAAGCTGACGCCCGCCGCCATGGAAACCCTGTCGGTCCTGGCCGAGGCCCGGCTGGATGACGATGTGCTATCGGGCGCCGAGATCGAAGCCGTCATCTCAGGCCGCACCTCGGCCGATTGCGAGGAAGCCGCCGGCGCCACCCGTATCAAGCGGCTGCGGGACACGCTGGGCAATCAGATGGTCAGTGAGCTGCTGGTCAAGAACATCGCTAAGCGCGGCTACGTGCTGGCCATCAGCAAGGATGTGATCCGGATGGTCTGACCTGGCTTGCTCCGGCTCACTCAATATCATGTGTTCGGCTCTGGAATTCCTGCCGGCAGACCCCAGATAGAGCAGAACCGGCCGACGCCGGCCGGTCTTGGATGCCGCCGCAAGGACAAGGACCTCAGGGATGGATGCACAGGTGCAGACCCGTAACCGGGGCTACGGCATTGTCGTCGAGCCGCTGCACGGCCAGGTCACTGCCCGGCGCAACGGCATCATCCTGGCGCAAAGCACCCGCGCCAAGGTGATGTATGAAACCCGCCTTCCCCCGGCGATCTACTTCCCGGCAGAAGACGTCACCGCCCCGCTCTCCCCCCATACCGACCTGCAGACGTTTTGCCCGTTCAAAGGCACCGCCAGCTACCGCGACATCCTGCTGCCCGGCAACAGCGTGCAAAACGGTGTCTGGGCCTATGAGGACGCGATGCCCGAGGCCGCGGCGATTTCCGGCCATATCGGTTTCATGCCCGGTGCAGAGGCTGAATTCGACCTGGGCCGGAACAAGGTGGAGATGCCGGACTACGGCAATATCTCCGGCCCGGTGATCGACTGGCTGCTGCGCGATGCGGCCTTGGTGCCGACCCCGGAAGAGCTGACCGCCGCTCTGGCGGAAAAATTCGTCGAGCAGGGCATCTATCTCTCCCGCCTCTCGGTCATGGCCTGGTCGCTGCACCCGCTGATCGCGGGCAAGAACTTTATCTGGCAAAGGAAGACCGGCGAGGTCACCACCTACGCGCCATCTTACGAGATCCATGACCACCCGGCCTACCAGAACAGCCCGCTGCGGCATGTCTCCAACGGCCTGGGCGGCGTGCGCCACCGGCTCGGCAGCTGCTGCTCGGACGACGCCTTCCCGATCCTCGAAGACCTGCGCAAGGAGGGGGCCACCGATTATGTCGCCATGCCGCTGCGGTTTTCCGACGGGCGGATCAATGTGCTGACCCTGACCAGCGACCACCCGAACGGCTTCTCCACCTCCAACCTCGGGCTGATCTTCGAATGCTCGGATGTGGTTGCGCGCTACTATGAAATCTTCATGCAGCGTGAAAACGCCCAGTCGCTTCTGGAAACCTACGTCGGCAAACGCACCGGCGCCCGGGTGCTGGGCGGCGAGATCCGACGCGGCGACGGCGACGAGATCGACGCCGCCATCATGTTCTGCGACCTGCGCGGCTCTACCCGCCTGGAGGAGCAGCTGGGCCGCCAGGACTATATCGCGCTTCTGAACCAGTTCTTCGAGACCGCCTCGACCATCGTGCATGATCACGGCGGCGAGGTGCTGAAATTCATCGGCGACGCTGTGCTGGCGGTGTTCCCGGCCGGCAGCGACCCGGAAAAGGCCCGCACCCAGGCGCTGGACAGCGCCCGCGCCATCGTGGCCCGGCTGGAGGAGCTTGCAGGCGAGGAGGACGGCCACCGCTGCGAGGCCGCCATCGGCATTGCCTATGGCCGGGTGACTTATGGCAACGTCGGCTCGCGGGAGCGGCTGGACTTCACGGTGATCGGCCAGGCCGCCAATATCGCGGCCCGGCTGGGCGACTACGGCAAGAGGGTCGACTATCCGGTTGTCGTCAGCTGCGACATTCTGAAAGACCCGGCGCAGGGCATCCCGCTGGGCGCAGTCAGCCTGCACAATGTTTCCCAGCCGGTGACTTGCTATGCCATCCCGGCCAGAACCGAACCGCAGGCCGCCGCCGAATAACCCCGCCTCCGCCTACCCAGCCCCGCGTCATGGGCGGCGCAGCCGCCGCGTTTGGGCGCGGTTTACCGTTGAGGCGCGGCTGAACATACACACTGGATAAGAGCCTTCAGGGCAAAACTGCCCCTGAAAGCGTTCTCAGCAAATACCCTTCCGCCCTGCCCGCAGGGCAGGGCCACTCCCAAGGCTGCTTTGCCGGCATCTTCGATGCAGGCAACAGGCGCGGGAGCTTTCCGCCGCCCTTCACTCAGCCGGTTGCAATCCCGCGCTGCGCCTGATCCCCCATGGAGACCAGCAACGGATCCTCGGCCTGCCGCGCCTTGAAGGCCTCCTTGCCAGTCATCCCCTGCCAGCCGCCTTGCACCAGCGACTGCGCCACCGCGCCGCCCAGTGTCGTACCCGGACCGGTCACGATAAACAGGTCGGGCCCAAACTCATAGGCCGCATTCTGTACCGCGCGGGTGAAGTCATAGGTCTCCACCACCTGATGCCCCAAGGTGTAGTCCCAAAGGGCCCGTGTGTCCGTCGCACCCGGCCACCAGATCTGCCCGCGCCCGTCGATCAGCGGCATCTCCGGCTGGGTGAACATCTCCGCCCCCAGCCGCTTGCGCCCCTCTGCCGCCACCGGCGCCTGCAGTGCGGTGTGGAAGGCCGCATGATTGGCCAGCCGCATCGGAAATCGCTCCTCCACCACCGGCACTGCCGCCTCGAACGCCGCCAGTCCGGCCTCGTTCCCGGCCAGCACCAGCAGCCCGCCCAGATCGATCGAGAGCGCCAGATCATGCCCCTCGCGCGCATTGATCTCTGCCGACAGCGCCAGCAGCTCCGCCTTGCGCGCGGGATCATTCTGCCAATCCGGCCCGGCAAAGGGATAGACCAGCTGGCCGCCGATCAGCTGCTCCTGCATCAGCGTGCCCATGGTGTTCACCACCTTGAACCCGTCCGTTGCACTCAGCGCCCCGGCCGCCGCCAGCGCGATGTACCAGCCCATCGAGTTGCCGGTGACCGCAACCACCTCGATATCCTCCGCCAGGGACTGCGCATCCGCCAGAGCGGACGCGTAGATCAGCGGCGAGGCGATATCCCCGCGCGAATATTTCGATACGGAGAACCGCGTTGCCCCGTCCAGAACCGTGACTTCTTCCTGCCCGGCCTCGCGCCTCTGCGCGTCAATGCCCGCAAACAGCGCCGCCTTGTCCGCGTGGTGGCGGTGAAGATACCCCAGCTCCGCCTTGTTGTAGGTGCCCCGTCCCGGGCAGATCAGAACAGCGGTGCGGGTCATTTCTTGCCTCCTGCCAGCTTCAATGCGGCCTCAACTATGCTGTCCTTCGACGGCAGCGTAGCGCCATAGGCAGGCCCGGTTGCAATGAAGCAGTCGCTGGCGGCGATCCGCGCCGCAGGGACATCGCTTTGCTCCGCAAACAATGCCATCAGCGCCTCCGACTGGCTGCCGGTAACACGGCATTCGTCGACGATCAGCACGTTCTTGCAGCCCTCGACGGCTTCCAGCAGCGCCGCCTCCGGCAAGGGCGCCAGCCAGCGCAGGTCCAAGATCCGGGCGTTCACACCCTGAGCCGCCAGCTCTGCCTGCGCCTGAGCGGAAAGGTAGCGCCCATTGCCATAGGTCACGATGGCCAGATCGGTGCCGCCGCCATGAACACCCACCTCACCCAAACCAATGCGGCGGTCCGGAGACGGGTAGGTCCGCATCCAGCCGCCATCCTTAACCTCGTTCAGGTCCCGCATCGGGTAAAGCGCGATGGGCTCGACAAAGACCACCACCCGCTGCTCCTCGCGCGCCAGCCGCACCGCCTCGCGCATCATCATCGCAGCCTCCGCCCCGTCCGACGGGCAGGCAATCACCAGCCCCGGAATATCGCGCAGCACCGACAGCGAGTTGTCGTTGTGGAAATGCCCGCCAAAGCCCTTCTGATAGCCCAGACCGGCAATCCGCAGCACCATCGGGTTCGAAAACTGCCCGTTCGAGAAAAACGGCAGCGTCGCCGCTTCGCCGCGCAGCTGGTCCTCGGCGTTGTGGAGATAGGCGAGGAACTGGATCTCAGGAATGGGCAGGAACCCGTTGTGCCCCATGCCAATTGCCAGCCCCAGGATCGACTGCTCATCCAGCAAAGTATCAATCACCCGGTCCGGTCCGAACCGCTGCTGCAGCTTCTGGCTGACGCCATAAACCCCGCCCTTGCGGCCCACATCCTCGCCCATCATGACGATCTCGCCGTGCTCCAGCATCAGATCGGTCAGCGCCCAGTTGATGAGCCGCGACATCGGCTGCGGCTCCTCCATCGCGCGCATGTCGCTGCCAAAGGCTGCGGCGCGCGCCTCTTCACTGGGGCCATTGGTCGGTGCACACTCCCTGTTCGGCGGGATCAGGCTGGCCGCGACATCCTCTGCGGTTTTCAAATGCGGCCGCGTCACCGCTTCCGCCCGGATCCGCTCCACCCGCGCGCAGGTGTCCGTGTAGATCTTCAGCGCCTCGGCCGACTTCAATGCCCCGGCCTCATCCAGCAGCCGCACCGAATGCAGCAGCGGATCGTTGGCTTCATCCGCCTCCACCTCGGCCTTTGCCATGTAGGTGGTCGGCACATCCGCCCCGGCATGGCCATAGAGGCGCACGGTGCGCAAATGCAGGAAGGCGGGCTTTTTACGCGTCCGCACATACTCCGCCGCCTCCTGCGCCACCGCATAGGCGTTGTAGATATCCAGCCCGTCGGCCTTGAAGTACCGGATGCCGGGCCGCCCTGCCATCGAGGCCTCGATCCACCCCTTCGGCGTCTTGGTCGAAATGCCGATACCGTTGTCCTCGCAGACGAACAGCAGCGGCAGCGGCGTCGACTGCACCGAGGTCCAGCCTGCCGTGTTGATCGCCCCCTGCGCGGTCGAGTGGTTGGCCGAGGCATCCCCGAAGGAACACATGACAATCGCGTCCTCAGGCAGCAGCTGATGCTCCGGCTGGTGCCGCTTGGCCGCGCCGATGGAATAGGCCGCCCCCACCGCCTTGGGCAGATGGGAGGCAATGGTCGAGGTTTGCGGCGGGATCATTAGCGCCTTGGATCCCAAAACCTTGTGCCGCCCGCCAGAGGTCGGATCTTCGCTGGAGCAGGCAAAGGACAGCAGCATGTCCCAGGCGATCCGCTGCCCCGGCACCTGATCTGCACGGGCAATCTGAAAAGCGGCATCGCGGTAATGGAGAAACGCCATATCGGCCGGACGCAGCGCCTGCGCAACCGCCGCCATCCCCTCATGCCCGGAAGAGCCGATGGTATAAAACCCCTCCCCCGCCTTCTGCATAGCCCGGCTGGTCAGATCCAGCGCCCGGCTCAGCACCTGCGCCCGGAAGGTGCCAACGGCCTTCGCCGCGGTCAGCGGCCCTGCCGGCACAGCGCCTGCAGGCAGGATCCCGGCCTGAACCCGTTCGAGGAAATTCTGATGCACGATCTGGGCGCGGTCCATGCGGCCTCCTTGGAACACTTGCTGCGGTCAGTTATCCGCGAAACCCCGGTACAACGCCAATGAGATTGCGTACTGCTGCCATTCCGAAATGGAATGACAGCCTGCCAATTCAGTCCGATCTATCACATGATAGGTCACCCAATCCGCCCTCGGCCGCAGTTCGAATTATCCGGCCTCCAGCCACGCTTCCGGTATGCAGCGTCAAAGAAATCGCAGCTTGCAGGTCCGAGACGGCAGCGCCCTTCCCGTGCCTCCACAAGGGTTACAACGCGCCGAACAGCGCTGCCCCTGGCCTGTCGGGCGCCGTAAGCCCCGGCGCGACTGCGCCGGGGTCTTTTCCGTCAGGCTCGTGAGAACCACTTGCCCCATTTGAGGCACACAGGCCGGATCAGGCGCTGCGGCAGGACTTCACTCCCATACGGATGATTTCGCTGCCCTTTATCTTGTAGATGCCGGAGATCCGGTTGCGGCCTTCCGCCATGAACCAGTCTTTCAGCGGCTTAGGATAGTGATCAGCCATTACCCGGCTGAAATAATCAAAATCCTTCTGTGCCAGGCGGCGGCCGCTGCGCGAGGGGCCGTGGAAGCCGAAGGTGGTGCTGGGATCGACACAGGCCCCTGGCAATCCGAGGAACATGGTGCAGGTGGAATAGCAGACCCGGCCGCGGATCTCGACCCGCACGCCGTTCTTTTGCAGGTTGTTCAGCTCGATCAGCCGGTCATGCAGATAGCCGCCGCGGTCGCTGCCCACCACATAGGTCTGCTGAGCGGCAGCCGCCTGAGGCTGCAGCAGCGCCAGTGCCAGGCCGGCAGCGGCTGCGGCCTTGGCGGCTGTGCGGACGGTGGAGCGGGCGCGGCCCAGCAGGGCAGCCGAAGAAGATGCGAAATTCAGTGCCGGCATGGTCAGATCTCCAATGCAATGAAACGGGCTTTGGAGACTGAATAGAAAAACCCTGCGCGCTGTCCGGGGTGCGGATGTGGCAAAAATTAGTACATTATCAACACTTTAGCCCGCATGTTAGGCAAATTTTAAGAGTTGTTGCCGCGATCTTCTGCGCCCCGGCCGTCCGGGGCCAGATCACACTTTTGCCGGAAAGAGCCGCCGCAGGCAGACACCCGGTCGCCACCGGTTACGCTTCCGGTTCTGAAACCCGGCAGTCAGGAATGCGCCGCTTCGCTCAGCGGCCAGACGGGGAAGCTGAATAATACTCCCGGTACCACTCCACGAACTGCGCCACCCCCTCGGCCACTCCGGTCTTGGGCGCATAGCCCGTCAGCCTCCGCAGCAGCGAGGCATCGGCCCATGTGGCCGGCACATCGCCAGCCTGCATCGGCATCAGATTGCGGTCAGCGGTGCGGCCGGTGGCAGCCTCAACAGCCGCGATAAAGTCGTTCAATTGCACCGGCTCGGAATTGCCGATGTTGATCACCCGGTGCGGCGCCACCGGCGACAGGCTGTCACCCTCCTGCACAGCACCATCCGCCGGGCGTTCCGGCACCGCGTCCATCAGCAGCCGGACGGCCTCCACCAGATCGGTGATATAGGTGAAGTCGCGCTGCATGCCGCCATAGTTGTAGACGTCGATCGGCTGCCCTGAGAGGATCGCCTTGGTGAATTTGAACAACGCCATATCCGGCCGCCCCCACGGGCCATATACGGTAAAGAAGCGGAACATGGTGACCGGCAGATCGAACAGATGCGCATAGGAATGCGCCATGTTCTCGGTCGCTTTTTTCGAGGCGGCATAGAAGGACATCTGGTGATCGGCCTTCTGGGTCTCCTTATAGGGCATCTCAGTATTGGCCCCGAATGCGGAGGAGGTAGAGGCCAGAAGCATGTGCCTGGGCGGATGGGCGCGGGCGGCTTCGAGGATCTCAAAGGTGCCGGTGATGTTGCTTTCCAGGTAGGAACGGGGATTCTCGATGGAGTAGCGCACCCCGGCCTGCGCCGCCAGGTGAACGACATAGTCGGGTCTGTGCTCTGCGAAAAGCGCCATCATGACTCCGGGCTCTTCGATACTGCGGTTGACGACGGAAAAACCCGGGTACTGTTCCAGCATTGCCTGCCGGTCCCGCTTAAGCCCGACGCTGTAGTAATCCGACAGGTTGTCGATGCCCACGACACGGAAGCCGTCGTCCAGCAGTCGCCGGCTCAGGTGGTAGCCGATGAATCCGGAGGAACCGGTGACGAGAACGGTTTGCTGTGTCATCTTCTGCTCCAGAGGCCTGTCTGAACCGCCGGGATCCGGACCCCGGCCATGGGGTGTAGTTTCTCCAGGCGCCGGACCACCCGCCGGGCATTATGGCAAACCGGGCAGGGGCATACCATCCCCGGCGGTTTATTCCAGTAACGCCAATTGGTTCGGCGCAAAGGATCGGCAGCTTCACTGACACCAGCGGGAACCGGCTCAGCAGGATCCGCGCAACATACGGCACCTGCCAGCCAGGCATCCGAACACGGGCACGGGACAGAAACCACAGAATTATGAGAAGATCTGGTGCCGGTGATAGGACTCGAACCTACGACCCCATCATTACGAATGACGTGCTCTACCAGCTGAGCTACACCGGCGCCGCTGGTTTCATAATGCTGGGTGGTGCCGTAGGCAAGCGAAATTGCCGCACCGCCAGCGGCGGCATAAGACCTTTTCGGGCCAGGCCGCAAAACCCGGAAAACCTTGCTTCCAGCCTGCTATTTCCGTTTGACGCCCCTTAAAAACCATCTTATACGCCGGTCCCACGACACCTGCCCAGGTGGCGGAATTGGTAGACGCGCTAGCTTCAGGTGCTAGTGTCCGTATGGACGTGGAGGTTCGAGTCCTCTCCTGGGCACCATTCCCCCTGCATGTAAATTCAATATGCTGCCCGGCTGACCGGGGATCTGAACATGTGCCCGCGCAAACCAGCGTGGTCGGCGCAGTTGAGTTTGAAGGCCAAAGCGCCTATCTCCTCTCCAGCCCCTGCCGGCGCGATGATCATCAAAAGGGAATTCCAGTGGCCAACCACCTGTACAAAAACGACCTGCCCGACGGGCTGGACCTCGGTCCCGTTGTCGCCATCGACTGCGAGACCATGGGCCTGAACCCGCACCGCGACAGGCTTTGTGTGATTCAGATGTCGGGCGGCGACGGCAACGCGCACATCGTGCAGGTGGAAAAAGGCCAGACCGCAGCGCCCAACCTGTGCCGGATGCTGGAAGACCCGAATGTGCTGAAGCTGTTCCATTTCGGCCGCTTCGACATTGCCGCCATGTACCACGCCTTTGGCGCCCTGGCCGCGCCAGTTTACTGCACCAAGATCGCCAGCCGCCTGGTACGCACCTACACCGACCGCCATGGCCTCAAGAACCTGACCCAGGAACTGCTGGGCGTCGATATCTCCAAGCAGCAGCAGATGAGCGACTGGGGCGCCGAAGAGCTGACCGAGGCGCAGCTGGACTACGCCGCCTCCGACGTCCTTCACCTGCACAAGCTGCGCGAGGCGCTGGACAAGCGGCTGGCCCGTGAGGGCCGCACCGAGATGGCCCAGGCCTGCTTTGATTTCCTCCCCACGCGCGCCAAGCTGGACCTGGCTGGCTGGCCCGAAACGGACATCTTTGCCCACTCATGACCGACGCAGAAAAATTCCTCGTCACCGCGCGGCAGGTGATCACCGATGAGGCCAAGGCGCTGAACACCCTGGCCGAAGGCCTGGATGAGCGCTTTGCCGAAGCGGTGCAGCTGATTTTGCAAGCCAAAGGCCGCATAATCGTCAGCGGCATCGGCAAGTCCGGCCATATCGGCCACAAGATTGCCGCGACGCTGGCCTCCACCGGCACGCCGGCCTATTTCGTGCACCCGGCTGAGGCCAGCCACGGCGATCTGGGGATGCTGTCCGAAGGCGACGTCGTGGTGGCGATCTCCAACTCGGGCGAGGCACCGGAGCTGGCCAACCTGCTGGCCTTCACCCGCCGCTTTGCGATTCCGCTGATCGGGCTGTCCAGCAAAATGGACAGCACCCTGATGAAACAGGCCGACGTTCACCTGCAGATCCCCTCGCTGGGCGAGGCCTGCGGCTTTGGCATGGTGCCCTCGATCTCCACCACGCTCACCCTGGCGATGGGCGATGCGCTGGCGATTGCGCTGATGAAGCACCGCGATTTCCGCCCCGAAGACTTCCGCGACTTCCACCCGGGCGGCAAGCTGGGCGCGCAGCTCAGCAAGGTGCGCGACCTGATGCACGCAGGCGACGCCCTGCCGCTGGTCAGCGGGGACACCCCGATGGCCGACGCGCTGATCGAGATCAGCCAGAAGGGCTTCGGCGTCGCGGGCGTGGCAGCTGCCGACGGTTCGCTGGCCGGCATCATCACCGACGGCGACCTGCGCCGCCACATGGACGGTCTGCTGAACAAGACAGCGGCGGAGGTAATGACAACCGGCCCCGCCACCATCGCCCCCGGCGCCATGGCGCAGGAGGCGGTCGCGGTAATGAACCAGCGCAAGATCACCTGCCTGTTTGTCGTCGATCCGGACAATGGCCAAAAGGCTGAGGGCCTGTTGCATATCCACGACTGCCTGCGCGCAGGCCTGGGCTGACTTGGGCCAGGGGGAGCTGACAATGGACAGCCATTCCAGAGCCGTTGCCTATCTCAAGGTGCTGCTGCCGCTGGCGGCCCTGGTTCTGTTGTCCACCCTGTTCCTGATCTCGCGGGGAGTAAACACCGAGGCGGTGATCCCCTTTGCGCAAAAAGAGATCGAGGACCGGATGAAAGGCCAGCAGGTCACCGCTCCCTTCTTCTCCGGCACCACTGCGGGCGGGGATGAGATCATGGTCACCGCCGCGCTGGCGCGTCCCGGCGGCGACGGCACCCCGGCGGTCGCCAGCGATCTGTCCGCCGACATCCGGCTGGCCCAGGGCGGCAGGATCACGCTGGCGTCCGAAACCGGCGCCATTCACCCGGGCCGGGACATGGCGCAGTTTACCGGCAAGGTGACAATAACCTCCGCCGACGGGCTGATTGTCGAAACCGAGGAGCTGAACACCGCCCTGAGCGGCCTGGAAGCCGACAGCCCCGGCCCGGTCCGCGCCACCGGCGCCATTGGCGAGCTGACTGCGGGAAATATGCACATCGGCGTCAAAACCGAAGGCGGCCCTGTCCATATGCTGTTCAAAAACGGGGTGAAGCTGCTATATGATCCCCAGCAACCGGAAAGATAACCTGTGTCCTATTTGCGCGCCCTGATTTTCTGCCTGCCGCTGGCGGTTCTTCCCGGCCTCGCGGCAGCGCAAACGGCCTCCGTCGCTTTTGGCGCCGTCAAGGCCGACCCCAGCCAGCCCGTCGAAGTCACTGCCGACAACCTGGCGGTCAACCAGGCTGACGGATCTGCCGAATTCACCGGCAATGTTCTGATTGTGCAGGGTATCATGCGGCTGTCCGCCGACAACGTCCTGGTGATCTACAAGACCGCGGACGACAGCGGCGCCAAGGCCGGCATCGAACGGCTTGAGGCAACTGGCAACGTCGTGCTGGTCAGCGGCCCTGACGCCGCCGAGGCAGAGCGCGCCGAATATACCATCGACAAGGGTACCATCGTGATGACCGGCAATGTGCTGCTCAACCAGGAAAGCGGCACCCTGGCGTCGAACCGTCTGGAGGTAAACCTGACCTCGGGCACCGCGCAGATGGCGGGCCGGGTGAAGACCATCCTTAACCCGAACGGCGGCAGCAACTGATGGCAAAACCCAACCTGACCGTAACCGAAGGGTCCTCCGGGCTGCGTATCGAAAAGCTGCGCAAATCCTACCGCAAGCGGGTGGTGATCCGGGATGTCTCGATGTCGCTGAATCGCGGCGAGGTGGTGGCGCTCTTGGGTCCCAACGGCTCCGGAAAGACCACCAGCTTCTACGCCATCGCGGGCCTGGTCTTCCCCGAAGCGGGCACCGTCAGCATCGACGGCCAGAACGTGACCGGCCTGCCGATGTACCGCCGCGCCAGGCTCGGCATCGGTTACCTGCCGCAGGAAATGTCGATCTTCCGCGGCCTGTCTGTGGAGGACAACATTTCCGCCGTTCTGGATATCTCGCAAAAGCATGAGCACAAGCGCCGCGAGCGGCTGGAAGAGCTGCTGTCGGACTTCTCGATCGAACACCTGCGCCGCGCGCCCGCACTGGCGCTGTCCGGGGGTGAGCGCCGCCGGGTTGAAATCGCCCGTTGTCTGGCGGCCGACCCCAAGTATTTGCTGCTCGACGAACCCTTTGCCGGCGTCGATCCGATCTCGGTCGGCGACATCCGCCATCTGGTGGCCGACCTCAAGAAACGCGGCATCGGCGTGCTGATCACCGACCACAACGTCCGCGAAACGCTGGAGATCGTCGACCGCGCCTATATCCTGCACGACGGCCAGGTTCTGATGTCCGGCAGCCCCGAGGAAGTGGTCGAAAACGAGAACGTCCGCCGGGTCTATCTGGGCGACAATTTCCGCATCTCCTGAACCGCTGCGCGGGCGGCGGACACCCGGAAAAACTGCTTGAAAGACAGGCTTCTTTTTTCGGCGATATCCATTGACTCTCCCGCTGTCTTGCCGTCGAATTGACCCATGGCATACGCGCAGTCCGATGCAATCCGCTTACCAGCCTTGGCAACAGGGCCCGGATGGATGCACCCGGACGGCTGGCCTGCCCCCCGGTTCCGGACCTGACGTGACACCGCCAAGCTATTGCCTTGGCGGCGGGCCCGGCCGCAATAATTTGTGAAGGAGATCACATGCGTTATAAAATCAGCGGTAAACAGATCGACATCGGTGAAGCTCTGCAAACCCACGTGCAGAACGAGCTGGGTTCGGCCGTGCAAAAGTATGCCGAACGCCCGACCGACGCGGCTGTGGTCTTTTCCCGTTCGGCGCATGAATATGTGTGTGAAGCCACCGTCCATCTGTCGACCGGACTAAGCGCTCAGGCCAAGGCGCATGCAACGGAGATCTACGCCGCCTTCGAGGCCTGCTGCGAAAAGATGGAAAAGCAGCTGCGCCGCTATAAACGCCGTCTGAAGGATCACCACAAGGACCGCAGCGAGCCTGTTGAACATTTGGGCGCTAACTCGTATATCCTCGCGTCTGAGGAAGCGGAAACCGAACCGGACTCGCTGCAACCGATCATCGTCGCCGAAATGGAAACCCGCATTCCGTCGCTGTCGGTGGGGGAAGCGGTGATGCAGATGGAACTTGCAGGCGCCCCGGTTCTGGTCTTCCGCAACGAAGGCAAGGACGGATTGAATGTGGTCTACCGCCGCGAAGACGGCAACATCGGCTGGATCGATCCGTAAACACATCTAAGGCATCGGCGCCCCCGCCGGGGCGCCGGAACGGAGCAGACACATGCAGATTTCCAGCATCCTCAAGCCAGAGGCCGTCCGGGTTATCGGAGCGGCCTCAAGCAAGAAGCGGTTGTTTCAGGAAGTCGCAGATATTGCTCAGACGGCCTATGGGCTGGACGCCCAGCCCACCGTCGAGGCCTTGCTGGACCGCGAGAGCCTCGGCCCCACCGGGGTCGGACACGGCGTCGCCCTGCCGCACGCCCGGCTCGACAGCATCAGCGAGGTTTGCGGCGTTTTCCTGATCCTCGAGAAACCGCTGGATTTCGGCGCCGTTGACCGCCAGCCGGTGGATATAGCCTTTGCCCTGTTTGCGCCGGAAGATGCCGGCGTCGAGCACTTGAAGGCGCTCGCCCTGGTCTCGCGTACCCTGCGGGAGCAAAGCTTCTGCACCAAGCTGCGCGCCAACCACGATCCGGCGACGCTCTACACCATCCTGACCGAGGACCAGTCGGTCCAGGCCGCCTGATCCCCGCATCACACCTCAACACGCCCGATAATCCCGCTGGCCAGCCGGACAGCATTCAGCCGCGGCTCCATGGGTGCGGCCACCGGCTGACGCTGCGCCGTTTCCGCAAGCGCTCCCGCCCCTCATCGGCCGCCCTGCAGCGGCACTCTTTCCGTTGGGCCGCGCATGGGCCAGGCCTGCGGCCCAGCCCCATGCGGCAGCGCCCTTTGACCCGCTCTGAGTGTCAGCACCCAGCCCTGCGTCAACCACCGCGCCGCACTCTGTGCGGCGCCGGGCCCAAGGCCGCCAAGGATGTTTGGCGCAGCCATAATCCTGCGGGCGCGGGAGAGTCCCCGCCTGCCTCGGGCTTGCCGGATCAGTCTGCGCGCCAGGGGCCGAAGCCGAACGCCAGATAGTCGCGCTGGTAGACCGACGCGATCAGCGCCTCCAGCTCTGCGTCGTAGATATCACCCAGCGCAAACGGCTGCTCCGGCGCCGCAGCCGGTACCGGCGCAGGCTCCATCCGCCCCAGTTTCCGCGCCAGGGCCGGCAGGTCCTCCGCCATCTCCGTCTCACGGATCAGCAGATCCGGCACCCCGACCCCGGCAAAGCCCTCCAGCGCCTGGCTCTGGCTGGCCCATTCCGCGTCCAGCCGGATCGAGGTCTGGCCCGCCAGGCTGGCCCGCACGAATTCCAGGAAGGCCGCAAACGCCTCCCGGTGCTGCGCCCGGGTGTATCCGCCGCCCGGCCCCTCCTCCGGCACCGCCAGCCCGAACTGCCGCCGCAGCGTGTTGCGGATCTGCCGGAAGCTGCCCTCGCCCGCATTCAGGATCCGGCGGCAGAACACCGCATGCGCCCGCGCCGCCGGATGCCGCAGCACCGTAAAGCTGCGGAACCCCGTGTTGCCGCGTTTCCATTGCCGCAGCTGTTTCTGGTTCATGCCCCGGATCAGCCCGTCCGGCGCGACCCGGTCCAGCCCCGCCATCCACTGCGTAACCTCCGCCTCCGGCCCGCCCTTGATAGGCAGGTACAGCAGCGGCGTTGCCACACCCGCTACATAACCGGGCACCGCCGGACCGCGGCGCGGTTCGAAGTTCGGCGTGCGAGTCAGGTTGAACCGGTCCAGCCCCGACAGCGCCTCCTGCATCTCATCCGGGTTGGCCACTTTGGCCACCACCGGCGCCGGGTTCTGCCGTTTCAGGCTATCATCCAGCGCCTCCAGCTGCTCTGCCATGCCCAGCCAGCGGGCCAGACCATTCATCACCAAGACGTTCTGCAGATCCTCATAGGCCACATAAAAGGCCGTCTGCCCCAGCGCCTGCAGCCGGTTCAGCAGCGTCACCTGAAATTCCTGCAGCACCTCCACATGGGCGGCAAATTCCGCTGCATCGAACCGGGCCTTGGCCTCCTTGCGGCGTTTCACATTGGTCAGCTTCCACTGCCCTGTCTCCTGGGCGATCTTCCACGACACGTAGCTGTCCAGCGGGTTGCGCGTCAGCACGATCTTGGCGCAGCGCGGATCCTCCAGCATCAGATCCAGCACCCGCGGGTCATGGTCATGGAAATAGCGAAAGCCCCCCAAAACCCCCGGCTGCGCCTTTATTTCCTGGATCAGCCGCGCCGGATCCGCCTCGCGCATGGCCTGAGTCACGCCAAGGATTTCCCCTGAATTCGGGTAGCCGATGAAATGCGGGTTGAAGGCCTCGCCATGGCAGGTGAGCCCGTCAAAGGCATTCAGATTGGTCTCTAGGAAATTGGACCCGGTCCGCATTTCGGCAAAGACAACAAAGTAATCAAAGGAAGGAGAAGACATCGGGAATTATCGCACCAGATAGGGTTTGCGCTGCGGTTTGGAGTGGCGGACCGGGCTCTGCCCGACCGGGAAATCGCCCATCAGATACGGGTGCATGCCCTGGTTCTTCAGATTTTGCAGAAACTGGCCAAAGCCCTCAAGATCCGTCATCGTTGGCGCCTCGCTCAGATGCCGCACCGCCACCTGGCCGATTTCACCAGCAATGGTCTGCAACGGTTCCATCGGCGCTTCGGCAAATTCCGCCATGCTCCAGATCCGCACCCGCGCCTTGGTCCATTGCGAACGAAGGATCTTAAGCTGTTCCGCCTCAATCTGCTGCAGCCGGGCCGCCTCCTGCCGGAGTTCCGCGAAACTGCGGTCTGACTTGAACAGCGGCACCGCCCAGGCGCCACTGATCACCGAGACCTGCGCACTTGCATCCCGCGCCACCAGCCAATTCACTGCCTGATTGCCGCTCGGGCCGAACTGGAAGCACTGGCGCTCGCCGCGGGTGTTCCAGATCAGGCTGGTGAGGAAGCTTTCCGGGTTGTAATCCCGCACCTTGGGATTGCCGTTCAGGCAGCCGTTGATCTGGCTCTGGCCCTGAGAGAATTCCGCCCCTTCCGGCGCAAAAAGGTGCCCGTGCACACGGGCCCCGGTTGTGCGGGCCAGCCAGGATTCGAAATCCTCGAACAGCTCGGTAAATCCCTGAAACACCGAATAGGGGCTGGAGGTGACACCGTTCTCCGACCCCCGCGAGGGAAACCGGCTTTGCATGTACAGGCCGGGCCTGCCGCGGGTGCGCCGCTCCACCGCCTTGGCAAAGATGCGGTCGATCTTGCCTGGGTTCGGCTCCGTCCTTTTCATCGCGCCGGCAGAGTCGGTCAGAAACGCCTGATAGAGCCGCTCTGCGTGCGGCCAGATCTTGCGCGCGACAAAGCAGTCGGACCGGCGCAAGAGCTGCAGGTGATCATCATAGAAGATATGCGGCTTACCCTGAAAATCGAACTTGCTGAGCGTCAGCGAGCGGCTCTCGATATTGCTGGAATACAGCCGCGCCAGGGTCTGGAAGTAGCTTTCGTCCGGGATCCAGACCTTGCGGAAGTAGGCGTCATAGACCGGCCGCTCCGCGTCCTCCAGAATTGCCGACAGGGTCTGCCGTGTCAGGCACCACCACTGGCTGCCCATGTGCGGCACCAGCCCGGCGGGGATCCGGCGCCGGATGCGCAGCTTGCGCTGCAGGTCCACGTAGCGGTCAAACAGGAAGCGGTGCCGTTTCCAGGAGAACGGAAACCGCAGGGTGAACCGCTCCTGGCTCAGGCCGCCGACAATCCAGGGCACATCGGCGGTGGTGGCGCTTTCGATGAAATCAGTGTCCGGCCGGGCCGCCAAATAGTCGATCAGCTCCTGCACCGGGCGCAGCGGCAGGCAGGAGCCAGAGGCGAGGTAAACATGCTGCACGCCGGGAAACTCCGCCAGCATCACCTCGGAAGCGGCTTGCGAGGCGGCGACAATACCCCAGGTTCCCCATTCGCAGCGGTGACGGGCGGAAAAGCGGACCAGCAGATTGCCGCTCAGCGCCTCCTTGAAGCGGTCAAAAACATGACGGTCGACCTTGCTGTCCACATGCAGCACCACCGGGCAGCCGCTGGCGGTCCAGTGCCGGGCCACCTGCTCCGCGCGCTCCAGCGCGGTGTGGACCAGCATGACAACGCCAAACGTGCTCATGCCCAGTTCCCTTTGGACATCAGCCCCAGGATCTCAAGCTGGCGCCAATTGATGTACTTCTCGCTCCATTTGCACCACAGCTCCGGCTGTTCGGACAGCTTACCGGCATAAGCCTTGTACTCCGCCGAGCCGGCATAATGCTGGCCGCGCACCAGTTCTTCCTCCGCCTTGCCGCTGAAGGTATCGAGGAACTTGGTGTGCAGCAGCGCGCCGCTCGCCTTTTCGCCGCCGTCCGTCTCATAGACCTGGTTCAGCCCGCGCGGCAGCAGCGCATGGGTGGAGCTGGCATAGGCATAGCGGCGGTGCCATTTGACCAGCGGGATCTTATTCAGCGCCGGTGCCTTCCTGGGCTGATCGGCAAAGAACACCCGCGCCCGCGGCCCGCCCTGTATCCACAGGTTGCCGTATTCCGGGTTGTGGCTGATGGTGTAATTGCCGCTGTCGAACCAATGGGCAATCTCCAGCGGGTTCTGCCCGGCCTGATACGGCACCTCATCAATCCGGCCCTTGGGATAGACGTCCAGCAGCATCGCCGAGAAGCTGCGGATCGCCGAATTGTCCAGCCAGTCAGTCAGCGCCCGGATCGGCCGTGTGTCGCAGAACGGATAGATAAAGAACTCATCCGGATCGACCACCAGCACCCAGTGCCCATGCGCATATTTGCGCTTGAGGTAGTTCATCCAGTCGATGCCAAAGCCTGCACGCTTATAGCTGGCGGTGGTGTGCCACAGCGACACGTCCTCCATCCCGCGCAGATAATCAGCGCTTCCGTCGGTGGAGCCATTGTCCACGAACAGGAAATGATTGATCCCCAGACCACGGTAGTATTGCAGGAAGTACGGCAGCCGGATCTGCTCATTGCGCATGGTGCAGACCAGCAGGATGTCGCCGGGACGGATGGCGCGGGTGTTGTCCTGAACAGGCTGCAGCTCACCGGACTTGCGCACCGCGCGGACCAGCCGCCGTTTGCGCCGCAACCGCATCCGGTAAGAATCCCAAAGCCCCACGTCTACTCCAACTCGCTATCCCAGGAGCGCCCCGGCCTGCACGGGCTTTTCTTGAACCCGCTTCAAGCTTCCGCGCAATATGTCACGCGCATAGTCTATTAACAATGAATTTAGAAACAGTTACGCGGGCGTACGGCGCAGCTGCAACAGTCCCCCGCACCCCTTCACCAGGCGGGTGGCGTCATCAGACCCAGTTCCGCCAACTGGCCCGCGCCGCGCAAGCGGACAGATCCCTGGTGCCACATATCCGGCGCATCCGTGATCCGGTCATAATAGCCATCAAATTGCTGCGGCGTGTGAAAGTGCTGCCGGCGCTGTTTCTCCGTTGCTGATTTGGAAACAATTTCCGGCAGAAACTTCGTGTGCAGCAGCACCCCGGACGGCGCCGTGCCGCCCGGCCCGTCATACAGCGCATTCAGCCGCCGCGGCAGCAGCGAATGGGTGGAGTTGATATAGGCATAGCGCCGGTTCCAGCGCACCAGCGGGATCTTATTCAAAGTTGGCGACCGCTCCGGCTCCTGCGGGAAGAACACCCGTTCGCGCGCACCGCCCTGCACCCACAGATTGCCCATCTGCTGCTGCCGCACTGCGCGGTAAGGCCCGGCGTCAAACCACTGCAGCACTTCGCACGGGTTCTGTCCCGGCGCATAGCTCTGCGCCCCAAGCGGCCCCTTGGGATACAGATCCAGCATCAGCGCGCCAAAGCCGTCGCGGCCGTCCTGCTCCAGCCGCTGCGTCAGGGCGCCGAGCCCGTGATCCTCCATGCCTGAATAGACCAGCAGCTCATCCGCATCCACGGTCAGGCACCAGCGCCCGTGGCCGTAGCGGATCAGCAGCCATCCCAGCCAGTCGAGGCCAAAGCGGGTGTCCCGGTAACTGCCATCCGCACGCCATAAAGAAACATCCGGCTGCGCCGCCAGCAGCCCGGCGCTGCCGTCGTCACTGCCATTGTCCACAGCCAGGAAATGCACCGCGCCCAGGCGGCGGTAGTAGTCCAGAAAGTAAGGAAGCCGGGTGATCTCGTTGCGCAGCACAAGGAAGACCAAAACCCCTTCTGAGGGGATCTGCGCGGTGCGGTCCGAGACCTTGGCCATCTGGCGGCGGGCCCGCAAGGCCCGCCACAGCATCCGCCGCCGCTTCCACCGCATCCGGTAGGCTCCTGTCAGGCCCAGCGGCGGCAGCTCAGGGGCGGCGGGGACAGTCATGCTCAGGCCTCGTAGTGGCCCGTCTTATGCCACTTCCAGGCATCGGCGATCATCACCTCCAGGGTGGACCGCCGCGGCTCCCAGCCCAGTTCGGTCACCGCCCGGGTCGAACCCGATACCAGCTTGGTGCAGTCACCCGCCCGGCGCGGGCCGGTGTTGCAGGGCACTTTGTGCCCGGTCACCGCCTCGGCCTTGTCCATCACTTCGCGCACCGAGAAGCCCGAGCCGGTGCCCAGGTTGAACACCTGGCTGCCGTTGCCGTCTTCCAGCCACTTCAGCCCCAGCACATGCGCGTCCACCAGGTCGCAGACATGCACATAATCGCGGATGCAGGTGCCGTCCGGGGTGTCGTAGTCGGTGCCAAAGATGGTCAGCGCGTCGCGCTTGCCCGCAATCGCATCCAGCACCAGCGGCACCAGATGGGTTTCGGGACGGTGGAACTCGCCCACCTCGGCCTCGGGATCGGCACCCGCTACGTTGAAGTAGCGGAAGATCACCGAACGCAGCCCATGCGCGGCGCCGAAATCCTTGAGGATATCCTCCACCGCGCGCTTGGAGGCGCCATAGGCATTCAGCGGCAGCTGCGGGGTGTTTTCGTCCAGCACCACGTTGTCATGCTCGCCATAGGTGGCGCAGGTCGAGGAGAAAACGAAGTCCAGGCAGCCCGCCGCCACTGCGGCCTCCACCAGGTTCAACGAGCCGCCGGTGTTGTTGGCCCAGTAGCGGCCCGGCTCGCTCATCGCCTCGCCGACCTGGCTCAGCGCAGCGAAATGCATCACTGCCGCCGGCTGGTACTTGGCAAACACCTCATCCAGCCGGGCGCGGTCATTCAAGTCGCCCTTCTCGAACGGGCCGAATTTGACCGCGTCCTGCCAGCCGGTCACCAGGTTGTCGTAGGTTACAGGTGTATAGCCCGCCGCCTTGAGCGCCTTGCAGGCGTGCGAGCCGATATAGCCGGCACCGCCGGTCACAAGGATATTCGTCACTGTCTCTGCCCCATGCTGGGCCGCCCCCGGAAGGGCGGCCAGATCGGTTACTGCGCGGCCTTTCCGACCTGCGCGATTTCGGTGATGTAGCTCATCAGGTCGTCCCGCAGCTCATCGCGCGCCAGCGCAAAGGCCACAGTTGCCTGGAGGAAGCCCGCCTTGGAGCCGCAATCAAACCGCTGACCGTTGAAACGGTAGCCGTAAACCGGAACGTCCTGGGCAATGTCCTCGGCAATCGCATCGGTCAGCTGGATCTCGCCGCCCGCGCCCTGCTTCATCTTGTTGAGGTTTTTCAGCACAGACGGCGCCAGGATGTAGCGGCCGATCACCGCCAGGTTCGACGGCGCCTCTCCGGCTTTCGGCTTTTCCACCATGCCGTTAGCGGCAACCACTTGCCCCATATCATCTTTGACGTCGAGCACGCCATAGGAGGAGGTCTTCTCCGGCGGCACCTCCATTGCCGCAACCATGTTGCCGCCAGTTTCCTCGTAGGCTTCGACCATCTGCTGCAAGCAGGGCTTTTCCGCCGCGATCACGTCATCCGGCAGGATCACAGCAAAGGGTTCGTTGGCGATCAGGCGGCGGGCGCACCAGACCGCATGGCCCAGGCCCAGCGCCTTGTGCTGGCGGATATAGGCGATGGCACCGGATTCCATATCGGTACTCTTCAGGATGTCCAGCAGATCATCCTTACCCTTCTTGCGCAGCTCCTGTTCCAGAACCGGCGAATGGTCGAAATAATCTTCCAGCGCACCTTTGCCGCGCGAGGTGACAAAGATGAACTCCTTGATCCCGGCGGCGCGCGCTTCGTCAATGGCGTATTGCACCAGTGGCCGGTCGACCAGGGTCATGATCTCTTTCGGGACGGACTTCGTTGCCGGCAGGAACCGTGTCCCCAGACCCGCAACAGGAAAAATTGCCTTAGTTACTTTTTTGCGCATGGCGTTCTCTCAATACTCAAATTCCAGACCTGACGGCTCAATCCCGCATCACACGCGGGAAAGCTGGCGCGCGTCATGCCCGGCTCTTTCCAACAAATTGTAGGGCAGCTGCCCGCTGCCTCTGGCTGCCGCTTAGCAGCGGCTGTCTGACCGTTCTTTTCCTCATTACCATCTTCTGCTTACTCATGCCCCATTTTCTTCATCATGGCCTCCAGCCGCGGCACGTCTTCAGGGTTGTTCAACTCCCAGAACTCGCGCCCGCGCGCTTCAACCTCAACACACAGCACCTTGCGCCCATTCTCCAGGAACCGCAGCTGCTCCAGGCCCTCCAGATTCTCCAGCGGCCCGGTCCGCCACCCTGAATACGCCGCCAGGGCATCCGGACGGTAGGCATATACGCCGACGTGGTGATAGACCGGCGTATTTTCGCCATCCCCATAGGTCCTGCCGCAATAGGGCACCACCTCTTTTGAGAAGTAGAGCGCACTGCGGTCCTCGGCAAACACCGCCGTTGTGCCGCCAACGCGGCCCGCCTTGCGGTCGGCCAGCAGGCTGTTCAGCGTCTCGCCATTGCAGCGCAGAACCGGCGTTGCCAGCTCCATGCCGGGCGCGGCGCGCAAGCCGGCCACCAGATCCTCGACAAACCAGTGCGGGGTCAGCGGCGCATCGCCCTGCAGGTTGACCACGATCTCATAACCGCCGCCCAGCGCCGCATGCGCCTCGGCGCAGCGCTCCGTGCCGTTGGCGCACGCCTCAGAGGTCATCACCACCTCGGCACCAAACGCCTCAGCCGCCTGTTTTATGCGATCGTCATCCGTCGCCACCACCACCCGGTCCACGCCCTGGACCGAGCAAGCCGCCCGCCAGGACCGTTCCACCAGGGTGCGTTTCTCGCCGGTGGCGCCGGTCAGCGGCACCAGCGGTTTGCCGGGATAGCGGGTCGAGGCATAGCGGGCGGGGATGACAATCAGGACAGACATCAGGCTTTCTTCAGTTCCACGGCTGGTGCATAGGCGATGAAGAACGGGTTCGCATAGCCCTCTTTGCCATAAATCAGCGGGGAATGATCGTCAAAACGCACCACTTTGCCGCCTGCGCCCACAAGAACCGCGTGACCGGCGGCGGTGTCCCACTCCATGGTGCGGCCGACGCGCGGGTACAGATCCGCCTCGCCCGTGGCAACCAGGCAGAACTTCAGCGAAGAACCCGCGCTTTTGCTGTCCTTCACATTGTACTTGCCGATGTAATCGTCGGTTGCCTGGTCCCGGTGCGATTTCGAAGCCACGACCATCAACGCCGAATTGTCGCTCTCGGCAACCCGGATCGGACGGGTTTCCCCGATGGTCTCAGGATCGAACGCGCCGGTCTCCTCGACCGCGCTGCCATCCGCCAGGGTAAAGAACATCCGCTCCCTGGCCGGCGCATAGACCACGCCGCGGGTCGGCACCCCCTTCTCCACCAGCGCGATATTGACAGTGAAATCGCCGCGGCGGTGGATGAATTCCTTGGTGCCGTCCAGCGGGTCGACGATCAGGAAGGTGTCGCCGCGCGCGCTGTGCGAGTCTGCCTGCTCCTCGGTGACCAGCATCATATCCGGAAACGCCGCGCGCAGGCCCGCCGAGATCAGCGCGTCCGCCGCCTCATCCGCTTCGGTCACCGGGCTCTCGTCGGATTTCACCTTCACGCCGAAATCGTCGGAATTGTAGATCTCCATGATCTTTGCGCCAGCCTCGATGGCCAGCCGGCGGATCACAGGCACCAGGTCTTCATAAGTCACGCGGACCTCCCTGTCGGGTTTAATTGAAAATTTGCCTCTCGCCTCTTATGATGCGCTGACAGCAGAACGGCAAGCAGCCGCATCGGATTCGAGCAGAGAATACAGGTCTCATGTTTCAGCAGCGCACGCAGCAATCCTGGATCTCCGGTTTTGTCGCCCTCACAGAGGTCGTGTTCCACTCGGCAGCGCGCAGCGTCCGTTCCAAGCACAACAACGCCTTTGCAGCGCTTGGCCTGAACATCCTGCAGGCGGTTCTCTTTGTGGCCGCGTTTTACGTGATGTTTGCCCTTCTGGGGTTGCGCGGCTCCGCCATCCGCGGCGACTTCCTGCTGTATGTGATGTCCGGCGTCTTCCTGTTCCTGGTGCATACCAAGACCGTCAGCGCCGTCGCCGGCGCCGAAGGGCCAAGCAGCCCGATGATGCAGCACGCCCCGATGAACACGATGGTGGCCATTCTGTCCGCAGCCATCGGTGCGCTTTATATTCAGGTGCTGTCGCTGTTCATCATCCTGTTTGTCTACCATGTCGCCTTCACCCCCTTGCATATCGAGGAGCCGGTTGCCGCCTTCGGCATGGTGCTGCTGGCCTGGGTAACCGGCGCCTCGGTGGGGCTGGTGTTTCTGGTGCTGAAACCCTGGGCGCCCAACCTGGTCAGCATCCTGACGATGATCTATTCGCGCGCCAACATGATTGCCTCCGGCAAGATGTTCCTGGCCAACACGCTGCCCAGCTTCATGCTGGCCATGTTCGACTGGAACCCGCTGTTTCACTGCATCGACCAGTCGCGCGGGTTTGTCTTCATCAACTACAACCCGCATTTCAGCAGCTGGCAATATGCGGCCTGGGTGGCGCTGGTGCTTACCGTGATCGGGCTGATGGGCGAGTTCTACACCCGCCGCCATGTCTCCATCAGCTGGAGCGCGCGCCGCTGATACAAAAAGCCCCAAGACTTTTCAGCAAAAGTCTTGGCAAAAGTTTTCCGTAAAACTTTTGCGCCCGCCGCCGGTGTCAGGTGACCACCCTCAATGTCAGGTTTATCCGCCCGCCCTTGGGCAGCAGCCGGGAGGATTTGAACCGGATCCGGTCCACCCCGTGATACATCAGCCGCGCCTCGCCGCCCATCACCACCACATCGCCTGAACTCAGCCAGACCGATTCCGTCTTGCCGCCGCGGGTCCGGTTGCCGATCCGGAACAGCCCGTCATCCCCCAGCGAGACAGACACCACGGGATAGGAGAAATCCGCCTCATCCTTGTCCTGATGCAGCCCCATCCGGGTGCCCTCGCCATAGTAGTTCAGCAGACAGCATTCCGGTTCGCGCTCCAGCCCGGTCAGCTGCCGCCAGATCTCCAGCACCGGCTCCGGGATCGCGGGCCAGGGCCGCCCCGACGGATGCGCCTCTGCATAGCGGTAGCCGGAAGCATCCGAATACCAGCCGAACTGCCCCGCCGAGGTCATCCGCACCGACATCTGCCCGCCGCCCGGCACCTTGGGCGAAAACAGCGGCGCCGCCTTCAACACCGGCCGCAGCGCCTCGATCAGCGCCGCCTGGCGGGCAGGCTCCAGCCAGCCCTTGTGGATATCGAATCCGCGCACGCGCAGCAGGGTCATTGCCGTTCATCCATCCTTAACCAAGGCCGCCGCAAAAAAGCGCATTGATTCACGCTTGGCCACGCGCCTGAGCGCTTGCAGGGCCGTTTTCACGTCCCTATATACGCCGGGACGCGGCAAGGTGCAGACCAAACCGCAACTTCCATCGGGGCCGGGATGCCGCAACGGGTTCAGGCCTCGGGTAATCGCCTTGAGTAAATGTAAGGGATCGAACATGAGCAAAGTTATCGGCATTGACCTGGGTACCACCAACTCCTGCGTGGCCATCATGGATGGCTCCCAGCCCCGCGTGATCGAAAACGCCGAGGGCGCGCGCACCACCCCGTCGATTGTCGCCTTCACCGACGACGAGCGTCTGGTCGGCCAGCCTGCCAAGCGCCAGGCGGTGACCAACCCCGACAACACCGTTTTCGGCGTCAAGCGCCTGATCGGCCGCCGGTTTGACGACCCCGCTGTCGCAAAAGACAAGAAAATGGTGCCGTTCTCCATTGTCGACGGCGGCAACGGCGACGCATGGGTTGAAGCCAAGGGTGAGAAGTACTCCCCGTCGCAAATCTCCGCCTTCACTCTGGGCAAGATGAAGGAAACCGCGGAATCCTACCTGGGCGAGGAAGTCACCCAGGCAGTGATCACCGTGCCCGCCTACTTCAACGACGCTCAGCGTCAGGCCACCAAAGACGCCGGCAAGATCGCGGGCCTCGAAGTGCTGCGCATCATCAACGAGCCGACCGCGGCCGCCCTGGCCTATGGCCTGGACAAGGAAAATACCCAGACCATCGCCGTCTATGACCTCGGCGGCGGCACCTTCGACGTGACAATCCTGGAAATCGACGACGGCCTGTTCGAAGTGAAGTCGACCAACGGCGACACCTTCCTGGGCGGCGAAGACTTCGACATGCGCATCGTCAACTACCTGGCGGACGAGTTCAAAAAGGAAAACGGCGTCGATCTGTCCAAGGACAAGATGGCCCTGCAGCGCCTGAAAGAAGCCGCTGAAAAGGCCAAGATCGAACTGTCCTCCACCTCGCAGACCGAGATCAACCAGCCGTTCATCTCGATGGACCCGTCCTCGGGCCAGCCGCTGCACATGGTGATGAAGCTGACCCGCGCCAAGCTGGAAAGCCTGGTCTCCGACCTGATCAAACGCTCGATGGACCCGTGCAAGGCGGCCCTCAAGGACGCAGGCCTCTCCGCCTCCGACATTGACGAGGTGGTTCTGGTCGGCGGTATGACCCGGATGCCGAAAGTCATCGAAGAGGTGACCAAGTTCTTCGGCAAGGAGCCGCACAAGGGTGTGAACCCGGATGAAGTGGTTGCCATGGGCGCCGCCATCCAGGCCGGCGTTCTGCAGGGCGACGTCAAGGACGTGGTGCTGCTCGACGTGACCCCGCTGTCCCTGGGCATCGAAACCCTGGGCGGTGTCTTCACCCGCCTGATCGACCGCAACACCACCATCCCGACCAAGAAGTCGCAGGTGTTCTCGACCGCGGAAGACAACCAGAACGCCGTGACTATCCGCGTGTTCCAGGGTGAGCGTGAAATGGCTGCCGACAACAAGATGCTCGGCCAGTTCAACCTCGAGGAAATCCCGCCGGCACCGCGCGGCATGCCGCAGATCGAAGTGACCTTCGACATTGACGCCAACGGCATCGTGTCGGTCGGCGCCAAAGACAAAGCGACCGGCAAGGAACAGCAGATCACCATCCAGGCGTCGGGCGGCCTCTCGGACGACGACATCGAAAAGATGGTCAAGGACGCCGAAGCCAACGCCGAGGCGGACAAGGAACGCCGCGAGCTGGTGGAAGCCAAGAACCAGGCAGAATCGCTGATCCACTCCACCGAGAAGTCGGTCGAGGAGCATGGCGACAAGGTCGACCCTTCCACCGTCGAGGTGATCGAGCTGGCCGTTGCCGCGCTGAAGGACGATCTGGAGAACGAGAAATCGACCGCCGAGAAGATCAAGTCCGGCATCCAGAACGTGACCGAAGCTGCCATGAAGCTGGGTGAGGCGATCTACAAGGCGCAGGCCGAAGAAGCTGAGGAAGAGCCCGCAGCCGCGGATGACGCCGCAGCAGGCCCGGCCGATGACGACATCGTCGATGCCGAATTCGAAGACCTGGACGACGACAAGCGCTAACGCCTGACACGCAGGCCAAGGCGGGCCGGTCCGTACCCCGGACCGGCCCATTTTCGTTGAGGCAGATGGGGTAACCGATGTCAAAACGTGACTATTACGACGTTCTCGGGGTGGCCAAAGGCGCCTCCGCAGACGAAATTAAAAAAGGCTTTCGCAAGAAGGCCAAGGAACTGCACCCCGACCGGAACAAGGACAATCCGGACGCCGAGGCGCAGTTCAAAGAGGCTAACGAGGCCTATGACGTCCTGAAGGACGCCGAGAAAAAAGCGGCCTACGACCGTTTTGGCCATGCCGCCTTTGAAAACGGCATGGGCGGCGGTCAGCGCGGCGGTCAGGGCCAGGGTTTTGGCGGCGGCGATTTCTCCTCCGCCTTCTCGGATGTCTTCGACGACCTGTTCGGCGATTTCATGGGCGGCCAGCGCGGCGGCGGCGGCGGACGGCAGCGGGCGACCCGCGGCGCCGATCTGCGCTACAACCTTCGGGTTTCGCTGGAGGAGGCTTTTGCCGGCCTGCACAAGACCATCAAGGTGCCAACGTCTGTGGCCTGCACCTCTTGCGAGGGCACCGGCGCCGAAGGCGGGGTCGAGCCGACCAACTGCCCGACCTGCTCCGGCATGGGCAAGGTCCGCGCGCAGCAGGGCTTCTTCACCGTCGAACGCACCTGCCCGACCTGTTCGGGCCTCGGCCAGATCATCAAGAACCCGTGCAAATCCTGCCACGGCCACGGCCGGGTGGAAAAGGACCGCTCGCTGTCGGTGAACATTCCGGCAGGCGTCGAGACCGGCACCCGCATCCGCCTGGCAGGCGAGGGCGAAGCCGGCCTGCGCGGCGGCCCTCCGGGCGACCTCTACATCTTTGTCGAGGTGGCACCGCACAGCTTGTTCGAGCGTGATGGCAACAACCTCTATTGCCGGGTGCCGGTCAGCATGGCCAAGGCAGCGCTTGGCGGCTCCATCGAGGTGCCGACCATCGACGGCGGCCGTGGCCGGGTACAAATCCCCGAGGGCAGCCAGTCCGGCCGCCAGATGCGCCTGCGCGGCAAGGGCATGCCGGCACTTCGCGGCGGTGCTACCGGTGACATGTTCATCGAGCTGGCGGTGGAAACCCCGGTCAACCTCACCTCGCGCCAGCGGGAGCTGCTGCGCGAGTTCGAGGAGATCTCCGAGGAAAACACCAACCCCGAATCCCGCAGCTTCTTCTCTTCGGTGAAAAGCTTCTGGGACGGCATGAAAGGCTGAGCGCCGGGCTGAGCGCTCCCAAGCCGCAGTTGAAAGCGCCCCAACCGGGGCGCTTTTCTTTTGCGCCAGCCAGACCGGCTGCCAGCCTGTCCCAGCAGAAAACAGTCGCGCCGCACCGCGGCGGTGCACAGGGGGTGCACGCCTGTCACCCCCATTCTGCCGCCGCATTGCGGCGGATATTAACACTTCCTCAACCATGATGGCCGCAACATGGCAGCATGGCACAGGATCCCGCTTTCCAGGACGTCTCCCTGCCGCTGTTTCCCGGCAGCGAGGAGGCCGCGGTCGTGCCCGCAGACACGGGCCGCCTGCCCTCCTACATCAAGGACCACCGCGCCCGTTTGCGCGAACGCTTCATGCAGGGCGGCGCCGCGGCGATGCCCGATTACGAGCTGCTGGAGCTGGTCCTGTTCCGCTCCATCCCGCGCCGCGACGTGAAGCCTCTGGCGCGGCAATTGCTTGAAACATTTGGAGATTTCAACCGCGTGGTAACAGCCTCTCCGGAACGCCTGGCCAATGTCCCCGGCATTGGCGACGCTGTTATCACCGATTTCAAAGTGCTGGAGGCCGCCGCCCACCGCATGGCCCGCGCCCGCATCATGCAGCGGCAGGTGATTTCCAGCTGGGACGCGTTGCTGGACTATTGCCACACCACCATGGCCCACCGCGAGACGGAGCAGTTCCGCATTCTGTTCCTGGACCGCAAGAACGTGCTTATCGCCGACGAGGAACAGGCCCGCGGCACTGTTGACCACGTCCCCGTCTACCCCCGCGAGGTCGCCAAACGCGCCCTGGAGCTGAACGCCAGCGCCTTGATTTTAGTGCATAATCACCCGTCCGGCGACCCAACGCCGTCAGACAGCGACATCGCCATGACGGACCAGATCCAGGCCGCTCTCACCGCGCTGGGGATCACCCTGCACGATCACCTTATCATCGGCAAATCCACCGAACTCAGCTTCCGCGCCCAAGGCCTCCTCTAGCGCGTCCGGCCCCCCAGACCTACCGCACCCAGACCTCGACCCGGCGGTTGATCTGACGGCCCCAGGCGCTGTCGTCACACGCCATCGGCAGCGCCTCGCCAAACCCCTCTGTCCGCATCTGCACCCGGCTGATATCCGCGGTCTCCGCCGCCTTGACCACCGCGTCGCGCACCGCGCCGGCCCGTTTCAGCGCGATCTGCCGGTTGCCCTCCGCAGGGCCAACGCCATCGGAAAACCCCGCAAAAACAAGCTCCTTGGCGTCAAATTCCCCGGCTTCCAGCGCGCGGGCCAGCTGCTCGATATTGCTGCGGGACTGCGCATCCGGGCGGGCCGATCCGGGCTCGAACCGGAACGAGGCCGTCAGCCGCCGCATCCCGCCCAGAACCGTGACCAGACGCTGCAGCTCGTCCAGCCCGGACTTCCCTTCCGCCGCCAGAATTGCGTTAGCAAACCGGCTTCCCTGGCGGCTCACTGGGATCAGCTCCGGCGCCTGATCCACAAACCCTGCCCGGCGGATCACCGCCTGCGCCGCGGGTCCGCGCACATAGGTCAGGAAATCCCGCGCCACCTTGGGCAGGCGGCGGGCCGGCAGGTACAGGAACATCGGCACCGTCAGCGGATAATCCTCGGTCTTCACCGCCCGGCGGCTCGCCTGAAGAGAAAACCCGCACGGCCCCGTCAGCGTCAGCACCCGCGCCGCGCCTTTCTCTGCATAGCTGGCAATGCCGATGGCAAAGGGGTCCACCAGCACCCTGCGCACCAGTGTGCTGCTGCGATCATGGCGCCGGATCTGCGGCGAGAACCCGGCGCCGAACGGCGCCATCAGCTTGTCCTCCACCGCCTGTGCCAGTCCTGAGCCGGACACCGGCATATGCAGCGAAATCGGCGCATCAGGGCCGCCTAGCTCCTGCCAGTTACCGATCCGCCCGGACAAGACTCCCGCCAATTGCGGCAAGGAAATCTCCGTCACCGGGTTGCTAGGCGCTACCACCGGTACAAAGGCATCCAGCGCCAGAACCCGGCTGCGGCCCGGTCCGGTCAGATCCCCAAGCCCCGCAGCGTGGGCAGCCTTGCGTTCAAGCGGGCGGATCTCCCGCAGCGCCATCGCGACGTCCGCCTCATCCGCGACAAGCGCGGCGAAACCGGCATCCGTGTTGCTGGCGGTGAAGGTGAACCGAGCGGCCGGCTGCTGCCCACGCAGCAGGACATGGCTGAAATTCCCTGCCGGCAGCGGTTCGCGCCGGGTCTGATAGCCGTTGCGCAGCGCAAAGCCCTCGATCAGAGCCGGAAGCAGCACCTCTGACATAGTGGAAGATCCGGCGAGGGTGATTTCCGCCACAAAGCCGGACAGGCTGGGACAGCCCGGCCCCTCGCAGCTCACGCCGGAGCCATCGACGGTCAGCTCGCCGAACTGCGTCTGGATCCGGTAGAACTCGCCATCGAAGCCCAGCAGGGTGCCGGTTATTTCAACTGCACCATCCGGGGAAGAGAGGGTGACGTCCTCGGCCGCAAGCGCACGCGCAAAAGCTGCCAGAAAAAGTGCGGCGCAAATGGCCGCACGAATGAAGGTCATGTGGATACCTGAAGTTACCGCAAATCAGTTGGCGACGATTTTCAGGTCTTCCACCAGATTATTCAACACAAGAAAACTGCCTTGCGCATCGCAATCCGGCATTGCCATCACCAGATCCCGGCTGCTGAGCCGGCCTCCGCTCAGCTGCAGCGCCTGAGCGGAAATATCGCGGCCGCAGTTAAAGCCCGTCACCTCCGCTTCTGCCGTTAGGGTAATGATGCCGGAACGGTCCGATCGGTTGGCCGGCACACTATAGATTTCGGCAATCCGCGGCGCCACCAAACTGGGGTCTCCGAGGCGAACCACCCGCCCGGCGGCCGTGTCAGATGCGGCCCCGTGCCAGACGTGCCCGGCGCTGTCATAATCGGCGCCAAACTCCCGGGCGTGCATTTCCAGGCCGCTGGGGCCGCTCCATTGCAGCACCACGCGCTCCATGGCCTCCGTACCGGCCACTTCGGCGACGGCAACGGCACCGCCGCCGCTAGCGGTCTCCGCAATGTAAACCGCGGTCCGTGTCAGGGCCGGAACCTGTGCAGCGTAGTGCCCGGTCCGGTCCAGCGCGGCCGTGAAGATCATTCCGCTGTGATGAATGGTCAGGCGCTCGCCGCCATGGCACGGCGCGGCGACGGAGAGCGTGACCATGGCCATCGGGGCAGCCTCGGCCGATGCCGTCACACGGCAGTGTTCCGGTTGCGCCGGAGCCGGTCTTTGCGGCTCAGCGGCAGCAGGGGCGGTATCAGCCGCGAGCGAGGTCAGAGTGATGTTCTCGATTTTCAGCTCCGCCGGACCGGGTTCAGCCGGCAGTTGAGGATCAGCGGCGGCAGATGCGTCATCTGCCCAGCGGGGGCTTGATGCCTGCATGTAGAACCCGATGCCCAGTGCGCACGCCAGCGTCATTGCACTTGTCAGCATCACCTGTTTGCTCAGCATGAGATCCTCCTGAACCTGTCTGATCAGAAAAGCTTGCTGGAAAATGCCGGCCGGTTTGTGGCCTTAAACGGGAGAGAATCCGGCAGATGCGGCAATTCCGCCATCATTGTTGCAGGGACGGAAACAACAAAGGGTAAACGCGAGGGAGAACTTCCGCGCCTGCGGGTGCTCCGGCTGGGCCAGAGCCCCCGTCAGCCTTGGGCGTGGCGCTGCGCCACGCCAACGGGAGCGGTCTTTTTGAAAGACCGGCGACGGGCGGGAGGTCCCGTTTCCGCGGCCGGGCGGCAGGGTCCGGCTGAAACCGAACCCTGAGTTTTTCTGTCATGCGCTCAAGCGAGGCTGCCGTGGCAGTGCTTGAACTTCTTGCCAGAGCCGCAGGGGCATTTGTCATTGCGCGAGGGGTTGCCCCAAGTGGATGGATCATCCTCGACAAATCCCGGTGCCGGCTCTTCTGCTGCTGGCGCGGGCTGGGCCGCAGCCTGTTGCATGGCGGCCTGGCGGGCTGCCATCTCCATCAGCATCTGCTGCTGCTCTTCCTCGGTCATCGGGCGCACCCGGCTCAACTGCTGGGACACTTCCTCCCGCAAGGAGTCGAGCATGCTTTCAAACAGCTGGAAGCTCTCGTTCTTGTACTCGTTCAGCGGATCGCGCTGAGCATAGCCGCGGAAGCCGACAACCGAGCGCAGATGCTCCAGCGTCAGCAGGTGTTCACGCCACTTCTTGTCGATGGTCTGCAGCAGCACCTGCTTTTCGATGTTGCGCATGTTTTCCGGACCAAAAGCCTCGGCCTTTTCCGCCATCATCTTGTCGGAGGCTTCCACCAGGCGTTCGCGGATCTGCTCGTCATCGACGCCTTCCTCGGCGGCCCATTCAGCCACCGGCGCTTCGACTCCCAGCATTTCGCGCACCTGCTCCTGCAGGCCCGCAGTGTCCCACTGGTCGGCATAGGTCTTGGGTGGCATGTGGGTGTCGAGCAGATCGTCGATCACCTCGTGGCGCATGTCGTCGACGATCTCGGACAGGTCTTCTGCGGCCATGATTTCGCGGCGCTGGCTGAAGATCACCTTGCGCTGGTCGTTCATCACGTCGTCGAACTTCAGCACGTTCTTGCGCATGTCGAAGTTGCGGCCCTCGACCTTGGCCTGGGCGCGTTCCAACGATTTGTTCACCCAGGGGTGGATGATCGCCTCGCCTTCTTTCATGCCGAGCGACGACAGCAGCTTGTCCAGACGTTCGGACCCGAAGATGCGCATCAGGTCGTCTTCCAGGCTGAGGTAGAAGCGGGTGCGGCCCGGGTCGCCCTGACGCCCGGAGCGGCCGCGCAGCTGGTTGTCGATGCGGCGGCTTTCGTGGCGCTCAGACGCCATCACGAACAGGCCGCCGGCGTCCAGAACCTTCTGCTTTTCCTCGGCGTGCTTGGCTTCTTCGGCGGCGCGCAGCTCGGCCGGGTCGGCCTCGGGGTTTGCCGCCAGCGCCTCCAGCACCTTCATCTCGACGTTGCCGCCCAGCTGAATGTCGGTGCCGCGGCCTGCCATGTTGGTGGCGATGGTCACTGCACCAAAGCGGCCGGCATCGGCAACGATCTGCGCTTCCTGCTCATGGTGGCGGGCGTTCAGAACATTGTGCTGAATGCCTTCCTTCTCGAGCAGCTGGCTCAGCAGTTCGGATTTCTCGATCGAGGTGGTGCCCAGGAGCACGGGCTGGCCCTTTTCATGCGCCTTCTTGGCTTCCTTGATCATTGCCTCGTATTTCTCGCGGGCGGTGCGGTAGACCTGATCGTCCTCGTCCACACGGGCGATCGGGCGGTTGGTCGGAACTTCGACCACGCCCAAGCCATAGATTTCCTGGAACTCCTCGGCCTCGGTCATCGCGGTGCCGGTCATGCCTGACAGCTTGCCGTAGAGGCGGAAGTAGTTCTGGAAGGTCACAGACGCCAGCGTGGTGTTCTCGGGCTGGATCTGCACGTCTTCCTTGGCCTCGATGGCCTGGTGCAGACCTTCGGACAGGCGGCGACCCGGCATCATGCGGCCGGTGAATTCGTCGATCAGCACAACCTGGCCGTCGCGGACAATGTAGTCCTTGTCCCGCTGGAACAGCTTGTGCGCGCGCAGGGCCTGGTTCACGTGGTGGACAACGGTGGTGCTTTCCGGATCGTAGAGCGAGGCCTCTGCTTCCAGCAGCCCGTGCTCGCGCAGCGTCTGCTCCAGAAACTCATTGCCGTCCTCGGTGAAGGTCACGCCGCGGGTTTTCTCGTCGATCTCGTAGTGGTCCTCGGCCAGCAGCGGGATCATCTTGTCGATGGTCGCATAAAGCTCAGAGCGGTCCTCGGCGGGGCCGGAAATAATCAGCGGGGTGCGGGCCTCGTCGATCAGGATCGAGTCCACTTCGTCGACGATGGCAAAGTTGTGCTGCTTCTGGAACACTTGGTCCAGCGACGGTTTCATGTTGTCGCGCAGGTAGTCGAAGCCAAGTTCGTTGTTGGTGGCATAGGTGACATCGCAGCCGTAGGCGGCCATCTTCTCGGCATCCGCCTGGCCGGACCAGATCACGCCCGTGGTCATGCCAAGCTGGGCAAACACCTTGCCCATCCATTCGCTGTCGCGCTTGGCCAAGTATTCGTTCACCGTGACCACATGCACGCCCTTGCCGGTCAGCGCGTTCAGATAGGCCGGGAAAGTGGCCACAAGGGTCTTGCCCTCGCCGGTCTTCATCTCGGAGATGTTACCCTGATGCAGAAACACGCCGCCCATCAGCTGGGTGTCAAAGGCGCGCAGGCCCAGGGCCCGCTTGGCCGCTTCGCGCACGTTGGCAAAAGCCTCCGGCAACAGCGCGTCGAGGCCTTCGCCGTTCAGGGCCCGCTTACGCAGCTCTTCAGTTTTTCCGATCAGCCCGTCGTCGCTGAGCTTCGCGAACTCGTCCTCCAGCGCGTTGATCTGTGCAATCAGCGGCCGCGTCGCCTTGATCTTACGGTCGTTCGGCGTACCGAAAACCTTTTTGGCGAGTGTTCCGAAACCCAGCATATCTTCTCCAGCGATCCTATGTCCGGCCTGTGCATCGGGCAGGCTTGCCCGCCGTGTCCGCAACCCATAAACAAGGTGGAAAGACGGTCCTGCCAATGGCCTCAAGGCGATGTAAGCGGCAGGGTATAGAGTGTCAACGGCGCGCCCCCCAGCGGCCAAGGAATAGGAAGATTTCTATGCGTAAAGGTCTCACTTTTCTGTGCGGTATGGCTATGGCGGCCTGCGCAGCGCTTCCGCTGGCGGCGGTGGCCGCGCCGCATGCCAACACAGTTGTTGCCTCGGTCAATGGCGAGGAGATCACTGTGGGCCACATGATTATGGCGCGCGAAAACCTGCCGGAGCAGTATAAGCAGCTGCCGGATGACGTGCTGTTCAACGCGATCCTCGACCAGCTGGTGCAACAGACTGCGCTGAAACAGCAGCTGCACGGTGAGGTACCCCGCTATGTCGAGTTGTCGGTCGAAAACGAACAGCGCGCTATGCTGGCGGCCAATGTTCTCCAGATGGTGATGGACAACGCCAGCGGTGAAGAGGCGCTGCGCGCGGCCTATGATGAGAAATACTCCTCAGGCGACGGCGGCGATGAGTTCCACGCAGCCCACATTCTGGTCGAAAGCGAAGAAGACGCGCAGGAGATCATCAAGGAGTTGGATGACGGCGCCGATTTCGCAACCCTCGCCAAGGAGAAATCCACCGGCCCCTCCGGTCCCAGCGGCGGCGATCTGGGCTGGTTCACCACCGGCCGCATGGTGCCGGAATTTGAAGAAGCAGTGTTGGAGCTGCGCTCCGGAGATGTCTCCGGTCCGGTGCAGACACAGTTTGGCTGGCACGTGATCCTGCTGCATGAGCGCCGCAAGACAGAGGCCCCCGAATTCGAAGAGGTGCGGGCGCAGATCGCCGACGAGCTGCGCCAGAAGGCGGTCGAGGAACGCGTGAACGAGCTGACCGCAGCGTCCGAGATCGAACGACCCGAAATCGAGGATCTGGATCCGGCCATCCTCAAAGACCTCAGCCTGGTAAGGAACTGATCATGGCGAAATCCCTGCCCGTCTCGCCGCTGGCACCCGCCAGCTTTCCCGGTCTCCCGGTCATCAAGGGGGTGCGCTTTGCCTCCGCCGCTGCCGGGGTCAAGTACCAGGGCCGCACCGACGTGATGCTGGCGGTGATGGATCCGGGCACCTCGGTTGCTGGGGTGTTCACCCGTTCCAAGACCCGATCCGCCCCGGTGCTGGACTGCCAGGCCAAGCTGGGCGGCGCGGCGGATGCCGGTGCGGCGATCCTTGTGAACTCGGGCAATTCCAACGCCTTCACCGGCCATTACGGCCAGACCTCGGTGGCAGAAATCACCTCCGCGGTTGCTGGGGCCGCGGGCGTCCCGGCGGAGCGTGTCTTTACCGCCTCGACCGGTGTGATCGGCGAACCGCTGCCGCATGACCGCATTGTCGCGAAGATCGGCGAGCTGAATGGTGCACTGGACGAGACTGCGCTGGAAAGTGCCGCCAAGGCGATCATGACCACCGACACCTTTGCCAAGGGTTCCAGCGCCACGGTCGGGATCGAAGGCAAGACCGTCAAGATTGCCGGCATCGCCAAGGGTTCCGGCATGATCGCACCGGACATGGCGACGATGCTGGTCTATATCTTCACCGATGCCAAGGTGGAGCAAGCGGCGCTGCAGGCGCAGCTGGCGGAGATTTGCGACCGGACCTTCAATTGCATCACGGTGGACAGCGACACCTCGACCTCCGACAGCCTGATGTTGTGCGCGACCGGCGCCTCGGGTGTGGATGCCACCGGAAATGCGGAATTTGCGGCTGGGTTGGAGCGCGTCATGCTGGATCTGTCGCACCAGGTGGTGCGCGACGGCGAAGGCGCAACCAAGTTCGTGGAAATCCAGGTGACCGGCGCGGCTTCGGACGCGGATGCCAAGGTGCATGGCCTGACGATTGCCAACTCGCCGCTGGTCAAAACCGCCATTGCCGGCGAGGATCCGAACTGGGGCCGCGTGGTGATGGCAATCGGCAAGTCCGGCGCCGCAGCGGACCGGGACCTGCTGTCGATCTCCTTTGGCGATGTTCTGGTGGCGGAAAAGGGCTGGGTCTCGCCGGACTACAAGGAAGAACAGGGCGCGGCGGAGATGAAAAAGCAGGAGATCACGATAAAGGTGGATCTGGGCCTCGGCAGCGGCCAAGCCACTGTCTGGACCTGCGACCTGACCCATCAGTACATCTCGATCAACGCGGATTACCGGTCATGAAAACTGTTCTGGTATCGGCTGTTGCGCTCATTGATGTGGACGGGCGGGTGCTGCTGGCGCAGCGTCCCGAAGGAAAGTCGATGGCGGGCCTGTGGGAGTTTCCTGGCGGCAAGATCGAGCCGGGGGAAACCCCCGAAGCAGCGCTGATCCGCGAGCTGCAAGAGGAACTGGGAATTGGCACTTGGGCCTCTTGCCTGGCGCCGCTGACCTTTGCGAGCCATTCCTACGAGGACTTCCACCTGCTGATGCCGCTGTTTGCATGCCGCAAGTGGGAGGGCATCCCGCGGGCCCAAGAAGGCCAGACTTTGAAATGGGTGCGGCCGCAGGACCTGCGTGATTATCCGATGCCACCGGCCGATATTCCGCTGATCCCCATCCTTCGCGACTGGCTCTGACAGGCCCGGAACGCCAGGCTGGCCGCTCTGTCAATCCGGGTTATTAGCGGTTTATTGGGCGTTTAACTGATGCTGCCCGCACGGGTAACGCTTTGTTAATCAATCTGGCTGAGCATCAGGATACGGAGCAAACCACTACCCTGAATTGCACATAGGCAGGATTAGACCATGCTTAGAACAATCGCAGTAGGCAAGTTTTCCCTGGTTCAAGGCAGTTTCATACGGGCACTCCCTGACGGGAAAATCGCGGTACGGGTTGGCTCAAAAACCTTTCAGGGCCAGCCAGTTACACCAGCCGCCTGAGCCGCCACTCACACACATCAGGCAGACAGAGAGGGCAGCTGCCAACAGCTGCCCTTTTCCGGATTCACCGGAGGCGGCAAAGCCGCAGTGCTGAATGGCGCTTGCAGGACTGATCAGCTGCAGCATTGAAAAAGGGATCCGGCCTTTCGACAGCTGTCATTTTCCAGCGGACCCGTGCACTTTCGCAGCGCAGCACCGAAGGTGCCTGGCTTGATGCGCCGCCGAACCGCAACGGATCGGCATTCCCCCGACGCTTCGTTAGCTGCTGCACGGGTATTCGGCGTCGGCTCCGCCGTCAGGCGAAAATGAAAAGGCCCCGGCATCCGCGCCAGGGCCTTTCTTTTTTGGATCGCGACCGGATCAGTCGAGGGTGCGGGTCACTTCCTCGCGCTCGAAGATCTCGATCACGTCGTTCGGGCGGATATCGTCGTAGTTCTCGAACGCCATACCGCATTCCTGACCGGACTGAACCTCGGCGACTTCGTCCTTGAAACGCTTCAGGGTCTTCAGCGTGCCTTCGTGGATCACCACGTTGTCGCGCAGCAGGCGAACGCCGGCCGAGCGGCGGGCAACGCCTTCGGTGACCAGACAGCCGGCAACCTTGCCAACGCCGGTGACCTTGAAGACTTCCTTGATCTGCGCGTAGCCAATGAAGTTTTCGCGGATCTCCGCCGACAGCAGGCCGGAGGCCGCCGCCTTCACGTCATCCACCAGGTCATAGATCACCGAGTAGTAGCGGATCTCCACGCCCTTCTGGTTGGCAGTGTTGCGGGCCGAGGCGTTGGCACGGACGTTGAAGCCCATGATCGGCGCACCGGACGCTTCGGCAAGGCCGACATCGGTTTCGGTGATCGCACCGACGCCCGAGTGCAGCACGCGCACGCGCACTTCCTCGTTGCCGATCTTTTCCATCGCCTGAACGATGGCCTCGGCAGAACCCTGCACGTCGGCCTTGACCAGGATCGGCAGCTCGGAGACGTTCTCGTCTTCCTTGGCCTTGGCCATCAGCTGTTCCAGTGTGGTCGCTGCACCGGCTGCGGCGCGCTTGTCCTTGGCCGCCTGCTCGCGGTACTCGGCGATTTCGCGCGCCTGGGCTTCGGTTTCGGTGACGTTCAGAACGTCGCCCGCTTCCGGAGTGCCATTCAGGCCCAGCACTTCGACCGGAACCGACGGACCGGCTTCCTCAACCCGCTCGCCCTTGTCGTTGATCAGCGCACGGACCTTGCCGTACTGCTCACCCACAACAAAGATGTCGCCCTGGCGCAGTGTGCCGTTCTGAACCAGCACGGTGGCCACAGGGCCGCGGCCCACGTCCAGCTGCGCCTCGATCACGGCACCCTGTGCGGCGCGGTCGGGGTTGGCTTTCAGTTCCAGGATTTCCGCTTGCAGCGCAATGGCTTCCAGCAGTTCGTCCAGGCCCTGGCCGGTGACAGCGGAGACTTCCACGTCCTGCACTTCGCCGGACATGGCTTCCACGATCACCTCATGCTGCAGCAGGTCGGTGCGGACCTTGTTCGGGTCGGCCGCCGGTTTGTCGATCTTGTTGATCGCCACGATCATCGGAACACCGGCCGCCTTGGCGTGGTTGATCGCCTCGACGGTCTGCGGCATCACCGCGTCGTCCGCTGCAACAACCAGAACCACAATATCGGTCACCTGCGCGCCGCGCGAGCGCATCGAGGTGAAGGCCGCGTGGCCCGGGGTGTCCAGGAAGCTCAGCACGGTGCCGCTTTCGGTGGTCACCTGATAGGCGCCAATGTGCTGGGTAATGCCGCCGGCTTCGCCTGCCACAACGCGGGCGTCGCGGATTGCGTCCAGCAGCGAAGTCTTGCCGTGGTCGACGTGGCCCATGATGGTGATGACCGGCGGACGCGGCTTCAGGTCTTCGTCCTTGTCCTCGACCTCCTTGATCACGTCTTCAACGTCGGCGTCGGACACGCGGGTCACCTTGTGGCCGAATTCCTCGATGATCAGTTCAGCGGTATCGGCGTCGATCGACTGGTTCTGGGTGACCATCATGCCCATCTGCATGAGCGATTTCACCACGTCGGCAACGCGTTCGGCCATACGGTTGGCCAGCTCGGACACCACAATGGTTTCCGGCAGCTGCACGTCACGCACAACCTTTTCCCGCTCAACCGAGCCGCCCATGGCTTTCTGGCGCGCACGCTCCTGCTTGCGCTTCATCGCCGCCATGGAACGCTGGCGGTTGCCTTCGCCGCCGGTCGCCTGGCCAAGCGTCAGCTTGCCGGAGCGGCGGTTGTCGTCACGGCCCTTGCCGCGGGACGGGCGCTGTTCGCGTTCACGATCGGATTTGCGCGGAGTTGCAGCCGGAGCCGGCTTGTTCGGTGCCGGACGCTCTGCCTTGGGAGCGGGCGCGGGGGCAGCGGCAGCGCGTTTGGCTGCCTCTTCTTCCTCGGCGCGCTTGCGCTCTTCCTCTTCGGCTTTCTGACGGGCGCGCTCTTCGGCTTCGCGCTGCTCACGCTCCTTGGCTTCCGCTTCGGCGCGGCGGCGCTCACGCTCTTCGGCGCGGGCCTTTTCCTCGGCTTCGCGCTGCGCGGCTTCTTCCGCCTCGCGGGCCTTGGCGGCCTGCAGCGCCTTCAGGCGGCGCTCCATCTCTGCATCGCTGATGCCGGCGGGCCGGCGGGATCCGGACGCTGCCGGTGCAGCACCGCTGCCGCTTTTGGCCGCACCCGGCTTGGGAACCACAACGCGCTTGCGCTTGGTTTCCACTACGACATTCTTGGTCCGTCCATGGCTGAAACTCTGTTTCACGTTCCCCGGACGGGAACCCCCACGCAGACCCAGTGTCTTTTTGCCGTCACTATCGCTCATAAAGCTACTTATCCTTCCGTGCGGCCGTTGCCGCCCACCATTTCGCGCAAACCTTGCAGTCGTTGCGCCTCATCTACAACACGTTTGCTGAGTCCGCCAGAGGCGAGGGCGGCATGTATCACAGTTTGGCGCCCAAATGCCATTCCCAGCTCGTCCGCCGTGAGGCAGCCGATGAATTTGCCCTTGTAGGGCGTACTCAGCTTCGACTTTCCGCGGCCGGATCCGTCGGAGGCCTGGATCAGCACCCGGGCCTCTTCCTTGGACAGCCAGTCCTTGACCTTCTCAAAGCCGGCCACCGCGTCGCCCGACTTGCGCGCCAGGCTGATCAGCCCGACCAGGCGGCGGACCACCTGGTCCTCCACCTCTCCGACAAGCCCGCCGGAGACCTGGACCTGCGCTTTGAAGCCGCGGGCGAACAGCTTCTTTTTGACGGCGGTTTCCAGCGCCGCGCGGCTGGCTGCCACATAGACGCCGCGGCCCGGCAGCTTTTCCATCACGTCGGGCACAACCTGCCCGTCAGGACCCATCACAAAACGGATGAGGCCCTGCTTGGGCTGGGTCTCGCCGGTTGCGATGCACTTGCGCTCGCTGCCTTCGGACCGGTCTTTTTGTACGCCGCCGCGTGTCATGCAGGTCTCCTTTGCAAAGCCCTGGATCAGGCTTCGCCTTCCTCTTCGCCAGCGTCTTCGTCTTCCGCCGCTTCCGCTTCCAGCTCAGCCGGATCCACCCAGCCCAGCATGATGCGCGCGGTCATGACCATGTCCTGCGCCTCTTCCAGCGATACGCCGAAAGGCTCCAGGATGCCGTCGTCCTTGACCCGCTCGCCGCCATCGTTGGTCCAGCCGCCTGCCAGTTCCCAGTCGGCGCAGGTGGCGAAGTCTTCCAGCGACTTCACGTCGTCCTTGGCCAGCGCCTCGACCATTTGCGGGGTCAGGCCCTCGAACTGGATCAGGCTTTCCTCGGCGCCCAGCGCACGGGCTGCATCCAGGGCCGCCTTGGCCTGGGCTTCCAGATAGTCGCGGGCACGGGCCTGCAGTTCTTCGGCGGTGCCTTCGTCTACACCGTCAATGACCAGCAGTTCATCGAGTTCGACATACGCAACCTCTTCCAGGTTGGTGAAGCCCTCAGACACCAGAAGCTGGGCAAAGAACTCGTCGAGATCAAGGGTCTCCATGAACAATTTCGTGCGCGCCTCGAATTCCTTCTGGCGGCGGGCCGATTCTTCTTCCTCGGTCATGATGTCGATGTCGAGGTTGGTCAGCTGCGACGCCAGGCGCACGTTCTGACCGCGGCGGCCGATAGCGAGCGACAGCTGCTCTTCCGGCACCACAACTTCGATCTTGCCGGCTTCCTCGTCCAGCACCACCTTGGTCACTTCGGCCGGCTGCAGCGCGTTCACCAGGAAGGTCGGCTGATCCTCATTCCACGGGATGATGTCGATCTTCTCGCCCTGCAGCTCGTTCACAACGGCCTGCACGCGGGAGCCGCGCATACCCACACAGGCGCCGACCGGATCGATCGAGCCGTCATAGGAGACAACAGCAATCTTGGCGCGCGAACCGGGGTCTCGGGCAACAGCCTTGATCTCGATGATGCCGTCATAGATTTCCGGCACTTCCATCTTGAACAGCTCTGCCATGAACTCGGGCGCGGTGCGGCTGAGGAAGATCTGCGGGCCGCGCGGCTCGCGGCGCACGTCCTTGATGTAGCAGCGCACGCGGTCGTTCGGGCGGTAGCTTTCGCGGCCGATTTTCTCGTTGCGGCGCAGGATCGCTTCGCCGGCGCCCACATCGACGATGACGTTGCCGTATTCCTCGCGCTTGACCAGGCCGTTGATGATGGTGCCGGCGCGGTCCTTGAATTCTTCGTACTGGCGGTCACGCTCAGCTTCGCGCACCTTCTGCAGGATCACCTGCTTGGCCGACTGGGCGGCGATGCGGCCCATTTCCACCGGCGGCACTTCCTCGACGTAGGTCTGGCCCACTTCGGGGTTCGCCATGTACTGGCGCGCCTGCTCGACGGTCATTTCGGCCTGATAGTTCTCCAGCTCGTCATCCGCCACAACGGTGCGCACGCGGGTAAAGGTGGCGCGGCCGGTCTTACGGTCGATCGACACCCGGATGTCCATCTCGGCGCCATAGCGGCTTTTGGCCGCACGGGCGAGGCTCTCTTCCATCGCCTCGATCACCAGACCCGGGTCGATCATCTTTTCGCGCGCCACGGCCTCGGCGGTTTGCAACAGCTCCAGCTGGTTTGCAGAGGTGATAGCCATTACTTTTTCTCCTCTTCGGACTCTTCGGTCTCGATTTCGTCGAATGCGTCTTCGTTGAGCGTCCCGGCCTCTTTGCGCTGACGCAGCATTTCCTTGATCAGATCATCGGTCAGAACCAGCTTGGCATCGCTCAGCCAGTCAAATTTCAGACCAATGGTCACGGTCTCGCCCTGATCCTCGATATTGATCAGAACTTCGTCGTCCTCGGTACCCGCCAGCTCGCCTTTGAAGCGGCGGCGGCCGCCGACCATCTCGGCGGTTTCGAGCTTGGCCTCGTAGCCCTCGAACATCTCGAAGTCTTTCATCCGGGTCAGCGGACGGTCAATGCCGGGGCTCGACACTTCCAGGGCATAGGCATCGATGATCGGGTCTTCGACATCCAGCACGGCGCTGACGGCATTCGAAATGTCGGCGCAATCATCCACCTCGATGCCGCCGTTGGGCTTGTCGGCCATGATCTGCAGTGTCGTCGACTTACCAGACATCAGCCGGATTCGCACCAGCTCATACCCCAGATCCTCGATCACCGGGGTGACGATCTCGGCCAGGCGCCGGTCGATGGCAGCTTTGGCAATCAGGTCGTTGGTCATCAGACCTCCACTTGGAGCGGCAGGCGCGAACCTGCAAACACAAAAAAACGGGCGCGCGGCCCGTCGAAATTCCCGGTGGAGCCTTGAGCCAGAGGTTCAACGCGCCGCTGTTGTCAAAGCCATATAGGGGGGATTGGGGAAAACTGCAAGGCTTGTCTTCGGGGATGGCCGCGTGGCGGTGTCAGGCCATCCACCAGCGTTCGGCGATGCGGCCGTCATCCAGCGGCGCACGCTGGCCCACCTTGCGCGGGATGCCGACGGTGTGCCGGGCGGCCAGCGCCATGTCGCTGGACGAGGGGTGATACAGGAACTCGCCCCGGCGCAGCAGGCCGCGCGGTTCCGGCAGGGCCGCCACGTCGACATAGCCGTCGCGCAGAGCCTCAGCCCGGACAGCGGCGTCGGGGATCACGATGATCTCCACCACATCCGCCCAGCCGGCAGTTCCGGCCTTGTAGTGATCCGCCACTTTTGAGGCGCGGAAATGACGGTCTTCCTGCGCCCGCTCCAACTTGTAGCAACCGGTGCCCACCGAATCTGACAGCGGCACGGGCAAATCGCCGCCGGGGGCAATCATCTGATACGCACTGGCCAGCAGATAAGGCAGATGCGGATTGGGCTGCGCAAGCTCCACCAGCAGCTGATGGCCGCCCAGCGCGGTGACGGCCCGCACCTCCGCCCCGGTGATTCCCTGCACCAGAAGCGAGGCGGCAGCATCGTCCGCCGTCAGCGGACTGCCATCATGAAACGCCACGCCCTCACGCAGGTTGAAGGTCCAGGTCCGTGCATCATCTGTGGAGTGCCAGCCTGTGGCCAGCTCGCCGCGCAGCAGCCCGTCCGAGGCAATTTCGGTCAGCGTGTCATAGATCGCGCCGCGAGCGGCCTGCTCCAGCATCCCGCCATCGCGCGGGACCGCCAGGCGCAGCACGCCGCCTGCCTTAGGCGCCGCATGGACCGATCCGCCGGCAGCGGCCAGCAGGGCAGCGGCAGCACCCGAGGTGAACAGCGCGCGGCGGTCGATGCGCGTCATGGCACAAGCTCTCCTGCAATCCGGTCCATCGCCCGGACCAGCTCCGCACTGATTCCCGGCTCCGACAGAGCATGGCCGGCATTGCGCACCATCTTCAACTCCGCATTTGGCCACAGCTCATTCAGGCGCCAGGCGGACGACGGCGGGCAGATCATGTCATAGCGTCCTTGCACGATCACGCCGGGGATATGGGAAATGCGCCCCATGTTGGCAAGGATCTGGCCGTCATAGTCGAGAAAGCCGCCATTTCGGAAATAATGGTTCTCCAGCCTGGCAAAGGCGCGCGCGTAGTCGCCGGGGCTTTCACCGCTGTGGCCGTTTGAGTGCACCGAAGCCAGCGCGTTTTCCCAGGAGGACCAGGCGCGGCCAAAGCGCACTTCCTCGTCCAGGTTTCCGGAAAACAGCCGCTTGTGGTAGGCGCCGATCATGTCGCTGCGCTCGCCATCGGGGATCAGCGAGACGAATTTGGCCCAGGTTTCGGGCCAGAACTTGCCGGCGCCGCCGCCGTAGAACCAGTCGAGCTCAGCTTTTGTCATCAGAAAGACGCCGCGCAGGATCATCTGCTGCACCCGGTCGGGGTGGGTCTGGGCATAGATCAGCGCCAGCGTCGCCCCCCAGCTGCCGCCGAAAAGGATCCACGACTCGATACCGATCTGACGGCGAATCAGCTCCATATCGGCGACCAGATGCCAGGTGGTGTTGTCCTCGCAGGAGGCATAGGGGCGCGAGCGGCCGCAGCCGCGCTGGTCAAACAGGATAATCCGGTAGATTTCGGGGTCGAAGTAGCGCCGCATCGCAGGGCTGCTGCCGCCGCCCGGTCCGCCGTGGCACACGATCACGGGTATGCCGTTTGGATTCCCGCTCTGCTCTGCATATATACGGTGCCCCTGGCCTGCGTCGATCATGCGCTGGTCAAAGGGCTCGACCGGCGGGTAGAGATAATGCACTGCGCGCTTTTGGTCCGGGTATCTATCCATTACTGACCTTAGTGAGACGTCAGACTACAAAAGAGCACACGGAGACAGGAATGCAAGCGCCTCAATCCACGGTCGACCCTGCGGAAATCGCCAAATTCGAGGCGATGGCGGCGGAGTGGTGGGATCCGCATGGCAAATTCAAGCCCCTGCACATGCTGAACCCGTGTCGGCTCGACTATATCACCAAGCAAATTGCCGCCGAATTCAGTCGCGACCTGACGGCACGGAACCCGTTCGAGGGGTTGCGGCTCTTGGATATCGGCTGCGGCGGCGGGCTGCTGAGTGAGCCTATGGCCCGGTTGGGTGCTACGGTTGTGGGCGCCGATGCTGCCGAGGGCAACCTGCCGGTCGCGCGGATCCACGCCGAACAATCGGGGCTGGAGATCGACTACCGCCACACCACCGCCGAGGCGCTGGCCGAGGCTGGCGAGCAATTCGATGTGGTACTCAACATGGAAGTGGTGGAGCATGTCGCCGATCCGCTCAGCTATCTGACCGCAACACAGCAGCTGCTGAAACCCGGCGGGCTGGAGATTTGCTCAACCATCAACCGCAATCCGAAGAGCTTTGCCATGGCCATCATCGGCGCCGAAGTGGTCATGCGCTGGCTGCCGCGCGGCACGCATGAATGGTCCAAGTTCATCACCCCGGATGAGCTGTTCGAGCTGCTGCGCAAGGCCGGGCTGAAGCCGGTGGACCGCAAGGGGTTCGTGTTCAACCCGATCACCTGGAACTGGTCGATTTCGGAACGGGACCTGTCGGTGAACTATGTGACTGCGAGCGTGAAACCCGGCTGAGCTGCCGCTGCCTCCCCTAAGTCTGCCGCCTATCCTAAAGGATAGGTGGTAATCCTTATGCACCCTTTAGTTGAGCCGCGCTGATTGTTAACGTCAGTTAGCGGATTTGGAATGTTACCCGGTCCGCCTCCGGGGAAAGCCCTTGAATTGAATAATTGCTTACCGCTGTTTTCGGCGGGTCCGCCCAGAGGTTGCCAGGACCGCCACTCACGGATTGATGGGGACTGATGGGGAAGAGGGGCGCCTGCTTGCGGGCGTCCTTCTTTTTTGGGCAGTCGTCTCATTCAGAAGGCTGCCGGACCTGCCGGCTCAGCCGCTTTCTTCCAGCTTGCCGCGCAGCTCGCGCAGGATCGGCAGGGTGGCCCGAACCCGGTCGCTGCCCAGTTCACCGACCACCTCGGAGATCACCGGAATGATCCCGGCCAGAGCCGCATCACGGGCCTGTTTGCCCGCCGGGCTGATTGCCACCATCTTGCGCCGCGCATCATCCCAATCGGGACGGACGTGTATATATCCCGCCACTTCCAGTTTGCTCAGCGTGTTGGTCATTGCCCCGCGCGTCACGTGAAACGCCTTGGCCAATTGTGCAGGCGAGCGCTCCAACCCGGCGCGGGCCAGGTGGTTCAGCACCGAAAAATGCGACAACTCCATCCCTTTGGGCAGCACTTTGCTGAGGCGTGACCGGGCCAGCTGGTCAGCCATGAGTATCTCGCTGAACAGCGATACCGCCAGGGAATGGGTCTCGTCCATCAGGGTCCGTCAAACTCCCGGTCGTGAGTCAGGGAAGGCACGCGCTTGCGTGCTTCTGCCACTTTTTCGAGGTCGAGATCAACGTATGTGACGCCCGGCTCCTGCCCTGCATCCGCCAGCACCTCGCCCCAGGGGGCGACAGCCAGGGAATGGCCATAGGTTTTGCGGCTGGGCCCGCGGGAGGCCGGGTGCTTGCCGGTCTGCGCCGGTGCCAGCACGAAACAGCCGGTCTCGATCGCTCGGGCGCGCAACAGCGAGTGCCAGTGCGCCGCGCCCGTCACATAGGAAAACGCCGCCGGCACGGTCAGGATCTGCGCCCCGCCCTTGGCCAGCGCCCGGTGCAGATGCGGAAAGCGTACGTCGTAGCAGATGGTCATGCCAATGCTGGCGAAGGGTGTTTGCGCAACGACGGCTTTGGTCCCCGGACGGTAGCCGTCGGATTCGCGGTAGGTTTCCTCGGGCGTGACCTCCACATCGAACATATGGATCTTGTCGTAGCGCGCGGTGATTTCACCCTGCGGGCTGACCAGAAACTGGCGGTTGGCAAAGCGGCCGTCAGCATCATGCGTCTTGATGCCGAGCGAGCCCAGCAGCAGCCAGACCCCGTGCCTGGCCGCCTCTTCCCGCAAGGCCGCCAGGGTCGGGTCGTCCTCCTCGTGGCACAGGACACCATTCTGATGCGTCCGGCTGCCCGATAGGCAATTTGTGACCTCGGGCGTCAGCACAAAACCGGCCCCGCCACGCACAGCCTCCGCTATCATGGCTTTCACCGTTTCCAGGTTCTCAACCGGATTGTCGGTGGATGTCATCTGAAGCAGAGCTGCGCGCATTGTGTGTCTCCGGGCTCAGGCCGCCAGCAGCGGGTCGAGCTTGCCCGCCTGCTCCAGCGCATAAAGGTCGTCGCAGCCGCCGACGTGGGTCTCGCCAATGAAGATCTGCGGCACCGTGCGGCCGCCGTTGGCGCGCTGGATCATCTCCGCCTTGCGCTCCGGCTCTTCCAGCACGTTGACTTCCGAAAATGCCACACCCTTCTGGTTCAGCAGCCGCTTGGCCGCGTGGCAATAGCCGCACAGAGGCGAGGTGTAGATTTCAACCGTTTTCATTCAGGACCCCATATTCTGGTTTCGAAGGTTGTGGAGGAATTGGGGATTCATTGCAACAATTGCCAGAGGCAGGCTGCCGGGCTCACGTTTGCGTGACCCGGGCCAGCATCGCCACCCGCACCTCGGCGGCTCCTGCCCGCAGGCAGGCATCAGTGCAGGCGCTGAAGGTAGCGCCAGAGGTCATCACGTCATCCACGATCAGCACGCTGCGGGCCCTGATCCTGTTCATCCGGCCCGGATGCGCACCGATAGCGGACCCCAGCAGCTGGTAGCGCTGGTCCCGCGTCTTCCCCTCCAGCGCGGGCGTCTGCCGGGTGCGGCGCAGCAGGTCCGGGCAGTGCTCCAATCCAGAGCGTTCCGCTAGCGCCTCTGCCAGCAGTGCAGACTGGTTATACTTGCGCTTGAGCAGCCGGGTCCAATGGAGCGGCACCGGGCAGATCAGCGGATCGTCCTGCAAAAGGGGTTCCGCGGCCCGCTCCAGCCAACCTGCTGCCATTTGCGCGATCTCTGTCCGGTCGCCGTGCTTCAGGGCCAGCACCATCCTGCGCCCCTGCCCCTCATAAAGCAGTGCGGACCGCCCCTGGCTCCAGGGCCGTGGATGGCGCAGGCAGCTGTCGCATTCCAGACGGAAGCCGTCCGCCTCCCCCGGCAACGGAGCGCCGCAGCCCTCGCAGACTGTGCCGCTGATGAAGCGCATGCCTGACCAGCACGCGCCGCACAGGCCAAAGTCGCTGCCGACAAGACCGCCGCAACCCAGGCACTGGGGCGGGTAAATCAGTGAAACAGCGGTTTGAATCCCGGCCAGCAGCATCTAAATAGCCCTCATGACACAAGCGCCCGCACACCTCTTCGACCGCCGCACCCTGGCAGCCCGCCGCGCCCGACGGCGCGCGGATGCCCTGTTCCTGCACCAGATGGCGCGGGATGAGGCCGAGGATCGCCTGAGCCTGGTTAACAGAACCTTTACAGCGCCCGCCGTGGTCAGCCCCTTTCCGGAGGTCTGGGAAGGGTTTCAGCCTGCGGCTAAGGTCGTGGCAGATGCGGATGTTCTGGCGCTCGAAGAAGGCGCGCATGATGCGGTGATCCATGCCATGTGCCTGCATTGGGCCAACGATCCGGTCGGCCAGCTGATCCAATGCCGCCGCGCCTTGAAAGAAGACGGGCTGCTGCTGGTCATCCTGCTGGGCGGCCAGACCCTGCACGAGCTGCGCGCGGCCATGGCGGAGGCCGAGACAGTCGTGATGGGCGGACTGTCGCCGCGGGTTGCCCCGATGGGTGAGATCCGCGACCTGGGCGGATTGCTGCAGCGCGCCGGTTTTACGCTGCCGGTGGCCGATCTGGTGCCGTTGACCGCCGAATACCGCGACCTCACACACTTGGTCCACGACCTGCGCGGCATGGGAGAAACCAACGCCCTCGCCCAGCGCCTGAAGCGCCCGGCACCGCGCGCCTTGTTCCAGCTGGCCGACCACATCTACCGCGAGCATTTCGCCACTGCAGACGGCCGGCTGCCCGCGACGTTCGAGCTGGTCTGCCTCACCGGCTGGTCGCCATCGGACAGCCAGCAGAAACCCCTGCGCCCAGGCTCTGCCCAGATGCGCCTGGCCGATGCGCTGAAAGTGCCGGAAACCAAGCTCGACCCCTGATAAGTTTCCGCTATGGCTGCGCCAATGTGATCCAATTGGCCTTCTGCGCGTAAAGACAGTAGTTTGCCGCCAACCATCGAATTCTCAGCCGCACAGGACCTGCCCATGCTGGACGCCGCCCGGACCGCCAATTGCCCTGCCCACGCCCCTGCCGATCACCCCAAGATCCCGGCGGAGAAGGTCGGCATCCTGCTGGCCAACCTTGGCACGCCGGACGATCACTCCTATTGGCCGATGCGCCGGTATCTGAACGAGTTCCTGTCCGACAAGCGGGTGATCGACTACCCGTCGTGGAAATGGCAGCCGCTGCTGCAGCTGATCATCCTGACCAAACGCCCGTTCTCCTCCGGCGCGGCCTACAAGTCGATCTGGAACCACGACAAGGGCGAAAGCCCGCTGATGACCATCACCAAGGACCAGACGGCCAAGATGGCCGAGGTGATGAAGGCGCGGTACGGCGATCAGGTGATGGTCGATTTCTGCATGCGCTACGGCAACCCATCGACCAAGTCCAAGGTGCGGCAGATGGTGGAGGCCGGCTGCCAGAAGATCCTGTTTGTGCCGCTCTACCCGCAATATGCCGGCGCGACCTCCGGCACAGCCAACGACCATTTCTTCCGCGCCCTTATGGAAGAAGCCTGGCAGCCCGCCGCCCGCACGATCGCGCCCTACTTCGACCAGCCCGCCTATATCGACGCGTTGGCGCGGTCGGTGGAAGACGCCTATGCCAAGGCAGAGAAGCGCCCGGACATCCTGGTGGTGTCTTACCACGGGATGCCGAAACGGTATCTGATGGAAGGCGATCCCTATCATTGTCAGTGCCAGAAAACGACGCGCCTGCTGAAGGAGCGGCTGGGCTGGGACGACACTCAAATCACCACGACTTTCCAGTCCGTGTTCGGGCCTGAGGAATGGCTGAAACCCTATACCGTGGACCACGTCGCGACGCTCGCTAAGGAAGGCAAAAAGAACATCGCGGTGATCGCGCCGGCCTTCTCCGCCGACTGCATCGAAACGCTGGAGGAGATCAACGAGGAAATCCGCGAAAGCTTTGAACACGCCGGCGGCGAGGACTTTCTCTATATCCCCTGCCTCAACGATGATGATGACCATATCGCCGCACTGGCTGGGGTTATCGAACAGAACCTCCAAGGCTGGCTGGACTAAACCGCTCTCCCGGTCCAAATAGGATCCAATATAGGATCGCCGGGCACGCCGGCAGACCGGGGAGAATTTGGATGACGCTTGCGCATTGGGCCGCCGCCCTTGAGGAACATTGGGGGATAAAGGCGGAGCTGAGCCGTCTTGATGGGGAGTACGACCTTAACTTCTTGGCGCGGGACGCAGATGGCCAAGGCTACATCCTCAAGGCGATGCGCCCCGGCTGCGAGACCTGGCTGGTCGATATGCAGGTGAAGGCGTTTGAGCATATCGCCACGCGCCAGCCGGATCTGCCCTGCCCGCGGGTGATCGCCTCTGCTGACGGGCAGTCTCTGCTGATACTCCCCGATGAGGATGGCCAGGACCGGCTGGTCTGGCTGCTGAACCAGTTGCCCGGGCGCTGCTATGCCAAGGCTCAGCCGAAAAGCGACGCGCTGATCCATGAGATCGGTCAGGTGCTGGGCGGGTCGGCGAAGGCACTGGCGGATTTCCAGCACGAAGGTCTGGAGCGGGATTTCAAATGGGACCTGATGCGCGCGGGCTGGATCGAAGACCAGCTTACTTGCGTTACAGATCCGGGACGCCGTGCAATTCTTGCAGCGATTTGCGCAGATTTCGCCAAGTTAGAGCCTGTTCTGGCGGCACTGCCCAAGCAGGCAATCCACAACGACGCCAATGATTACAACATCATGGTGGCGGGTGAACTGAGCGAATCGCGCCGGGTGTCGGGCCTCATCGACCTTGGGGACATGTGCGCTGCACCACGGGTTTGCGATCTGGCGATTGCAGCGGCCTATATCGTGCTGGACCATCCCGCTCCTGTGGCTGCGCTTGCGGCATTGGTGGCGGGCTATCACGAGGCCTGCCCGCTGACGCCCGCCGAAGTGGACATGGTCTGGCCGCTGCTGCGCGCGCGGCTGGCTGTCAGCGTGGTGAATTCCACCCTGATGGCGGCGGAGAACCCGGATGACCCCTATGTGACGATCTCGCAAGCGCCGGCCTGGCGGTTTCTGGAAGGGAACACGCTGCATGGCGGTCTGCTGGCGGCCCGGCTGCGCGCCGCCTGCGGCCTGCCGGTGGTGGACAGCGCTGACAGGGTGATGAGCTGGCTCAGAAAAGAACGCGGCAATTTCGCCCCGCTGATGGGGCAGGACCTGTCGAACGCACCGATGGGCTCGCTGTCGGTCGAGGACTCCACATGGCCGCAAAACCCGTTCCACATGCCGCTGGAGGAGGCCGCCAAGGTCGGCGAGGAGTTTGAGGACAATGGCCGGATCTGGCTGGGTTATTACCACGAGCCGCGGCTGATCTACACGGATGCCGCGTTCCGCAAGGGACCGTGCAAAGCCAGCAACCGCCGCACCGTGCATCTGGCCGTCGACGCCTTTGCCCCGGCGGGCACTCCGATGTTTGCCCCTTTGCGCGGTGAGGTCTTTGCCGCCGAATACCGCGAAGGTCATCTGGACTATGGCGGCGTAGTCATCCTGCGGCATGAGACGCCGGAGGGCGATCCGTTCTTTACGCTCTATGGCCATCTGGACCCGGAGTTCCTCGACCGGCTGAAACCCGGCGGCATCGTGGAGAAAGGCGAGGAATTCTGCCGCCTGGGCGATCCCGGCCAGAACGGCGGCTGGGCGCCGCATGTGCATTTCCAGCTGGCACTGACCACCGAAGGGATCGAGGCTGACTGGCCCGGCGTTGGCGATCCCGATGAGATGTACCTGTGGCGCGCGCTCTGCCCGAACCCTGCGGCGCTGCTGAACCTGCCGGATGAAAAGGTCGTCTATCGCCCAACCAGCAAGGACGACGTGCTGGCCAGCCGCCGTGCGCATTTTGGCGGCAATCTCAGCCTCACCTATAAAGACCCGGTGATGCTGCTGCGTGGATGGAAGCACCACCTGTTCGACGAATGGGGGCGGCCCTATTTAGATGCCTACAACAATGTCCCGCACGTCGGCCACGCCCACCCGCGCATTCAGGCGGTGGCGGCGGATCAGCTCAAACGGATGAACTCAAACACTCGTTACTTACACCCGGGACAGATCGCGTTTGCGGATAAAGTGCTGTCGAAACTGCCCGATCAATTCGAGGTCTGCTTCTTCGTGAACTCCGGCACTGAGGCCAATGAGCTAGCCCTGCGTCTGGCCCGTGCCCATACCGGCGCCAAGGGCATGGTGACGCCCGATCACGGCTACCACGGCAACACCACCGGTGCGATTGATATCTCTGCCTACAAATTCAACAAGCCCGGCGGTGTCGGGCAGGCGGACTGGGTGGAACTGGTGGAAGTCGCCGATGACTACCGCGGCTCATACCGGCGCGGCGACCCGGAGCGGGCACAGAAGTTTGCAGACCTCGTCGACCCGGCAATTGCCCGACTGCAGGAGAAGGACCACGGCGTTGCTGGGTTCATTGCCGAAACCTTCCCGTCTGTGGGAGGCCAGATCATTCCGCCCAAGGGGTACCTGCCTGCGGTCTATGAAAAGATTCGCGCCGCTGGAGGTGTCTGCATCGCTGATGAGGTGCAGACCGGACTCGGCCGCCTGGGCGAATACTACTTCGGCTTTGAACACCAAGGCGCGGTGCCGGACATCGTGGTGATGGGCAAACCCATCGGCAACGGCCACCCGTTGGGCGTGCTGGTGACGACCAAGGCAATTGCGGAAAGTTTCGACAACGGGATCGAATTTTTTTCAACCTTTGGCGGCTCGACCCTTTCCTGCCGAATCGGCAAGGAGGTGCTGGATATCGTCGAAGACGAAGGCCTTCAAAACAACGCCCGGGTCGTGGGAGCAAGGCTACTTGCTGGTCTCAAAGCGCTGGAACTGAAGTACGCCTGCATCGGCGACGTCCGCGGTATGGGCCTGTTTCTGGGATTGGAACTGATCAATACTGATGGCTCCGAGGCCACTGAGATTTGTTCCTACGTCAAAAACCGGATGCGCGATCACCGGATCCTGATCGGCAGCGAAGGCCCCAAGGATAATATCCTGAAGATCCGTCCGCCCTTGACGATAGAGCCGGAGGATGCAGACATGATCACCAATGCTCTGGACAGCATCCTGCGCGAGGTGGCAGCGGTCTGACCGCTCCCGCAGCGGCCTTCAGGCAACAAAAAAGGCGGTGGAGAACCACCGCCTTTTCCGTAACCGTGTATCGAAATTAGTTCGATGCAACAGCTGCGCCAACCAGGACCAGCAGCAGCAGCGGCAGCAGGATGCCGCTGGAAGAGCCCTGTGCTTCTTCAACGATGACCGGCGGTTCAACAACCGGCTCGGACAGGTTGCCCGCGGTAGCGGTCGAAGCAGCAGCGGTCAGCGCAGCAGCGATAACGAGTTTTTTCATGTTAACCTCCAGAATTTGCACGGAACAAATTTAGAATCCGTGCACCCAAGACATACCTCGTATTTTTTTCTAACCAGCAAAATCGCGCGATTGCAATTGCTTGTTATAGTTAACAGGCTAGGGCCCGCTCCCGTGGCGTCAAATTAGCAACACCTGTGTGCCCACTTTGGCCAGACTGAACAACTCGGCGATGTGTTCGTTGTATAGCCCGATGCAGCCATTGGAAGATTTGCGGCCGATTTTGCGCGTGTCGTGGGTTCCGTGGATCCGGTAATACTTCCAGCTGAGGTACAGCGCATGTGTGCCAAGCGGGTTATCCGGACCCGGCGGGACATATGCAGGCCATTCCGGATTGCGTTTGCGCATGTTCGGCGTCGGCGACCAGCTGGGCCCTTCAACCTTGCGCACCACCCTGGTGCGGCCGCGGCGTGTCAGATCGTCTGACAGCGGCACCGAGGAAGGGAACAGCTTATAGGTGGCTCCATCCGCGGACCAGTAGTGCAGCGCCCGGCTGTCGATATCGACAAGAATCGCGCCGTTGCGCAAATTGTCGAAATACGGTGACCACGTCTTGGCCCGGAAAGCGGAAATATTGCGCTGAACCGGCGGCTCCGGCTCTGGCGGCGGCCGCAGCGGATCGTACGCCTGCTGAGTATCTCCGGTGTCTTCTTGCGCTAGGGCGGAAGAGGAAATCAGGGCAGCACTGCCGGCAAGAAAGTTCCGTCTGCTGATGTTATTAAATGGGATTCGTGACATGACTCATTCCAACTTGCGCAATCAGGATCCTGGGTTGCGGCAGTTTATGGCCGGAAAGCCGCAGTCGCAAACCAATCCGTCGCTGAAGTCCGCATATTTCTGCCGCTCCGTTTGCACCCGGGCCACAGGAAGGATAAGTGCAAGGGCAACTGACGGAGCATGAGAGAAATATGAAGCGTGTTTTTCTGCTTTTGGCTGCTGCCATTATAACCGCAGCGGCGGCCTGTACGCCCGCAACGGACTCCGGCAACGGCTACCGCATCCGCAATGCGGACAAGGTCCAAATCCGGATGCTCGATTCCGTCAATGCGCTGCGTCAGGCCGCGGGTGCACAACCGGTGCAACTGAACGCTGAGTTGACCGCCGCGGCGGCGACCCATTCGCGTGATATGTCGGTTCAGAACCGGCCCTGGCATTTCGGCTCCGACGGCTCGTCGCCGCTCGACCGGGTCACGCGGGCGGGATACACCGGTAAACTGCTGGGCGAGAATATCTCGGAAACTTATGAAAATGAGCAGCAGACCCTGACCGCCTGGCTGGAACGGCCCGCGACCCGCGCGGTGATCCTGGACCCGAAGGCCGCGAATATGGGCTTTTCCTGGTTTCAAGAACCGAACGGAAAAATCTGGTGGACGCTGGTAATGGGCAGCTGAGCCGGCGCGCCGTGCGTCAGCACGGCGCCACGCCCAAGGCTGCCCAGAGGTGCCGGCCCCGCCGGTGCATCTGCAGGCGCGGAAGCACTTCCAGCTGCCTGTTGTTCAGGGCCTCAAGGCAATAGTGGTGCCGTCCTGCACCATGGCATAGATTTCTTCGATCTCTTCATTCGACACTGCGATACAGCCCGCGGTCCAATCGCTGACCCGCGCCGCGCGCTTGCGCTCCTTGCGGTCTTTCGGCTGTCCATGGATGAATATCTCGCCGCCGGGGCGCTTGCCCGCAGCCGCCGCGTTGGCTTGGTCCCGTGTGTTCGGATAGGAAATCCCCACCGACAGGTGGTACCGGCTGTTGGGATTCCGCCGGTCGATAACATAGGTGCCTTCCGGGGTTTTCCCGTCGCCTTCGAACTGCTTATGCCCCAGCGGGGCAAAGCCTAGATCGACGTCGTATTCCCGCAGAACCTCTTCGTTGTGCAGCAGGTACATTTTGCGCGCACCTTTGTTGATCACAACGGAAGTTACCGTTGGGCCTTGGTAGAACTGAAACCTGCTAACCTCACTGCCAGACCTGCTGCAGCCTGCCAGTGCAAGGCTTGCGGCAGCACCGAACCCGAATGCCCTTCTGTCCATCGTTAAGCCTGTTTTTCTTGTTTGCCTCTTACCAGCCAATACCGCGAAACCGGCTTTAAGGAAATTCACATTTTCCTGTCTTGCTTTGAGAGGCCTGAAATTTTCTGCTCTATGGCCTCCAGACGGCTTAGAACTTCATCCCGGTAGGCATCGGTGCGTTCGCCTTCTTCCTCGTGGTGCGCATCCTGCATCGAGTTTACAATCAGGCCGACCAGCAGGTTCACCACCGCAAATGTGGTGACCATGATGAAGGGCACGAAGAAGGCCCAGGCGTAGGGATGCACTTCCATCACAGGCCTTACGATCCCCATCGACCAGCTTTCCAGCGTCATGATCTGGAACAGCGAATAAGCGCTGAGGCCCAGGTCGCCGAACCACTCCGGAAAATCCTGGCCGAACAGTTTGGTAGAGATCACCGCGCCGATGTAGAAGATGATCGCCATGAGCAGAAATACCGAGCCCATGCCGGGCAGCGCGGTGATGAATCCCTCAACCACCCGGCGCAGCCGCGGTGCGACCGAGATCACCCGCAGTACCCGCAGGATGCGCAGCGCCCGAAGAACCGAAAGCCCTTGGGCACCCGGTGCCAGCGCGATGCCGACAATCACAAAGTCGAACACGCTCCAGCCGCTCAGGAAAAACCGCAGCCGTCTCACAAATAGCTTGGCCAGGATCTCCACCACGAAGATCGACAGGCAGATATTGTCGATCAGATGGATCAGCCCGCCGGCCCTGGCCATGACTGTTGGCGACGTCTCCAGGCCCAGTGTCACCGCATTGACCAGGATGACAGCAATGATGAACCGGCCGAATAGGTCACTGTCCAGAATGGCTGCCAGGCGTTGGGTTGGTGTCATCGCTCGGGTATCCGTCATTTCAGTCTTTCAGTGTGAACTGCGCAACCAGTTCGGTATGGGCCGACCAGCGGAACTGGTCAACGGCCTGGACCCAGTCGAGGCTATAGCCTGCTGAAACCAGAATCTTTGCATCGCGGGCAAAGCTCACAGGGTTGCAGGAAACATAGGCGATCACCGGCGTGCGGGCCTTGGCCAGCTGCGCAACCTGCGCTTCGGCACCGGCCCGGGGCGGGTCAATCACCGCCGCATCGAAAGCGGCCCCGAAGGGGTTCAGATCCTCCGGCAGCAGCGGGTTGCGGAACAGGTCGCGGGTTTCAGTGGTGACCTTCTTCAGCCCCTTGGCCTTGCGCCAGCCGGCATCCAGTGCCGCCACCATTTCGCGCTCGCCCTCCACCGCGTGCACCTCGGCAGCCTGCGCCAAAGGCAGCGCAAAGGTGCCGCAGCCGGCAAACAGATCGACGATCCGCTTGGCGCCTTCGGTGATCTCCAGCACACCGGCCAGGAGGGCAGCCTCGCCCTCCCGCGTGGCCTGCAGAAAGGCACCCGGCGGCGGGCAGACCAGGGCCGGGCCGAAGGGTTGAACCGGCGGCTGCTCCATCGCCACCGGCTCGTCGTCCCAGGTCAGCCGGGCAATCCGGTGCTTCTCGGCCAGCTGCGCCAACTCGATCCGCAACGGGCCGTCCAGCGGCTTGCCGTTCTTGACCAGCATGTCGAGGCCGACTTCCGACGTGGTGACCGTCACCGCCAACGGCGTTTTACGGCTGGCCCCGGCTAGGGCCAGAGCCTCGGCCACGGGAATTGCCGCCATCAAGGCGGGTTCCAGCAGCTGACAATCGGGAATTTCCGCGATTACCTCCGACGCCTGCCCGTGAAACCCGGCCATCGCGCCTTTCTTGGTACGCCGCACTGCCAGCGTTGCGCGGCGACGGGACTTCGGTGGCGAAGTGTGGATGGGCCGGAATTCCGTCTCCAGCCCCTGCGCACTCAGGGCATTGCGCACCACCTCCGTCTTCCACCTCGCCACAAAGCTGTCGCTGGCATGCTGCAGCTGGCAGCCGCCGCAGGACTTGTAGTGGCGGCAGGGCGGCTGCACGCGGTGTTCCGAAGGCGTCTCGATACGGATGCTGGTCAGACGGTTGCCCTCGGTAATACCGCTGGCAATCTCGCCCGGCAGGGTGCGCGGGGCAAACAGGGGACCATCGGCCACGCCATCGCCTTGATGGCCCAGCCGGCTGATCGTTGCTATGGTTCTGGCTGCGTCAGTCATGGCGGCTCAATAGCGCGGCGCAGGGACCAGCAAAAGCAAAATGCGCCAACCGGGTTACTCAGCGGCCGCCTGTTCCTCATCTGTGCAGATGAAACCGCCCGACTGCCGCGCCCAGAACTGGGCGTAGAGCCCGCCCCTGGCCAGCAATTCGTCATGGCTGCCGCTCTCGGTAATACGGCCTTTCTCCATCACGATGATCCGATCCATTTCGCTGAGCGTCGATAGGCGGTGGGCAATCGCCAGTACCGTTTTGCCTTCCATCACCCGGTGCAGAGCCGCCTGAATCGCGGCCTCAACCTCGGAATCCAGTGCCGAGGTGGCCTCATCCAGCACCAGAATGGGCGCATCCTTCAGAATGGCGCGCGCCAGTGCAATCCTCTGCCGCTGCCCGCCGGACAGTTTCACACCGCGCTCGCCCAGAAAGGCATCATAGCCAGTGCGGCCCTGGCCGTCCTCCAGCTCGGTGATGAACTCATGCGCCTCGGCCTTTTGTGCCGCCGCGATCAGCTCTTCCTCAGTGGCATCCGGCCGCCCATAGAGAATGTTCTCCCGCGCCGAGCGGTTGAACATGGCGGTTTCCTGGGTGACCATGCCGATCTGGCTGCGCAGTGAGTTCTGGGACACCTTGGCAATATCCTGACCGTCAATCAGAATCTGGCCATTCTCCCCGTCATAAAGCCTGAGCAGCAGCGACACGAGCGTCGACTTCCCTGCCCCTGAGGCCCCGACGATGCCCAGCTTTTCACCTGGGTGAATGGTCAGGTCTATCCCCTGCACCCCGCCGACATCACGGCCATAGGCAAACTCCACCTGATCAAAGACGATCTCTCCTTCGCTGACCTGCAGCGGTTTCGCATCGGGCTTGTCCTCAACCCGGTCGCGGACCGACAGGGTCTTCATGCCATTCTCGATCTCGCCCACGTTGGAATAGATCGCCATCAGCGTAAAGCTGACCCATCCGGTCATCTGGGCGATACGGATCGAGACCGCGCCCGCCGCCACGATGTCGCCTTCGGTCGCCGTGCCCGACTGCCACAGAAACAGCGTCGCGCCGATCAGCAGCACCGGCAGAACGCCTGCGAGGCACATGAGGCAGAAGCGGAAACTCGCGGAGAGGTAGCCGAAATGCAGCGACTTGTCGCGGAATCGCACCATGGCGTCCTGAGCGGTGCGTTCCTCGTGGTCGGCATGGGCAAACAGCTTGACCGTCTTGATATTGGTGATCGAGTCGACAACCTGCCCGGTCACCATCGCCCGCGCCCCGGCCCGTGCGCCGGACCGTTTACGGATGCGCGGCAGAAACCAGCGGATCAGCGCGAAATAGGCGATCAGCCAGACCAGAAACACCCCGGTGATGCGCCAATCAATAGACCCTAACAAGGCCAAAGAGCCCGCAAGAGAGGCCAGCGCAAAGGCCACAACATTGATCATCTCAGTGGTCACGGAGGTGACGGCGGTTGCCGTCTGCATCTGTTTCTGAGCGATCCGGCCGGCAAAATCGTCGTCGAAGAACCGCACCGACTGGCCCAGTGTCCAGCGGTTCAGCCGCGACAGCACAAGCGGGTTCACATTGGGTTGCACCACGATGGCGTTGGAGGCTGCAGACAAGCCGAACAGCACCGGGCGCACGAACAGAAAGAAGCCCAGCGCCAAGGCGATCACCGCCACATTGCCGGCCGAGAAGAACTGCTCCGGCCCGCTGGCGATGGCGGTGTCAATGACCATTCCCAGGATAAATGCGGTGCCCGCTTCCATTCCGCCGGCCAGTGCCGAAAAGGCCGCCGCCAGCAGCAGCATCGGCCAGGCCCCGGCCAGGCACCACCGCAGGAAGGCCCCCAGACGCTGCGGCGGCGGACCATCTGCCGGGCGGAAGGCGTCGATCAGGTTGCCGATGTTCATTCTGCTGCCTCGATGTTCAGGAAGCCGCCGGACTGGCGTGCCCAAAGCTGCGCATAAAGCCCCTGCGCCTGCAATAGCGCCTCATGTGAGCCTTCTTCAACTATACGGCCCTGATCCATCACCAGGATACGGTCCATCTGGGCGATGGTGGACAGCCGGTGTGCAATGGCGATCACCGTCTTGCCCTGCATCATGCCATAGAGGGTTTCCTGAATCGCCGCCTCAACCTCGGAATCCAGCGCCGAGGTGGCCTCGTCCAGCACCAGGATCGGCGCATCCTTTAGGATCACCCGAGCCAGGGTCACACGCTGGCGCTGCCCGCCAGACAGTTTCACCCCGCGCTCCCCCACATGAGCGTCATACCCCTTGCGCCCCTGCGGGTCCTCCAGATCCAGAATGAACTCATGCGCCTGCGCCTGCTTGGCGGCGGCAATCATCTGCTCCTCTGTTGCATCCGGACGTCCGTACAGCAGGTTGTCCCGCACCGAGCGGTGCATCAGCGCGCTGTCCTGCTGAACCATGCCGATACGGCTGCGCAGGCTGTCCTGTGTCACCGCCCGGATGTCCTGGCCGTCGATCAGGATCTGGCCGCTTTCGGCGTCGTAGAACCGCAAGAGCAGCTTCACCAAGGTCGACTTGCCAGCGCCAGAGCGTCCGATCAGGCCGATCTTCTCCCCCGGCTGGATGGTCAGGCTGATCCGGTCGAGCCCGCCTGCCTCGCGCCCGTAGTGATGCGAGAGGTTGCGCAGCTCGATCTCGCCCTTGGTGAGCCGCAGCGGTTCCGCATTGGCAGCATCCACCAGGTCGATGGGCTGGGCAATGGTCTCCATCCCCTCCGCCACAACACCCAACTGGCGGAAGAAGGAGGTCAGCGCCCACATGATCCAACCGGTCATCGCGTTGAGCCGCAGGGTTAGCGCCGTGGCGGCCGCCACCAGACCCACCGAAGCCGTGCCCTGCATCCACAGCATCACCGCCCAGCCGACCACGCCGACGATCAGCAGACCGTTCAGCGTAACCAGCGTGGCATCCATGATGGTGAAGATGCGCATCTCCGTCTGGAATGTCTTGCGGGTGTTCTCGATCGCATCGCGGGCATAGGTCAGCTCCCGGTCGTGATGGGCAAACATCTTGACCGAGTGGATGTTGGAGTAGCTGTCGACAACCCGCCCCGTCACGGTGGAGCGCGCGTCGGACGACGCCTGGCTGGCCGGGCCGACCCGCTTGACCGTCCAAATCACCAGAAGCGCGTAGAGAACAAACCAGACTGCCAGAGGCAGCATCAGACGCACATCGGCAACCCACAGCAGCACTGCCGCACCCACCAGGTAGGCCAGCGAGAAGGTGATGGCGTCAAACACCTGGAAGACCACCTCTCCCGCAGCGGGCGGGGTTTGCATGATCCGGTTGGCAATCCGCCCGGCAAAATCGTTCTCGAACCAGCCAACCGACTGGCGCAGCACGTGCTTATGCGCCCGCCAGCGGATCAGGGTGCCATAGTTCGGCAGTATGGCATTGTTCAGCAGCGCAACGTCCAGAAGCTGGATCACCGGACGCAGCAGCAGGATGAACAGGGCCACCAGGATCAGCTCGGTGCCATGCGCCTCCCAGACCTCGGACGGGGTGCCCGACATCAGGTCGACGATGCGGCCCATGTAGTAAATCAGCCCAACTTCAATCCCGGCGACCACGACCGACATCAGCGCAGTCAGAATGAAGACGCTTTTGAACGGTTTGGAATAGTCGCGCAGGAACGGCCACAGCCGCGTCGGAGGCGTGTTGGTTTCCGGGTAGGCGCAATAAGGGTCAATGAGGTTTTCAAAAAAGCGAAACATGCGGGTGCTCCAGGCATTTGAGCAAATCGGAATACAGATGAAGACAGCGGGCAGCCCAAGGCTCCCACGTCAAACGGGGCAAGGTCTCAGGCGTTAGAGAAACCAGATCCCGTAATACATCAGCATTCCTCCGTCATGTGGTGGCTGCCCCATGGGTACGCAAGATTTGCCGTTTTGTCACCCCCAAAGGTTGTGACGCTGCTGACACCCCTTGTCAGCGGAAAGTGCTCAGCAGCTCTTCGCGGCTGAGCGTGAACCCGGACGCGATCCAGTCCGCTTCCAGTTTTTTTACCGCCGCGCCCAGCGCCGGCCCTTGCAGGTCCGGCAACAGATCGCGGGCTTTCACCGGGAAAACCGCTTCCGCGCCCAGCTCGATTTCAGTCTCTAAATCAGTGCGAAACGGCTGTTCCAGCAGCGCTGCGCGCAACAGCAGTGCATCCAGCGCTTTCTCCGTACCGAGCCGGTATCCCAGCTCCCCTGCCCCCGCTGTACCAGTCGCGGCTTCCCGGATTGCTTTCAGATGTGAGGTCTTAGCCTTGCTCAGCCGCAGGGCCTCCTGCAGACCATCACCGCCCAGCGCGGCGAGGCGGCGGATGCCGGACGCCGGACGCCCCGCCTCCAGATGAATCAGCGGTGCCAGGGCGCGGTCATCGGCGCCAGGCAGAATTTGAGCCAAGACGCCGGCCTGCCGCATTGCTGCGACAGACGGCGCAGGATTGGGGGCGGTCAGAAGCTTCAACAGCTCTGCCCCGACGCGTTCCTTGGAGAGTGATGCCAGACCGTCCAGGTTGGCCGCAATCGCCGCCAGCGCATCCGGATCGAAGCCCTCTGAGTGGTCGCCGTACCAGGCGTGAAAGCGGAAATAGCGCAAGCTGCGCAGGTAATCTTCGCGGATGCGGTTTTCCGCGGTGCCGATGAACCGTACCCGGCGCTTGGTCAGATCCGCCAGGCCGCCCAGCGGATCGACCACTTCCCCGTCCGGGCGCGCATAGATCGCGTTCATGGTGAAATCACGGCGGCGGGCGTCCTCAGTGATTTCGGTTGAAAACGCGACCACAGCCCGGCGGCCGTCGGTCTCGACATCCTTGCGGAAGGTGGTGATCTCATGCGGGATGCCGTCTTTGACCAGCGTCACAGTGCCGTGGTCGATCCCGGTCGGCACCGCCTTGATACCGGCGCGGGCGGCGAGCTCCATCACTTGCTCCGGCCGCGCATCGGTGGCGATATCCATATCGGAGACAGGCTCGCACAGCAGTGAATTGCGCACGCATCCGCCGACAAACAGCACCTGCGCACCATCCGCCGTGACAGCCTCGCATACCGCCTGAGTTGCCTTGTTCTTCAGCCAGGGCTGGTCAATCCGCATCAGCTTTCCATCCGTGCCGCAAAACCGCGCAACATCCGCGCGGTGGCGCCCCAAATGTAATAGGGCCCATAGGGTACGGTATAATAGCGTCGGCGGGTCCCGCGCCAACGGCGCGATTCGATGATGTAGTTTTCCGTATTCAGAACGTGTCTTAGCGGCACGGAAAAGACTTCGGCCACTTCCCCTGCTTCCGGGCGCGCAGCGAACTCTTCCCGGATCAGCGCAACCACCGGGGTCACGGAGAACCCAGTCACTGTCTCATGCTCAGGAAGGCAGCCGAGGATCTCAGGCAGATATTGCGGCAGGCCGATTTCCTCCCAGGCCTCGCGCAGCGCTGCGGCGCAAGCGTCCTTGTCGCCCTCATCCACCTTGCCGCCGGGAAAGGCGATCTGGCCTGGATGGTGTTTGAGCGCCGAGGACCGTTTGGTCAGGATCAGCCGGGGCGCGCCGGAGGCGATGGAGACCGGCACCAGCACCCCGGCATCCCGCAGCTTGCGACCCTCCGGCAGCACCGTGCCAGGATTGAGGTCAAAATCGGAAGAACCGCCGCCCTGAAGCTTCAGCGCGGCAGTGATGGTTCCGATGAGATCCTGCGCGGCCTCACTCACTGGGCGGGTTTTCCGCATCAAACCCCAGCGACGCTGGGTCCAGATCATAGTGCGCGCCGCAGAACTGGCAGTCCGCGGTCACCCGGCCCTCATCCGTGGTCATCTTCTCGATGTCCTTGGCGGAGTAGATCGACAGGCTTTGGCGTACGCGGTCTTCCGAGCAGGTGCAGCCGAAACGCACCGGCTGGAAGTCATAGACCCGCGGTTGTTCCTCGTGAAACAATCTGACCAGCAGATCGGTGGGCGTGACCGACGGGCCGATCAGTTCCAGGTCGTCCACCGTATTCAGCAGCATCGTGACCCGGTTCCAGTTCTCTTCCTCGTCCCCGGTCACCAGATCGGAAGCCTGCAGAACGTCACCCGTTCCTTCGCCCTGGGCCGCGAAGGGCGACGCCTTGGGCATGCTCTGCAGCATCACGCCGCCTGCGCGCCAGTGCTCGGGCACGCCAGGTTCGGCCGATTTGCCAAAGCTCAGCTTGAACATGGTCGGCAGCTGTTCCGATTGGGCAAAGTAGGCTTCGGCGCAGGCGCTCAGCGAGCCTTGGGCCAGCGGGGTGATGCCTTGGTAGGGCTGGGTGCCATTGCCCTGGTCTATCAGGATCGCAAAATACCCTTCGCCCACTTGTTCGAACGGGTCGCCATCGGTCAGCCGGTCGCGGTCAAAGCTGGCATAGGCACGGATCTGGCCGATTTCACCCTCTTTCTGGGGCGCATAGTAATCTGTGGCAATCATCCGCACCGCGCCTTTGGACTGCACCTGAAGCGAGAGTTTCCAGCGCAGCGAGATGGTCTGGCCGATCAGCGCCGTCAGCAGCGCCATCTCGGCGACCAGCGCCTCAACCACTGGCGGATAGTCATGCTGTTTCAGAATACCATCCAGCACGCCGTCCAGCCGCGCCACGCGGCCGCGCATGTCGGATGCATCAAGCTGGAAGGGCAGGACGGTGTCGTCCCACGCGATTTTCGAACCAATGGTCATGGGGTTTCCTTATGCGCCGGGGATTGGCATACCGGGGCTATATAGGAGAATTGATACTGGAGTGAAGGGGCCGGCCCGTGATCAGACGTTTTGGCGACACCCCGCAAAAGGGCCAGCGCTACCGGATTCGGCCTGGAGCCTATGCGCTCCTGCCGCGCGCCGGTAAGCTGCTGATCACTTGCCAGTATGACCCGCACCCCGATTTGCAGCTGCCGGGCGGCGGTATCGACCCTGGCGAATCGCCGATCCCTGCGCTGCACCGCGAGGTTTATGAAGAAACCGGCTGGAAGATCTCTGCACCGCGGAAGGTGGGCGTGTTCCGGCGTTTTGCCTATATGCCGGAATACGACCTGTGGGCCGAGAAGCTGTGCCATATTTACATGGCCCGTCCGCTGCGCCGCCTCGGTCCGCCGTTGGAGAAGGGGCATGAAGCGCTGTGGATTGACCCGCAGGAAGCGGCCATTCGGCTTGGCAACGCCGGCGACCGCCATTTTGCCACCCAGTTGGCCGCACGCCTGTGAAATATGTCCAAACCTATCGCCCAAATGCACAAAATCCCAGCCGCGGCCGGGACATCTTTAGACAGCCGCTGTTTCAGGTTCAGGGGCCCTGGTATTCGAACAACGTGGCTGAGACGTCATCCTCCAGCCCGTGTTCCTTGCTCATGACCTGGGTCAGGTGCCAATAAAGGTCGTCCAGGAATTCCTTGCCGCTCTGGTCAGAGCCGCATTTCTCCACAAGCTCAAGCAGGCCCTCCGGTTCCAGCATGGAACCGTCTTCCAGCCGAGCCTCGGTGAAACCGTCGGAGAAAAGCAGCAGGCGGTCGCCGCGTTCCATTGTGAATTCTTCCTGGCTGTAGCCGATGTCCGGCACCAGACCCACCGGCACGCCGCCTTTGCCGATAAATTCCATCTCGCCGCTCTTGCGCAGCAGCAGCGGGTGCGGGTGGCCGGCCTGCACCATTTTGATGACACCGCTGCGCAGATCAGCAATGCAATAGGCCATGGTGAAGTATTCTTCGATACCGGTATCGGCGATCAGACGGGCATTCAGCAGGCTGGCAACCTCTTCCGGCTGGCGCAGTGCATAAAAACGGTTGAACCGCTTCTCCATCCCGACATTCTGGTCGAAGTAGTTGGAAGACAAATAGCCGCCCAGCCGCGCCGTCATCATCGCGGAGGTGATGCCGTGGCCGGAAACGTCGATGGAGTAGAAGCCGATACGGTTCACGCCCGGAGAGAACATGCCAACCAGGTCCCCGCCGATGTGCCCGCAGGGTTTCAGCAGCAGGCTGACAGTGGAGGAGCCAAACGTCTTGGACAGCTCCGGCACCAGCGATTCCTGGATTTTGCGGGCCTGGATCAGGTCCTTGTCGATCGCATCATACACCCGCTGCAGCTCACCCAGGGTTTCAGAGACGATCCGGTTCTTCTCTGACAGCTCCCGCTGCATCCGCAGGATCCGCTCGCCCGCGGAAATGCGCGCACGCAGTTCGTCAGAGCTCACCGGTTTGGTCAGGAAGTCATCGGCGCCGGCGTCAAGCCCCTCGGCAACTTCGTTCTTTTCGCTCTTGGAAGTCAGCAGAATGAAATAGGCGTAATCCTCGCTGGAGCGGGCCCGGAATGCGCGGCAGAACTCCAGCCCGTTCATGCCCGGCATCATCCAGTCGCTAAGGATCAGATCCGGTGTTTCCGCCTGGCAGATCTCCATCGCAGCCTCGCCGCTCTCGGCTTCGACGACCTCAAACCCCCATTTCTTGAGTGAGGCCACAAGGATGCGTCTCTGCAGGCGGCTGTCATCGACAACCAGCACACGGCGTATTGATCCGGCCACTGTGTGGTCCTCGTTGTCCATCGAACTTTCTGGCAGCACCGAAGGCACCTCACAAATGGCATAATCAGACAGTCTTGTGATACTATCGGTCCAGAAATTTAACAGGCGGTGAAACCTAAAATTTGAGCTTCCCCCTTTATTTCACTATATCTTTACTGCAAGCAACTTAAGAAATCTCGCATGGCGACTGATCGTAGGGACAAGACACATGATTGACTGGCCGCGCGTGACCGAGCTGCGCGAAGAAGTGGGTGCAGAGGATTTCGAGGAAGTTGTTGAAATCTTTCTTGAAGAAGTCGAAGAGGTTATTGGAAAACTGCGAGGCGGCGACCGCAAGCAGCTGGAACAGGACCTGCATTTCCTGAAAGGCAGCGCGCTGAACCTTGGCTTTGCGGATTTTTCTGCGCTTTGCCTGGACGGTGAGAGAAAATCCGCACAGGGTGGCGCAGAAGGTGTCGACATCCCAGCCATCATTGCCGAATTTCAGGCTTCCAAGTCCGCCTTCCTGACAGGCATGTCCGAAAAATTCTGATCCCTGCGACGGACCTCAGATCACGAACTGCGCCAGCGTTTCGTCCCGGGTGATGTCTGTATAAGTCATCCCAGCCGCATCCAGCCTCGCAAACAGCTGCTCAAAATTTTCCGGCCGTTTGGTTTCGATCCCGATCAGGACAGAGCCGAAGTTGCGGGCCGATTTCTTCATGTACTCGAACCGGGCGATGTCGTCCTCAGGACCCAGGATGCCCAAAAATTCCTTCAACGCGCCGGGCCGCTGCGGCAGCCGCAGGATGAAGTATTTCTTCACCCCGGAATAGCGCTGCGCCCGCTCCTTGACCTCGGGCAGCCGTTCGAAATCGAAGTTCCCGCCTGAGGTCACGCAAACTACAGTCTTGCCGCGAATCCAGGAGCGCACATCCTGCAGCGCCTCGACCGACAGCGCGCCGGCCGGCTCCAGCACGATGCCCTCGACGTTCAGCATCTCGATAATGGTGGCGCAGATCCGGTCCTCGGAAATTGCAAGCACATCCGGCAGCGGCACGTCCTTCAGAATGTCAAACGGCAGGTCGCCGATCCGCCCCACCGCGGCGCCATCAACAAAGGTATCAACGGTGTCCAGCGGCACCGGCTTGCCGGCTGCCAGCGCTGCGCGCAGGCAAGCACCGCCCTCCGGCTCCACGAACAGGCTGTGCACCTCTTCCCCGAACCAGGAAGAGACGCCTGCCGACATGCCCCCGCCGCCCACCGGCAAAAGGACGTGGTCTGGAAGCTTGCCCAGTTGTTCCTCGATCTCCACGGCGATGGAAGCTTGGCCTTCGATCACATCGGCATCGTCGAAAGGCGACAGGAAATACCCGCCTTCCTGCGCGCACCACTCCTGCGCGGCGGCCAGGCAGATGTCGAAGTAGTCGCCGACCAGGTGAATCTCGATATTGTCGCCGCCGAACATCCGCGTCTTCTGGATCTTCTGCTGCGGCGTGGTGACTGGCATGAAGATCACGCCGCGCTTGCCCATGTGGCGGCACATGAAGGCGACGCCCTGGGCATGGTTCCCGGCCGAGGCGCAAACGAACAGCTCCTGATCCGGCTGTTTGCGCATTGCGTTCAGCGCGCCGCGGATCTTGTAGGAACGGACCGGGCTCAGGTCCTCGCGCTTGAGGTAGATCTCGGCGCCGAAACGTTCGGAAAGATGCACGTTACGCTGCAGCGGCGTTGCGGGGAACACATCGCGCATCGCCTGTTCGGCGGCGCGGGCCTGGGTCTTGAAATCGCTCATGTATCCTTCAGTGGCGTAACCCCGCCCCCAAGGCAAGGGGCGGGTGCAAAGCATACATAAGAATACTGGGGATCAGACCGGGCGTCCTTCGACGTAATGGCCGTAAAGCGTGGTCATGATGCTGACGTTCAGAAGGCTCAGCATGACCGCAAATCCCAATTGCAGTGCGAGCGAGACGGCCGGGATTCCGGAAACTGCCGACAGCGTCAGCTCCACCGCGAGCTGTGCAAGAAACACACACACACCAAGCAGAAACAGAGCCGGGACTGCGCCCTTGGTAGCCTCCAATGCGTCACTCAGGCCGAATGGCCTGCCAACTGCCGCAGCAGGGAGAATGACCAGAAGCCGCGACAGAAACAGGGCGATGCCGATAAAGAGCACAATCAGGATGGCAGCCCCGAATAACCCCGCGGCCTCCACAAACGCGCTGCCGATGAAGGCAACCACCAGCAGAGCAATCACCGAAACGATGACCAGCTGGACCGCTCGCAGAAAGTAGATGAGGATATTGGAGGTGTGGAGCCGGGGAATCCAGCCTTCAGGCATCTCTTCCAGAAGCACATACCGGTGCCAGGCGACAACACCCCAGATGCTGATCAGCATGACGACGATCCAGACCGCCGCCATTTGCAGCAGCAAGCCGGAAGGCACACTGCCCAGCGCCACATTGACGGCTTGCCCCTGCGGTGCCAGCCCCGACTGTATGGCGGCATAGACCACGGCAAACACCACTGCGAACACGAGCAGCGTTGGGACCAGGAATATCTGGATTGCAGCCTGGAAATTCCGCAGCACCATGCTCACGGAATGCGAGAAAATCGACCAGCCCTTCATTGAGGTATTCTCCAAAAGATCTTTCCGTTTTGCTGCGCACGTTAAGCGTGTCCTGCTGATTAGAAAACCCCGGAAATCCTTGCCCTTCCGGGCAAAACCCGCTACGCCCCACACGTTCTGACCTGAGAGGGAATTCCATGTCCGCGCCCAAGAAAGTTGTGCTCGCCTATTCCGGCGGCCTCGACACCTCGATCATCCTGAAATGGCTGCAGACCGAATACGGCTGCGAAGTTGTCACCTTCACCGCCGATCTCGGCCAGGGTGAAGAGCTGGAGCCCGCCCGCAAGAAAGCGGAAATGCTGGGCATCAAGCCGGAAAACATCTTCATCGAGGATGTGCGCGAGGAATTTGTCCGCGACTTCGTGTTCCCGATGTTCCGCGCCAATGCGGTTTACGAGGGCCTCTACCTGCTGGGCACCTCCATCGCCCGCCCGCTGATTTCCAAGCGCCTGGTGGAGATTGCTGAGGCGACCGGCGCCGACGCCGTGGCCCACGGCGCCACCGGCAAGGGCAACGACCAGGTCCGCTTCGAACTGGCCGCCTACGCGCTGAACCCCGACATCAAGGTGATCGCCCCCTGGCGGGAATGGGACCTGACCTCGCGTACCCGCCTGCTGGAATTCGCCGAAGCGCATCAGATCCCCGTTGCCAAAGACAAGCGCGGCGAGGCCCCCTTCTCGGTCGATGCAAACCTCCTGCACACCTCCTCCGAAGGCAAGGTACTGGAAGACCCGGCGCAGGAAGCGCCCGATTACGTCTACCAGCGCACCGTGCACCCGGAAGAGGCACCCGACACCCCCGAATACATCGAGATCGGGTTTGAGAAGGGCGACGCGGTCAGCATCAACGGCGAAGCGATGAGCCCGGCCACCATCCTGACCGAACTCAATGAATACGGCCGCAAGCACGGCATCGGCCGCCTCGACCTGGTCGAAGGCCGTTTCGTGGGCATGAAGTCCCGCGGTATCTACGAGACCCCGGGCGGCACCATCCTGCTGGAAGCCCACCGCGGCATCGAATCCATCACCATGGACCGCGGCGCGATGCACCTGAAGGACCAGCTGATGCCGCAATACGCAGAGCTGATCTACAACGGTTTCTGGTACTCGCCGGAACGCGAAATGCTGCAGGCCGCCATCGACAAGAGCCAAGAGTTCGTCTCCGGCACCGTGCGCGTGAAGCTCTACAAAGGCCTGGCCTCCACCGTTGGCCGCTGGTCGGACAACTCGCTCTACTCCGAAGCGCATGTGACCTTCGAAGAAGACGCCGGCGCCTACGACCAGAAGGACGCCGCAGGCTTCATCCAGCTGAACGCACTGCGCCTCAAGCTGCTGGCCGCACGCGAGCGCCGGATCAAGAAGTGAGTGACCGAGACGGCATAGACGGCGATTTCGAGGACGATTTCGCGGAAGAGCTGGACATGTTCGTTGAGGCTCAGGACACCGTCTGGGCGGCTGTCCTGAGCGAACTCTCTGCAGGGCACAAGACGAGCCACTGGATGTGGTTCGTCTTTCCCCAACTCGCGGAACTCGGCCGTTCCCACATGGCGCAGCTTTACGGGATCGAGGACCTGTCGGAGGCCACCGCCTATCTGAACCACGAGAAACTGCGCGCCCGCTTGGTGGAGGTCAGCCAGCTGATGCTGTCCCATAGGGACAAGGCGCCTGAGCAGATCCTCGGCGGCATTGATGCCAAGAAACTGCGCTCCTCAATGACACTGTTTGCCGCTGTGCCCGGCGCGCCGGCAGAGTTTCAGCAGGTGCTTGATACCTTCTATGATGGCCAGCCCTGCCCTCTCACCCAGCACGCGCTTGCCGGCGGGTAATCCGCCCGCTTCCCCCTTGGTCAGTATTGCCCGGGCCGCCCTGCCTGCCTAACCCTCACGTCAGGCAAGGGAGGACTACATGGTACTTGAAGATATTGCACAAGGCATCCGCACCGGGCTCACCGGCAAAACGTTCGATGGCTCACTGAAATTCGATTGCGGAGATGACGGCGTCATCGTGCTCTCACAGGGGGATGCAACAACGCAGGACCGGGACACCGACTGCACGCTGCGCCTGTCCGCAGACAACCTGCAAAAGCTGCTCGCCGGCAAGCTGAACCCGATGACCGCGGTGATGATGGGCAAGATCAAGGTGTCCGGCGATATGGGCGTCGCCATGAAACTGAGCAAGCTGATCGGCTGATCGTCTTCCTCTTGCTCCAAATATCCTGGGGGTGAGCGCCGCAGGGGCGAGGGGGCAAAGCCCCCTCCAAACATCAGATCTTCACGGCTTTCATCTGCTCGTAATAGGGCATTGCCGCCTGCAGTACGGGTTGCAGCTCCTCCGGCACTGCCGGCAGCGGCCCCTCGGCGCCGGCAAACCCGGTCGAATTCCAGACCGCACCATACCAATGCTCGGCCCAGACGCCGTCATCCTTGTGCCCGCCCTTGGGCCAGCTCAGCATCTTCGGGGAATACGGAATGCCGATCGCCTCGCACAGCTGTTGCAGCTTGGCCGCCGGGTCCGCACGGATATCGTGGCTGTCCACCACCACCGGCGTCTGCCCCCAGCCGCGCACCAGGTCAAACAGCTCTGCCTGCTGGCGGAAACCTATGTCCTCCAACGTGGGGTTCTCCCGCTTCGCGGCATAAGAGGCGATCACCCGCGCCGGATGGCGGATCAGAAAAACATTGGCTGCCTCACGCATCCAGTCCCGGGGCACACCCGGAATCATGTGCTGGGTCATGTGTTTCTGGTAATAGTTCGGCTTGGCCCCCGGCAACGGCCCCAGCAGCGCTTGCGCCACGGTTTCAGGATCCAGCGGCTGGCTGTCCAGGATCTCATTCCGCATCGGGTGATCGAGACCGGTCATCGCCAGATAGGCGGCATAAAACGGTTCATCCACCACCGCGCAATCGCCGCGGTTGCCAAAGGCATACATCATCGCGGTCGACAGGTTCCGCGGTCCTGACCACATAGCAATCCGCATCACGCACACTCCCTTTCAATCAATTGCTTGTAGAGGCCCCGGATGCGCTCAGTCATGGGGCCCATCTGGCCGCTGCCGATCTGCCGCCCGTCGATCTCCCCCACCGGGGTCTGCGCGCCGAAGGTGCCGGTGAGAAAGGCTTCATCCGCACCGTAAGTGTCGACCAGCGAGTAATTGCGCTCATACACTGGGATACCGTTTTCGCGGCACAGATCGACCACTTTCTGCCGGGTGATCCCGTTCATGCAATAGTCTCCGGTGGAGGTCCAAACCTCACCCTTCCGCACGATGAAGAAATTGCAGGCGTTGGTGGTGTTCACAAAACCGTTCACGTCCAGCATCAGCGCTTCATCCGCACCCGCTTTCTCCGCCGCGATACAGGCGAGAATGCAGTTCAGCTTTGAATGGGAATTCAGCTTGGGGTCCTGCGTCATCGGCAACCCGCGGACATGCGGCACCGTCGCCAGCTTGATCGGGCGCGGCAGGTTGGGGCGCGAGTGCTCCATGATGATGGTCATGGTCGGCCCCTGCCGTGACAGGGAGGGATGCTGGAACGGCCGCGTCTTCACGCCCCGCGTCACCATCAGCCGGGCATGAGCATCCGTTGTCATGCCATTGGCCTTTTGTGTCTCTAACAAGGCGTTTTCGACCCCTTCCCGGTCGAGGCCGATATCCAGATCAATGGCCTTGGCCGCCTCAAACAACCGGTCCAGATGCTCGTCCATGAAGGCCCAGGTGCCGTTGTACAAGCGCAGCCCCTCCCATACTCCATCGCCCAGCATGAAGCCGCTGTCATATACGCTCACCTTAGCCTCGGCCTTGGGAACGATTTCGCCGTTCAGATAGATCAGGATCTCCTCGTTGCGCTGATCTTCCTCGGCTTGGTGAGTGCTCATCTTTTTGGTCATGGAATCCTCCTGCTGGCGGCACGTTAGTAAGATTGGATCCAATTTCCAAGCAGTAACTTGCTGTCACCTGTTTGTGAGGACCCCGCCTTCCGGGTTGAGAGGCGCGGCATCAGCCAGCAGGGTGGCATCAAAACAGGATGGAGGCAGAGATGCGTGTTCTGGAAAAACTGAAACCTTTGGCTCTGGCGGGCCTGATTGCCATCGGCACCGCAGCGCAAACCAATCCGCTGCAGGCCCAGTCCACTGAAGTCCTCACCGTCGCCGGCGGCTGTTTCTGGTGTGTGGAAAGCGATTTTGAAAGCGTGCCGGGGGTGGTCGAGGCCGTTTCAGGTTACACTGGCGGCAAGGTGGCGAACCCGACCTACAAGGACGTGACCCGCGGCGGCAGCGGCCATTACGAGGCGGTGCAGATCATCTTTGACCCGTCAAAAGTGTCCCGGGAGAGACTGCTGGAGATGTTCTTCCGCTCGGTTGATCCGACAGACGCAGGCGGCCAGTTCTGCGACCGCGGTGAGAGTTACCGGACTGCGGTTTTTGTCTCTAACAAGGCAGAAACAGCCTTGGCGGACAGGGTAAAATCTGAGGCGCAGAAGGCGTTGGGGCAAAAGATCGTGACGCCGGTTCTGCCGGCAAAGACCTTCTATAAGGCCGAGGATTATCACCAGGACTATTACAAAGGGAACAGCCTGGTGTTCACCCGGTTTGGACCCAAGCGGCAGGCGGCTGCCTACAAGCGTTACCGCGAGGCCTGCGGCCGGGACGCAAGGGTGGCGCAGCTGTGGGGCAGCGCGGCGCCTTTTGCCAAGGGGCATTAGGGCAGAGCCAGCCCTCTTGGCCTGACAGCCATTTCCCGAAGAGGAATTGCACCAGGTAAGAACCAGGCCGCCCGGATCAGAAACGGGCGGCTTGAACCTCTGCAAGCTCCGGGATCACATCCGCAGTGCCATGGCGGGTGACCATCAGCGCCGCTGCGCGGCTGGCCTGCTCCATTGCCTCTGCCATCGGCAGCCCCCGGTCCAGACCTGACAGGACATAGCCGGTGAAGGTGTCGCCGGCCCCAGTGGTGTCGACCGCAGTGACCGGCAGCGCAGGCACGTCCAGAACGGCGCCTGTTTCACCGTCGATGTGGCGTGCGCCCTTGGAGCCAAGGGTAATGATCACATCCTTGACGCCGGTTTCACCGGGCGTCTTGCCGATGGCCTGCTGCAGCTGCTGGGCTTCCACCTCATTCAGGATCAGGAAATCCAGATACGGCAGCACCACCCGCACTGCGTCCGCATCAAACGGGGCCGCGGCATAACATACCCGCAAACCCAGCTTCCGGCCCAGCTGTGCCGCCTCTGCCTGCAGGTTGGTTTCATTTTGCATCACCAGAATGTCGCCGGCGCTTGCCCGAGCCAGCGCCTGCTCCAGTTGTTCGCCGTTGAGCACGCGGTTGGCGCCCGGGAACAGGATGATCTGGTTTTCGCCGTCAGGCTCCACCGCGATGATGGCATGGCCGGTCGGCGTCTCCACTTGGGCAATGTGGTCCGTGCCGGCACCGTATGCCGTCAGACGTTCAATCGCCCAAGACCCGTCCGGTCCCACCGCGCCAATGTGGTGCACCTCGCTGCCGGCCCGGATGGCGGCAACAGACATATTGGCGCCCTTGCCGCCCAAGAACCGGTCAAGACGCAAGGCGGCCAGGGTTTCCCCCGCCGCCGGCAGATGCGGCATGGAATAAACCATGTCCGCGTTGATTGAACCGAGGTTCCAGATCGCCATATCAGATCACCCGATGTTGCAAGCCGCCAGCACCGCCATGTTCAGAATGTCATTGGTAGTGGAGGTCGTCGAGCAGATCTGGATCGGCTTGTCGATCCCGGACAGGATCGGGCCGATCACTGTGGCGCCGCCCATTTCCTGCATCAGCTTGACCGAGATCGAGGCCGAGTGGCGGGCCGGCACGATGAGGATATTGGCCGGGCCGGTCAGGCGCTGGAACGGGTAATAGCGCTGCGCGCGCTCATTCAGAGCCACATCGACGGTCATCTCGCCTTCGTATTCGAAATCGACGCCGCGTTTGTCCAGAACCGTGGGGGCGACATGCATCTTCTCGGCCCGTTCCGACACCGGATAACCGAAGGTGGAGAAGCTGACAAAGGCCACCCGCGGCTCAAGCCCCATGTGACGGGCAACTACGGCGGCGCGTTCGGCGATATTCGCCAAGTGGTTCTCATCCGGCCATTCATGCACCAGCGTATCGCCGATCAGCACGATCCGGCCCTTGTGCAGCAGCGCGGTCACGCCGGCAACGCCGTGATCGGCATCTGCGTCAAACACGTGGTTGATCCGGTCCAGCACATGCGCGGACTTGCGGGTTGCGCCGGTCACCAGTCCATCGCCATGCCCATGCGCCAGCATCAGGCTGGAGAACACGTGCCGGTCGCGGCCGACCAGGCGGTGGATATCCTTGCGGTCGAAGCCCTTGCGCTGCAAGCGGTTGTACAGGAAGTCCTTGTACAACTCGAAATGCGGGGTGTTGGCGGCGTTCACCACCTCCAGCTCGCGGACAGCATCGCCAAGACCAGCTTTTTCCAGCTTGATCCGAACGTCCTCCTGCCGGCCCACAACCAGCGCCTTGCCGAAGCCGGAGCGCTGATACATCACCGCAGCGCGCAGCGCGCGCGGATCGTCACCCTCGGCAAAGATCATCCGCGACTGGGCAGAACGGGCCCGGGCGTTCAGCCCGCGCAGGATCGAAGCCGTCGGATCCATGCGGGACTTCAGACCGACCTCATAGGCGTCCATGTCCACAATCGGGCGGCGGGCGGCGCCGGTGTCCATGCCAGCCTTGGCCACCGCCGGTGGGATCCGGTGGATCAGGCGCGGGTCAAAGGGAGTCGGGATGATGTAGTCACGCCCGAAGGACAGCGATTTGCCATAGGCCAGCGCCACCTCATCCGGCACATCCTCGCGCGCCAAGGCGGCCAGCGCGTGGGCGCAGGCAATCTTCATCTCGTCATTGATAGCGCGGGCATGGATGTCCAGCGCGCCGCGGAACAGGTAGGGGAAGCCCAGGACATTGTTGACCTGGTTCGGGTAATCTGAGCGGCCGGTTGCGACGATGGCGTCCACCCGGACTTCATGCGCCTCCTCCGGAGTGATCTCCGGATCCGGGTTGGCCATCGCGAAGATCACCGGGTTGTCGGCCATTGAGGCGACCATCTCCTGGGTCACGGCGCCCTTGACCGAAACGCCCAGGAAAACGTCTGCACCGCGCATTGCCTCTTCGAGTGTACGCAGGTCGGTCTGGATTGCATGGGCCGATTTCCACTGGTTCATGCCCTCGGTGCGGCCCTGGTAGATCACACCCTTGGTGTCGCAGGCGATACAGTTTTCATGCCGCGCGCCCATCGCTTTCAGCAGCTCGATGCAGGCGATGCCAGCAGCGCCGGCACCGTTGAGGACGATCTTCACATCCTCGATCTTCTTGCCCGACAGATGCAGCGCGTTGATCAGGCCGGCTGCGCAAATCACCGCGGTGCCGTGCTGGTCATCGTGGAAGACGGGGATATCCATCTCCTCTTTCAGGCGCTGTTCGATGATGAAGCATTCCGGCGCCTTGATGTCTTCCAGGTTGATGCCGCCAAAGGTCGGCCCCATCAGCTTGACCGCCTCGATGAACTTGTCCGGATCTTCGGTGTCCAGTTCGATGTCTATCGAGTTCACATCGGCAAAGCGTTTGAAGAGGACCGATTTGCCTTCCATCACCGGCTTGGACCCCAGCGCGCCCAGATTGCCCAGGCCCAGCACCGCGGTGCCGTTGGAGATCACCGCCACCAGGTTGCCCTTGTTGGTGTAGTCATAGACAGTTTCAGGGTTTTCCGCGATCGCCTCGCAAGGCACTGCTACGCCGGGGGAGTAAGCCAGCGACAGATCCCGCTGCGTGGTCATCGGGACGGTAGCATTGATCTCCCATTTACCTGGAGACGGCTCCAGGTGGAACGCCAGGGCTTCCTCGTCGGTGATCTTGTTCTTGGGCATTTAATCTCTTGTCCTCTCCTCGTCGCGGACCGTCTTATCCCAGCCCACCGCGCCTCTCAATCCGGGGTTTCAAGAATCTGTATAGCCAGAATTGAGATAAATGCGGCTAAAAGGCGATAAATACCGTCAGGTTTTCGCCTCAAAGCAGACCCCGGGATGCTGCATTTTCTTAATAAGCGTTAATCTGCACCTGCTTGTCAGGTGGCGCTGTGGCTCGACTCTAATAGCCACGAAAGCACTCGTCAGAAGGACGGCAGTCCGCCCGTACTCCGGGCTTTTCGGATCAAGAAAAGGAACATTGCGGAATGATAAGCTTCCACAATAACTCCGGTGCTATGGTTGCCCTGCAGACGTTGGGTGGCGTCAACACCCAGCTCAACACCGTCCAAGACAGCATATCCACCGGCCGGGACGTCAATACCGCCCAGGACAATGCCGCCCTCTGGGCGATTTCCGAGCTGATGAACTCGGATATCTCAGGGTTGCGGTCAGTCTCCGACTCCCTGTCGATGGGCGAAGCCACCGTGGCGGTCGCCTCCGCCGGGGCGGAGCAAATCACCGAAACCCTGACCGAGATGCGGTCGCTCGCAGTGATGGCCAGCAGCGGCATGGGTGACTTCAGCAAGTTTGAAGCGGCCATGGCGAAAAAGACCGAGAAGATCAATTCGATCATCTCCGCCTCCGGCTTCAACGGAGTGAACCTGCTGAAAACGGATGTCGACGGCGCCGGCGGCACCTCTCTGACCGTTGCGTCCGGACTCTCCGGAACTGGCGGCTTATCGACGCTCAGCGCAGATGGCGTGGACTTTGAAGGCAGCCCGCAGTTCGACCTCGCCAACCGCACTGCAATCACCGACAGCGCCAGCGCGCTCACGGCCCTGGGAGAGATCGAGGGCTTTTTGTCCTACGCCATCGACAGTTCCGCCGCCTTGGGCGCCAGCGCCAATCAGCTTGCGGAACAGGGGAATTTCGTCAGCAAGATGTCGGATTCAATCACCCAAGGCGTGAGCTCGATGATCGACACCAATATGGAGGAAGCGGCAACCAAGCTGCTGGCACTGCAGGCACAGCAGCAGCTGAGCACATTGTCGCTGTCCATCGTCAGCACGATGCCCGACACGCTGCGCAACCTCTACTGACAGCAGGCTGCCGCCGGCGTGCTTGGCGGCAGCCACATCCGGGTTTTCCTCGGACCGCCCCCATTGTAGATGTCTGGCAAAGACGACCCCGGGGGACTTTTCATGACCGTAACGCCCATGATGGCGCAGTATCTGGAGATCAAGGCAGCGCATCCGGACGCGCTGCTCTTTTACCGGATGGGCGACTTCTACGAGATGTTCTTTGAGGACGCCGTGAATGCGGCAGAGGCTCTGGATATCGCGCTGACAAAACGCGGCAAGCACAATGGCGACGATATCCCGATGTGCGGCGTGCCGGTTCATGCCGCAGAAGGCTACCTGCTGACGCTGATCCGCAAAGGCTTCCGTGTCGCGGTGGGGGAGCAGCTGGAAAGCCCGGCCGAGGCCAAGAAGCGCGGATCCAAATCGGTGGTGAAACGCGACGTGGTGCGGCTGGTGACCCCCGGCACCCTGACCGAGGATTCCCTGCTGGAGGCGCGCCGCCACAATTTCCTCGTCTCCTATTCCGAACTCCGGGATGAGGCCGCGCTTGCTTGGGCCGACATTTCCACCGGCGCATTCCACGTGATGCCGGTTGCCCGGGTCCGCCTGTCGCCGGAACTGGCCCGCCTGGCGCCTTCTGAACTGATCGTCGCCGATGGCCCCGCCTATGAGGCCGCCCGCCCGCTGGCCGATGAATACAAGATCCCGCTTACCCCTCTGGGCAAGGCGAGCTTTGACAGCACCGCAGCTGAGAAACGCATCTGCGGCCTCTTCAACGTCAGTGCGCTGGACGGTTTCGGCACCTTCACCCGCGCCGAAGTCTCGGCGATGGGGGCGCTGATCGACTATCTGGAGATCACCCAGAAGGGCAAACTGCCGCTGTTGCAGCCTCCGCAGCAGGAAGCGCAGGACCGGGTGGTGCAGATCGACGCCGCCACCCGCCGCAACTTGGAGCTGACCCGCTCGCTGTCCGGCGGCCGCGCCGGCTCGCTGCTGTCAGTTGTGGACCGGACTGTAACCCCCGGCGGCGCCCGGCTGCTGGAACAACGCCTCTCCAGCCCGTCGCGCAATCTGGACACCATCCATCAGCGCCTGGCGGCCCTGGACTTTGCGGTCGAGCACACGCAGACTGCCGAGGACCTGCGCGCCGCCTTGCGGAAGACGCCGGACCTGGACCGGGCGCTATCCCGCCTCGCGCTGGAGCGCGGCGGCCCGCGCGACCTGGCCGCCATCCGAAATGGTTTGTCGCAGGCGGAGGTGATTGCGGAACTCTGCAGCGGCAAGGAGCTTCCGGCACTGATGGCCGGAGCGATCTCGGATCTCCAGGGATTCGACGATCTGCTCTCCCTCCTCGACGCGGCCCTTGTCGCCGAACCGCCGCTGCTGGCTCGCGATGGCGGATTCATCGCGGCCGGATATGACCCGGAACTGGACGAGGCCCGCACCCTGCGTGACGAAGGCCGCTCGGTCATCGCGTCCATGCAGCAGAAATACGCGGAGCACACCGGCGTCTCCTCGCTGAAGATCAAGCACAACAACGTGCTGGGCTACTTCATCGAAACCACCGCAACCCACGCGGACAAGATGATGTCGCCGCCGCTGAACGAGACCTATATCCACCGCCAGACAACCGCCAACCAGGTGCGGTTCACCACGGTTGAGCTGAGCGAGATCGAGACCCGGATCCTGAACGCCGGCAATCTGGCGCTGGAAATCGAGAAGCGGCTCTATGCAAGGCTTTCTGGCGCTATTCTGGACACCGCGGCCCGCCTCAACACGGCCGCCCGCGGGCTGGCGGAGCTGGACCTGCTGACGGCACTGGCCGATCTGGCACGGGGGGAAAACTGGACCCGGCCCAAGGTCGACAACAGCCGTGCGTTCCACGTGGAAGGCGGCCGCCACCCGGTCGTGGAACAGGCCCTGCGCCAGCAGGGCGGCGAGACCTTTGTGGCCAACGACTGCGATCTCACGGCACAGGACGGCGCGGCGGTCTGGCTGCTGACCGGTCCGAACATGGCCGGTAAATCGACCTTCCTGCGCCAAAACGCGCTGATCGCCCTGCTCGCCCAAATGGGCAGCTATGTGCCCGCGGAAAACGCCCATATCGGCATCGTCAGCCAACTGTTCAGCCGTGTCGGCGCCTCCGACGACCTGGCGCGCGGCCGCTCGACCTTCATGGTGGAAATGGTGGAAACCGCCGCCATCCTCAACCAGGCGGACGACCGTGCGCTGGTCATCCTCGATGAAATCGGACGCGGAACCGCCACGTATGACGGGCTGTCCATCGCCTGGGCCACGCTGGAACACCTGCATGAAGTGAACCGCTCGCGGGCGCTGTTCGCCACCCACTATCACGAGCTGACCCAGCTCGCCGCCAAACTGGAGGGCGTCGACAACGCCACAGTCGCGGTCAAGGAATGGGAGGGCGAGGTGATCTTCCTGCACGAGGTCCGAAAGGGTGCTGCCGACCGCTCCTATGGTGTACAGGTCGCACAACTCGCTGGCCTCCCCGCAACTGTTGTTGCCCGCGCGCGCGATGTCCTCGACATGCTGGAACAAGGCAGCCGCGAAGGCGGGTCCAAGGTCCAGATTGACGACCTGCCCCTCTTTGCTGCCGCGCCGCCGCCTCAGCCCAAGGCACCGGCTGGCCCATCCCCGGCCGAGAAAATGCTTGCAAATATCCACCCGGACGATCTGTCGCCGCGGGAAGCGCTGGAGATGCTCTATAAGCTGAAAGAAGCAGCGACCTGAAACAACAAAAGCGGCCCCAATCGGGACCGCTCTTTCATCTTTCCAAAAATACTCCCTCCAGAGGCACAGGCCCGCCAGGGCCTGTTCATCAGCTGGCCGGAGTCGACGACACGCCAACCTGCGCCGCGCGCAGCAGCCGGTCGTGCAGCATGAAGCCTTCTGCGGAGACCTGAATGATGTCGCCTGCCTTGGTGCCCGGTACCGGCGCCTCGAACATTGCTTCATGCACCTGCGGGTCGAATTTGTCGCCAACCTCAGGCGAGACAATCCGGATGCCATGCTTTTCGAACACGCCCAGCAGCGAGCGCATGGTCAGTTCAACACCCTCTATCAGCGCCGCAGAAACCTCGCGCTGCTCTTCGGTCGCGGCTTCGATCGCACGTTTCATGTTGTCGTAGACCGGCAGCATATCGCGGGCCAGTTTTGAGCCGCCGTACTGCTCTGCCTCGCGGCGGGCCTTGTCGCCACGCTTGCGGGCGTTTTCCGCATCCGCCAGCGCCCGCATGAATCGATCCTTCAACTCGTCCCGCTCGGCCCGCAGCGCGTCGATCTCCAGCGCATCGTCATCAATTTCTTCGGTCTGCGCCGCAAGCTCCTCAGCTTCGGCATCGGCGATGTCATCCAGAAAGTCTTCGTTCTTGAGCTCTGCCATTTTTCACCTCTAACTCCGGTCCGACAACAGCTTGCCGACCAGTTGTGCCGTATAGTCCACAATCGGCACGATCCGTCCGTAGTTCAGGCGCGTCGGGCCGATCACCCCCACCGCGCCGATTATCTTCCGATCCGCGTTCATATAGGGAGACACCACCAAAGAGGAACCCGAAAGTGAGAAAAGTTTGTTCTCCGAGCCGATAAAAATGCGCACACCCTCACCGTCTTCTGTCAGTTCGAGAAATTCGGCGATATCGCGCTTGCGCTCCAGGTCGTCAAACAAGGTCCGGATCCGCTCCAGCTCCTCCGCTGCACCAGGCTCCGCCAGCAGATTCGCCCGGCCGCGCACGATCAGCCGGGCCTGCTCGCTGCCGTCATCCTCCCAGACGGCCAGGCCGCTTTCAATCATGGCGTGTGCAAGACTGTCGATTTCCTGACGCCGCGCCGTGATCTCCTTTTGAATTTGCCGCTGCACTTCGCTCAGGGTCTTGCCCTCGATCAGCGCGTTCAGAAAATTCGCGGCCTCCCGCATCGAGCTCGGGGTCTGTCCCGGCGGCGGCGTGAACAGCCGGTTTTCCACATGCCCGTCGGAGAACACCAGCACCACCAGCGCCCGGTCATGCGCCAGCGAGACAAACTCTATATGGCGGATCTCGGCCTCGTGCTTGGGCGTCAGCACCAGCGACGCGCCCTGCGTCACCCCCGAGAGTGCGGCTCCAACCCGGTCCAGCATCCCGCCCACATCGCCGGCATTCCGGCCCAGCGTCGCGTCGATCTTCTCGCGGTCTTTGACATTGAGATCGCCAACTTCCAGCAGACCGTCGACAAACATCCGCAAGCCCAGCTGCGTCGGCACCCTGCCGGCGCTGACATGCGGACTGTCCAGCAGCCCCAGAAACTCCAGATCCTGCATCACATTGCGGACTGTCGCGGCGCTCACCTTTTCGCTCAGCGAGCGTGTCAGGGTACGGCTGCCCACCGGATCGCCGCTTTCCAGATAGCTTTCCACCACAGCCCGGAACACCTCCCGGGAGCGGTCGTTCAAGTCCTCCAGAATGTTGTTCGGATTGCTCATCGTTCGTCCAGCATTTCTCACGGTTTAAACATAGGAACCCGCTACCCGGATGTCATTAAAGAGCAGAGTGTCAAAAGGTCAATCGGGCTTGCATAGCCCCGCGTCCGGGGGATATCCCCAAGCCAGCTAACAAAGGATGTGCCATGCGACCCTCAGGACGAGAACTGAACGAAATGCGCCCCGTGTCGATTGAGACCGGCTTTACCAAACACGCCGAGGGCTCCTGCCTGATCAAGGTTGGCGACACCCACGTCCTGTGCACCGCCACCATCGAAGACCGCGTGCCGCCCTTCATCAAGGGCACAGGCCTGGGCTGGGTCACCGCCGAATACGGCATGCTACCGCGCGCCACCAACACCCGGATGCGCCGCGAGGCCTCCTCGGGCAAGCAGGGCGGCCGCACCGTTGAAATCCAGCGCCTGATCGGACGTGCCCTGCGGGCCGGCGTTGACCGCGTCGCCCTGGGCGAACGCCAGATCACCGTCGACTGTGACGTGCTGCAGGCCGATGGCGGCACCCGCTGTGCCTCGATCACCGGCGGCTGGGTCGCGCTGCGCCTTGCGGTCAACAAACTGATGAAGGCCGGCGACGTGCAGATCGACCCGCTGGTGGACCCGGTGTCCGCCGTCTCCTGCGGCATTTATGCCGGCCAGCCGGTATTGGACCTGGATTACCCTGAAGATTCCGAAGCAGGCGTCGATGGCAACTTCATCATGACCGGTTCCGGCAAGCTGATCGAAGTGCAGATGTCGGCTGAAGGCTCCGTCTTCTCCCGCGACCAAATGGACCAGCTCATGGACCTGGCCGTCAAGGGCACCGTCGAGCTTGCAGAGATGCAAAAGGCCGCGTCCAAATGACCCGCAAACTGGAAGGCGGCAAGCTGCTTGTCGCCACCCACAACAAGGGCAAGCTGAACGAGATTGCCGAGATCCTCGCGCCCTACGGTGTGACGGTGATCGGCGCCGGCGAGATGGACCTGCCGGAACCGGAAGAGACTGAGGATACCTTCGTCGGCAATGCCCGGATCAAGGCCCATGCCGCCGCCGAGGCCACCGGTCTCCCTGCCCTCTCCGATGACTCTGGGATCACCATCGACGCACTGAACGGCGCACCCGGCGTTTATACCGCCGACTGGGCCGAGACGCCGAACGGCCGTGACTTCAAGATGGCGATGACCCGCGCCAATGATGAGCTTACCGCAGCCGGCCCCGATGCGCCCCGCACCGCCCAGTTCCGCTGCACCCTGGTCATCGCCTGGCCCGACGGGCATGACGAGGTGTTCGAAGGCGTGATGCCAGGCCAGCTGGTCTGGCCGATCCGCGGTGAGCATGGTTTTGGCTATGACCCGATGTTCCAGCCGGACGGTTACAGCATCACTTGCGCCGAGATGGACCCGGCGGAGAAGAACAAGATCAGCCACCGCGGCAAAGCGCTGGCCCAATTCGTGCAGGGCTGTTTCAGTGGATGACTGGCGCAATGGGGGCTTTGGCCTATACGTGCACTGGCCGTTTTGCCAGGCCAAATGCCCCTATTGCGACTTCAACAGTCATGTCTCCGCAAGAATAGACCAGAAATTATGGGTTAGAGCCTACTTGGCTGAACTCGACAGACTCTCGGAACAGCTCTCCGGCCGAGTGCTCAACACGATCTTCTTTGGCGGCGGCACACCCTCACTGATGCAGCCGGAAACCGTTGCCGCCGTTATCGAACGGGCACGTGAAATCTGGCCCTTTGCCAATGATTTGGAGATTTCTCTGGAGGCCAACCCGGGCTCGGTCGAGGCCGGCCGGTTTGCCGGATACCGCGATGCTGGGGTCAACAGGATCTCCATGGGCATTCAGGCTCTGAACGACGCGGACCTGCGCCGGCTTGGCCGCATCCACAGTGTCGCTGAAGCCAAGGCAGCCTTCGACATCGCCCGCAATTGTTTTGACCGCGTCAGCTTTGACCTTATCTACGCCCGTCAGGGCCAATCCCTTGCGGCCTGGAAAACGGAACTCGATGAGGCGCTTTCCATGGCGATCGACCACCTCTCGCTCTATCAGCTCACCATCGAAGACGGCACCGCCTTCGGCGACCGTTATGCCCGGGGCAAGCTGCGCGGCCTGCCGGAAGATGACACTGCAGCCGATATGTACCTGGCCACTCAGGAGATTACTGCAGCGCATGGCATGGCCGGCTACGAAATCTCCAACCACGCGAAGCCAGGCGCAGAATCCCGCCATAACCTGATCTACTGGCGTTATGGCGACTATGCCGGTATCGGCCCCGGCGCCCACGGGCGCCTGACCTTGAACGGCACACGCTATGCCACCGAAACCCAACTCGCCCCTGGCGCCTGGCTGGAGGCCGTGAACAAGGGCAATGGAGAATCCCTGCGGGAGTCGCTATCCAGCGAAGATGCTGCGGCAGAATACCTGATGATGGGGATGCGCCTGACAGAAGGTCTGGATATGGTACGTTACACCCAGATTTCTGGTCGTGCCCTTCCGCAAAGCAAGCTCGCGGATCTTGCAGACTTGGGCATGGTAACTATCTCTGATCAAAGACTTCGTGCGACTAATCAAGGGCGCGCCGTTCTGAATGCGGTGCTCCGAGAACTGTTAATGGATTGAGGCAATGCGTTTCCTTTATGCCGGCTTGGGACTTTGCTGCGTCGCCTTGGCGGCTTTTGGAATTGTGCTCCCCCTGCTTCCAACCGTGCCCTTCCTCCTGCTCGCTGCATTCTTCTTTGCCAATTCTTCCGAGCGGCTGCACAACTGGATCGTCGCCCACAATGTGTTTGGCCCGATGATCATGGACTGGCGCGAACACGGCGCCATCCGGCCGGGCGCAAAAAAGGCGGCAACCGTTTCGATTGCCGCCGTCTTTGGTATATCTCTGCTGTTTGGCGCGCCCGGTCACGTATTGGGCATTCAGGCAGTGGTGCTCACGGCTGTGCTGGCCTTTATCTGGTCCCGGCCTAACGGCTGAGCAGATTGCACAGTTCATCCAGCTGATCCAGGTTTTCATAGTTGATCGTCACAGAACCAGCTTCACCGCCCGGCTTGTGATCGATTGAGACCTTCATCTTCAGCATTGCCGACAGATCGCCTTCCAGGGCGCGCGTGTCTGCATCTTTCTCCCCGCCTGGCTTTGCCTTCTTGGCCGGCGCGGGACGGATCCCGGCGGCGTCCTTTTTAACCAAGGCTTCGGTCGCGCGAACCGACAGCCCGCCCTTCACAATTTTCCGCGCCAGGTCAGAAGCATTATCCGAGGTGATCAGCGCCCGGGCGTGCCCTGCCGACAACTTGCGCTCCTGCACAAGTATCTGAACATCCTCAGGCAGGTGCAGCAATCGCACCAAGTTGGCAATATGGCTGCGGCTTTTCCCAAGCGCCTCCGCCATCTTTTCCTGGGTGTGGCCGAACTTCTCCATCAGCTGCTTGTAGCTCTGCGCCTCTTCCATCGCGTTCAGATCCGAACGCTGGATGTTTTCGATGATGGCAACTTCCATCATCTCAAGGTCCGAATACTCGCGGATCAGGACCGGAACTTCATGCAGCTGCGCCGCTTGCGAAGCACGCCAGCGGCGTTCGCCGGCCACGATTTCGTAAACACCGCCGGCCTTCGGTCGCACGATCAGAGGCTGCAGAACGCCCTTTTCCTTGATAGACGCGGTCAGGTCATCCAGGTCTTCCTGCAAGAACTGCCGGCGGGGCTGGTTCGGGTTGGCAACGATCTTTTCGATCGGCACCAGCACTTCTGCATTCCGGGGAGCTTCCGTCTGGGTGCTCACCGGTGCAGGGTTCACATCTGCCATCAACGCCGACAATCCCCGGCCCAGCCCGCGCGGTTTCGTCTTTTTATCTGCCATGGTTGCCTCCGGTTCTTGTTCTGCATTTAGGCCGCTATCTTGTGATGTTTATTGAGGAGTTCTTCCGCCAGAGCGCGGTAGGCCTGCGCGCCCAGCGAATTGGTATCATAGTTCAATACGGGCAGCGCATAGGACGGCGCTTCGCTCACCCGGACATTGCGCGGAATCTTCGTCTGGAACACCAAATCACCCAGATTGTCGCGGGCGTCCTGCTCGACTTGCTGCGACAGGTTGTTGCGCCGGTCGAACATGGTCAGGACGATACCCTCGATCCTCAGGTTCGGATTCGCCGACTGACGCACTTCCCGAATCGTCAGCATCAATTGCGTCACGCCTTCCAGCGCAAAGAATTCGCTTTGCAGCGGAATCAGGACCGAATGGGCCGCAACCATCGCGTTGACCGTCAACAAGTTCAGCGAAGGCGGGCAATCGATCAGCACATAGTCCCAATCATAGTCATCCATAGCCGTCTGGCGAAGCGCGTCATGCAGCAGGAAACTACGCTTTTCATTGGTAAAAAGCTCGATATCTGCGGAGCTGAGATCTACCGTCGCCGGGATGATACACAGGTCTTCGACCTCGGTCTGACGGATCACATCTCCCAGGGCGGCATCCTCGACTAAAAGATCGTAGCTTGTCAGTTCCCGGTCGGATGGCTCAATTCCCAGCCCAGTTGAAGCATTACCCTGCGGATCAAGGTCAACAACGAGCACCCTAAGGCCACACTCCACCAACGCCGCCGCAAGGTTTATGGCTGTTGTTGTCTTCCCTACCCCGCCTTTTTGATTTGCGACCGCGATAATACGAGGCCCCTCCGGGCGGGAATAATCAGACACGTGCCACTCCCCTTATTTCCAGGATTACTGCTTCTTGTTCTGTCAAACTTCTAACCGGTTCCGCATCGAACCGCCATCGCTGCCGCGCGTTATCCACTTCTTTTTTCCAACTCTCCCCCTTGGGGAAGAGTGCGGTGCCGCCGGCACCCAGATGCCGCTCCGCAAATTCCAAGAGAAGGGATAGATCCGCCAGCGCCCGCGCCGACAATACATCTGCGTGCTGAGGCTCGGCCTGCTCAATTCGTTTGGAAATCACCGAAACCCTGGCACCGCATTCCCGGGCGGCCGTGCGAAGGAACGCCGACTTACGCTGATCGCTTTCAATCAGGGTGATTTTCATGTCTGGAGCTTCTTCGGCCGCCAGGATCGCGATAATCAGTCCAGGAAAGCCGCCACCGCTTCCGATATCCACCCAGTGGTCAGGAGTGTCGGCGCAGCGGAAAACTTGAACGGAATCCGCGATATGCCGCGTCCAAAGTTGCTGCAGGCTGGACTTGGAAACCAAGTTGATCTTGGGGTTCCACTTCAGAATGACCTGTTCAAAGGTCTCCAACCGTTTCAATGTTTCACGTGAAACATTGAGGTCTTCCAGAATATTATTCTCGGTCATGCAGACTTGTCCTGACGTGCCTGATCCCGGCGCAGCCGAGCGAGCAGCAACGCAAGCGCTGCCGGCGTCATCCCGTCAATTCTGGCCGCCTGCGCCAGAGATTCCGGACGTGCACGGGACAGCTTCTGCTGCAACTCCTTGGAAAGGCCTTCAATCCCGTCAAAAACAAAGCCCGCCGGGATCACATACCCTTCATCCCGCTTCATCGCCGAGATCTCCCGCTCCTGCCGGGCAATGTAATTAGCATAAAGCGCGTCTCGTTCGGCCTGCCGGCGGATGTCCGTTTCAACACCGGCCAGTTCCGGCATCAAGGGCACGACATCCTCGAACACGACATCGGGGAAGGCAAGAATATCCAGCCCCGTCCGCCGGTTGCCATCCTGGTTGACCCGGATACCGGCTTCAGCGACCTGTTTTGGAGTAAAGCTTTTGGCTTCCAGCACAGACCGGGCCTCCTCCAAGCGTTCGCTTTTCTCCAGAAACGCCACCTTCCGCTCATCGCCGGCACAACCGATTTCGACGGCCAGCGGTGTCAATCTTTGGTCCGCATTATCAGCCCGCAAGGACAGCCGGAATTCCGCCCGCGACGTAAACATCCGGTAGGGTTCAGCCACACCGTTTGTGGTCAGGTCGTCGATCATCACGCCGATATAGCTGTTCGATCGGCTGAAACTGACCGGCCCCTCTCCAAGAGAAGCACGCGCCGCGTTCAGGCCGGCAACCATTCCCTGGGCTGCGGCTTCCTCGTAACCGGTAGTCCCGTTGATCTGACCGGCTAGATAAAGCCCGGGCACGTCCTTGAGCTTCAACTCCAGCGTCAGAGCCCTGGGGTCGACATAGTCGTACTCAATGGCATATCCCGGCTGAAGGATGACAGCCTGCTCAAGCCCGCGGATAGAATGCACATAAGCTTCCTGCACATCCTGCGGCAGGCTGGTGGAAATGCCATTGGGATAGACCGTATGATCCGTTACGCCCTCAGGCTCCAGGAAGATCTGATGTGATTCCTTGTCGGCAAAACGGACGATCTTATCTTCGATCGATGGGCAGTAGCGCGGTCCGACGCCTTCGATATGGCCGCCGTACATTGCTGACCGTTCCAAATTTTTCTGGATGATCTCGTGGGTCCGTGAGTTGGTATGGGTAATCCCGCAGGACACCTGCTTTGCGCTCAAAGATTTTGTCAGGAAGGAGAAGAAGACCGGGTCATCGTCGCCTGGCTGAGCATCCAGAATGTCCCAGTTGATAGTCCGCCCATCCAGACGCGGTGGCGTGCCGGTCTTGAGCCGGCCCAGCGGCAGCCCGAAACTGTCAAGCCGTTCCGCGAGTTTGACCGACGGCTTATCGCCCATCCGCCCGCCTGGCTTGGAGACGTCACCAATATGAATGACCCCGCGCAGGAAGGTTCCGGAGGTTAGAATGACCGATTTGCTTGGGATTTCGCTGCCATCCGCCAGGATCACGCCGGCGACAGCCTGCCCGTCCATGAGGAAATCAGTGACCTCGCCTTCGACAATATCCAGGTTCTCCTGGGCTTCCGTCAGCCTTAGCATCTCGCGACGGTAGATCGCCCTGTCCGACTGCGCCCGTGGCCCCTGTACAGCCGGCCCCTTGCGGCGATTCAGCAAACGGAACTGAATGCCGGAGAGGTCGGCAACCCGCCCCATGACACCGTCGAGCGCGTCGATCTCCCGGACAAGGTGACCTTTTCCGAGCCCGCCAATTGCAGGGTTGCAGGACATTACACCAATGCCACTGCGATTCAGCGTCACCAAAGCGGTGCGGACCCCCATCCTGGCCGCGGCATGTGCGGCCTCGGTGCCGGCGTGGCCACCGCCGACAACAATCACGTCATATGCTGAATGTTTCACGTGAAACACTCCTTCATTTCCCTAGGCAGAAACTCGAAAAAATCTCATCCAGGAGATTCTCCACTCCGATCCGCCCCACCAGCATTTCCAGTGCTCGAATGGCCGAGCGCATTTCCTCGGCTGCTATATCATAATATTCCGGCCCGCGCTGCAGGATATCCTGCGCGTCGGCCAGACTGGCCAACGCCGACAACATCGCGTCGCGGTGCCGTGCGCGCGTTGCAATACCAGCTTGGGCCGACCGTGTCTGCAAGACCTTCGAAACATGATCAACCAGCCGGTCAACCCCCTGCCCCGACCGGCCGGAGATGGCATTACCCGCGTCATCGCGCAAGTCCGCCTTGGGAAGGAACCGGATGTCGCCCTGCTGCATCTCAACATCCAGGACTTCATCCTCTTCCGCCAGAAAAACACGCAGGTCTGCATCTTCCGCCCGCTTCCGCGCCAGAGCGATGCCGATCCCTTCGACGTGGTCATCGGTATCGCGCAAGCCGGCGGTATCGAGCAAGGTAACGGGCAGTCCGCCAAGGTCCATGCGAACTTCGATAATATCGCGGGTGGTGCCGGCGTACTCAGATGTGATCGCCGCTTCCCGGCCGGCCAGCGCGTTCAGCAGCGTAGACTTGCCGACATTCGGAGCGCCGACAATTGCCACCTCAAAGCCGCTGCGGATCCGCTCGGCTATCCTCACGCCGGCGGTCTCCTTTTCCAGGCCGGCCTGAACATCCGCCAGCAGTGCCGAAACCTCGGGGGTGACGTCAACCGGAACTTCTTCGTCGGCGAAGTCGATGGTCACTTCGATCAGCGACGCAGCGCGGATCAGCTTGGCCCGCCAGGTTTCCGCCAGCTGCCCCAGCCCGCCGGCGAGAATGACCTGTGCCTGTTTGCGCTGCGCCTCAGTCTCGGCATCAATCAGATCGGCAAGACCCTCGACCTGAGCCAGGTCGAGATTGCCGTTTTCCAGCGCCCTGCGGGTGAACTCACCCGGTTCAGCCATCCGCAGCCCATCGATTCGGCCTAGTGAATCAAGCACGGCAGAGACCACTGCTGTGCTACCATGCGTTTGAAATTCAACAGTATTTTCACCAGTAAAGCTGTTCGGCGCGGTAAAGCTCAGGACTAGCGCCTCATCCAGGCGCCCGCCTGATTCGTCCTGCAGGATTCGCAGGCTGGTGCCCCGCGCCGGCAAATCCCCGCCGCAAAGCCGAGAGCCGGCGGCAAGCGCCAACGGCCCGGAGACGCGGATCACCGCAACCCCGGCCTTCCCCTGTGCGGAGGCCAGCGCAAAGATCGTGTCCATGGGGTGGCCTTTCTCTCTCGCCGGCCCGGGTTAGGTATTCATCGAGTCGAAGAACTCGGAATTTGACTTGGTCTGCTTCAGCTTGGACAGCAGGAATTCGATCGCATCGGTGGTGCCCATCGGGTTCAGGATCCGGCGCAGCACGAAGGTCTTGGCCAGATCTCCCTTGTCGACCAGCAGATCCTCTTTCCGGGTGCCGGATTTGAGAATGTCGATGGCCGGGAACACGCGCTTGTCGGCGATCTTGCGGTCCAGCACGATTTCCGAGTTACCGGTGCCTTTGAATTCTTCAAAGATCACCTCGTCCATCCGGCTGCCAGTGTCGATCAGCGCGGTGGCGATGATGGTGAGCGAGCCGCCTTCTTCGATATTCCGGGCCGCACCAAAGAAGCGTTTCGGCCGCTGCAGAGCGTTTGCGTCGACACCACCGGTCAGAACTTTACCGGAAGACGGCACGACGGTGTTGAAGGCCCTACCAAGTCTTGTGATCGAATCAAGAAGAATCACAACATCTCGTTTATGCTCAACAAGACGCTTGGCCTTTTCGATGACCATTTCCGACACCGCAACGTGGCGGGTCGCCGGCTCGTCGAAGGTGGAGGAGACTACCTCGCCCTTCACAGAGCGCTGCATGTCGGTCACCTCTTCCGGGCGTTCGTCGATCAGCAGAACAATCAGGTAGCACTCCGGGTGGTTCTTCTCAATCGAATGCGCGATGTTTTGCAGGATCACCGTTTTACCGGTTCGCGGCGGCGCCACGATCAGCGAACGCTGGCCTTTACCGATCGGCGCAACCAGGTCGATCACCCGGGCGGAACGGTCCTTGATGGTGGGATCCTCGATCTCCATCTTCAGGCGCTCATCCGGGTAGAGCGGGGTCAGGTTGTCAAAGGCGATCTTGTGGCGGGCCTTTTCCGGCTCTTCGAAGTTGATCATGGTGACGTTGGTCAGCGCGAAGTAGCGTTCCGTCTCCAGCGGCGCCTTGATCTGGCCCTCCACCGTGTCGCCGGTGCGCAGGGAGTACTGGCGGATCATGTCCGGCGAGACATAGATGTCGTCCGGACCGGGCAGGTAGTTTGCCTCGGGCGAGCGCAGGAAGCCAAAGCCGTCCTGCAGCACTTCCAGAACGCCGTCACCGCCGATGTCCCAGCCTTCATCCGCGCGTTCCCGCAGGATCTGGAACATCATCTCGCCCTTGCGCATGGTCGAGGCGTTTTCGATCTCCAGCTCCTCGGCCATCGCCAGCAGCGCTTTGGGGCTTTTCGCCTTGAGATCGGACAGATTCAGGGATTGCACGGTCATATAGATACGGCCTCTACTCCCCGCTTCGCCGGGGGTCGGTCACACGACAGGTTTGGAAAACACGGCTGCCCGGACGGGCCCGCTGGAGCCCATACATAGGGACTCGTTTCAGATGAGTCAAACGCCGGCTGCAAGCGTTCCGGCGCTGCTGGGCCTGTTTCAGCGCCTCTGCGCTAGAATTTAAAGATAACGGAAACCACGATCACCAGCATCAGCACAGTGGGCACCTCGTTCATCAGCCTGAACTGCCTGCCTATCAGCCTGTTCCGCCCTTCCTTGAAATCCCGGTAGCGGAACAGAAGCCAATGGTGGAACCAAGTCATGGCAATCACCGACACGCCCTTGGTCCAGGGCCAGAGATAGCTCCAGTCGACGATCCCTGGCGTCAGCACGATAAACAGCCCTGCGGCCCAGGATACATACATGGCAGGGCGCATAATGATCCTCAGGAGCTTCTCTTCCATGGTGAGGAAGATCGGGACTGCTTCCTCCACATTCTCAGCCTGCTCCACGTGATAAACGAACAGTCGGGGGAGATAGAAAAGACCCGCCATCCAGCTGAACACGGCCATGATGTGCAGCGACTTGGCATATGGGTAGAGCGTGAACATCACATCGCTCAGGTCCATGGGCAGTTCTCCCCGGTCAGATCTGATCACCCTAATAAATAAATGAATATTAGAAGGATGATGTTTTTGTAGTGTGCGTGGATTCCAGTGGATAAGTGAATCCTCCCCCGCTTATCCCCAGCAGGGATAAGATTCCAGCGCGGAACGGACAGGAGTCCTGGTTTTCACGCCGGCGCCAGGAAAATAAGGTGTGTTAAGGATGTCTTTACTTTCCCGTGCCTGGGGATAACAGCGGGATGATCCGGGGAGAGCCGGCATATCCACGGATTCAAAGTTATCCTGACTCACAAAGGACGACTCAGCGGGCTGAATCCCGGAATTTGCGTCAACCCCTGGAGTCTTTACTTGAGCGCGGAAAACCATACAAAACGTCCTGAAACCGTCTGCTTCTTTCCCACGGGGTTTTCCACATGACTGCCCACATAGTGCTGGCTTCTGGTTCCGAAATCCGGGCGCATCTGCTGCGCCAGGCCGGGATCAAATTCGAAACGGATGTCCCGCGTCTGGATGAGCAGGCGATCAAGGCCGCGCTGCTGGCAGAAGAAGCGCCGCCCAGAGACATCGCCGATGCGCTGGCAGAAGCCAAGGCGCGAAAGATCAGCAGCAAACATCCGGGACGGATTGTGCTTGGTTGCGATCAGGTTCTTGATTTTGAAGGAAAACTTCTCTCCAAGCCGGCAAATGAAGAGGTTGCGCTGGCCCAGCTGAAAGAGATGCGGGGCAAGCGGCACATGCTGTTGTCGGCCGCCGTGATCTATCGGGATAGTGAGCCGGTCTGGCGCCATGTCGGACAGGTCCGGCTGGTGATGCGCAGATGCTCGGATGCTTATCTGGAAGACTATGTCAGCCGCAACTGGGACAGCATCCGCCATGCGGTGGGGGCGTATAAGCTGGAGGAAGAAGGTGTGCGGCTGTTCGCCTCCATCGAGGGCAGTTACTTTAATGTCTTGGGATTGCCGCTGATGGAGCTTATCAGTTACCTGGGTCTGCAAGGGGTAATCGAGCAATGACAGAAGCAAGAATCCCGCTCGCCGGCGTGATCGGCTGTCCGGTTGCGCATTCGAAATCGCCGAAGCTGCATGGATACTGGCTGAAAACGCATGGCATCGCCGGGCATTATGTCCCCATGCATGTGGGGCCCGAGGACTTGGCAGAGACCATCCGGATGATGCCGAAAATGGGGTTCGTTGGCGCCAATGTTACCATCCCGCACAAAGAGGCGGTGATGGAGATTGCCGACACAGTCACCGACCGGGCGAAACTGATCGGTGCGGCGAATACCCTGATATTCCGCGAGGACGGAACGATCCTGGCGGACAATACAGACGGGTACGGCTTTATCACCAACCTGCATCAGGGCGCCCCGGATTGGGATCCGCAATCCGGGGCGGCGGTCGTGCTGGGGGCAGGCGGCGCCTGCCGCGCAGTGGTCGCCTCGCTGATAGAGGCCGGGGTGCCGGAGATCCTGCTGAGCAACCGCACGCGCGAGCGGGCGGATCAGCTGCAGAAGGACTTCGGCAACCGGATCCAGGTCGTGGAATGGCTGCAGGCCGGCAACGCCATTGAGGAAGGCAAGCTGATTGTGAACACGACCTCTCTGGGTATGGTGGGCAAACCGCGGCTGCGGGTGCCGCTGGACGGCCTGCAGTCTGATGCCGTCGTGACAGACCTGATCTATGCACCGCTGAAAACCGGCCTGCTGCAAACGGCTGAGGAAGCCGGCTGCACCGTGGTCGACGGGCTGGGCATGCTGCTGCACCAGGCGGTACCGGGTTTTGAACGCTGGTTCGGCCACCGCCCCGAAGTTGACGATGCCACCCGGGCGGCGGTGCTCGGATGAGTTTCAGCCTCGGCCTCACGGGCTCTATTGGCATGGGTAAGAGCACGACGGCAAAGCTGTTTGCCGATCAAGGCTGCGCGGTTTGGGACGCGGATGCTGCCGTTCATCGTCTCTACGGCAAAGGCGGAGCCGCCGTTCAGCCGATGGCGGCCGTATTTCCGGACGCCATCGAGGACGGAGAAGTCTGCCGCGCTGCGCTGAAACGGATCATCGGTGCAAATCCGCAGGCCTTGAAGCAGATCGAAGCGATCGTGCATCCGCTTGTTGCGCAGGACCGTGCTGAGTTCCGGGGGCAGGCGCAGAGCGATATCCTGGTCTTTGATATACCGCTGCTGTTTGAAACCGGCGGCAACGCTGAAATGGACGCCGTGGCCTGCGTCACGGTGGATGCAAAGACCCAGCAAGAGCGGGTTCTTGCCCGCGGCACAATGACGGTTGAGCAGTTCCGGCATATCCTGCAAAAACAGATGCCGATTGAGGAGAAGATCGCCCGCGCCGACTATGTGATCGAAACAGACACGCTCGAACATGCCGCGGTGCAAGTGGCAGAGATCCTCGCAGATATCAGGAGCAAACTGAGCCATGCGTGAAATCGTTCTTGATACCGAGACCACCGGGTTTGATCCGTTCTCCGGCGACCGGATTGTCGAGATCGGTGCGGTGGAACTGTATAACCACATGCCGACCGGTAAGACGTTCCACGAGTATATCAACCCGGAACGCTCGATGCCGGCTGAGGCTTTTGGCGTCCACGGTATCGGGCCTGACCTTCTGGAGCCTCCGCAAAAGCCTGAACCGGGCGCAGTAACGCTGCGGGACAAGCCGGTCTTTGCCAAAGTGGGGCAAAAGTTCTTGGATTTCGTGCAAGATTCAAAATTGGTCATCCACAATGCCAGCTTTGACATGAAGTTCCTGAATGCGGAACTGGACTGGATGGGGCTGCCGAAACTCCCGATGGATCAGGCGCTCGACACGCTGGCAATGGCGCGGCAGCGGTTCCCGGGCTCGCCGGCGACACTGGATGCGCTGTGCCGCCGCTTCAATATCGACAACACCAACCGGACCCTGCACGGGGCGCTGCTCGACTCTGAAATCCTGGCTGATGTTTATCTGGAGCTGATCGGCGGCCGGCAGCCGGATTTCGGCTTGTCCACACAATCCTCCTCAAGTTCCTCGCAGGTTGAGGATGACTGGCGCCCGGTGCCGCGTGCAACTCCCCTGCCCGCGCGGATCACAGCAGACGAATTGGCCACGCATGAGGCGTTTGTGGCCAAGCTGGGTGATGAAGCTTTGTGGAAGGTATCCTGATCCAGGATAACCGGCCAAAAGAAGAACGCCGCTGAAGTTCAGCGGCGTTTTCTGGTTCCTAGGTCAGCAATCTTACTGCGGCGTCGGCGCGGCCGCGGCCTCTTGCTGGCGGCGGGCCAGTTCGTTGCGGTAGATTGCGACAAAGTCGATGTTGTCCAGGTTCAGCGGCGGGAAACCACCGTCGCGGGTCACGTCGGACACGATGCGGCGCAGGAACGGGAAGGTCATGCGCGGGCATTCGATCAGCAGGAACGGGTGCAGCTGGTCTTCCGGAACACCAACGATGTTGAACACGCCGACATATTCCAGCTCCAGCACGAACAGGACGTTGCCGGCTTCCTTGTTCTTGGACTCGACAGTCAGCTTGGTGACAACCTCGTACTGGTTCTCGGCCGAGCGCTTCTTCGCATCCAGGTTCACCTGCACGCTGACGTCGGGCTGAACCTCGCCGCCGGTGCCTTTCTGCGCCATCACGTTTTCAAACGACATGTCGCGGATGAACTGGCCCAGAATGTTCATCTGGACTTGCGGCTGCTGCTGGGCTTCGCCGTTTTCGGCCATTTAGATACTCCTGAAAATATGCTTTGGACCGTGCTTACCAGCTTGGTCCGGGTTCCTCAACGGGGACCGTCAACCCAGCCTGACGGGCCGCCGCGCCGGTCTGCTGGTGTCACATCTTCGTAATCGCCATCAATGATGTCATCAGGCCGGCCGGCCGCTCCGGGATAGTGGCGGCCCTGCATGCTGCCGGGTCCCATCTGGAACTTCGCGACTGTGACACGGGCGCGCAGGTAGCGGTAAACCGCCAGCCGCACCGGCGGCATCAGCAGAGCAAAACCGACGGCATCGGTAAAGAAGCCCGGGGTCAACAGCAGCGCGCCGGCCACCAAGATCATGGCGCCATGGGCCAAAGGCTCTGCCGGGTCAGACAGTTGCTCGAACGAGGATCTCAGCTGCCCCATTGCCAAACGCCCCTGGGTTTTCACCAGCCAGGTCCCCAGAACCGCAGTCAGAACCACAATGGCTAGGGTCGGCCACAGGCCGATGGCGCCGCCAACTTGAATAAACAGAGCGATTTCAATGATGGGAACCATCAGAAAGGCCACGAAGAGATACATTGGGGGTTTCCTTGAGATCATACACCCGGGCGGTAGACTTGCCCCCGCCCGTCACCTACATAAGACGTGACCGCTTTGGTTTCAAACAAAGCACGAACGCCTAGCATGAGGTATCCATGGAGTCGCCTGTGATTCAGCTTTTGGTTCTGGCCGGTATTGCTGTGTTTCTGATCTTGCGCTTGAAAAGCGTGCTCGGAACGCGCGAAGGCTTTGAAAAGCCGCCGCTGCCGCAATCCGAAGCCCGGGGCCGCCGCCCGGATCTGGAGGTGATCGAGGGCGGCCCGGACCGTGATATCACCGATTATGTGGCGGAAGGCAGCCAGCAGGCTCAGGCGCTGGCGGCAATGAAGCGGGCAGAGCCGTCCTTCCAGGTTCAGGACTTCGTTCAGGGCGCGCGCGGCGCCTATGAGATGATCCTGATGGGATTTGAGCACGGCAACCTGGACGACATCCAGCCGTTCCTGGCCGAAGATGTGTTCGACAGCTTCGTCGATGCCGTCGCGCAGCGCGAGGACAAGGGTTACAAAATTGAGGCCGACTTCATCGGCGTGCGGGAAACCACCCTGCAGGACGCGCAGTTCGATCTGCAGACCGGGCGCGCAGAAATCACCATGCGTTTTGTCGCCGAAATGACATCTGTGGTCCGCGACCGCGGCGGCGACATCGTTGAGGGCGACCCCAAGGCGATAAAACGCCAAAAAGACACTTGGGTCTTTGCCCGCAACATGGGCAGCGACGACCCCAACTGGCAGCTGGTTGCGACGGACGCATGATTGCGGCGCTTCGGGGGGCACTTGGGGCGGCTGCAATTGCAGGTGCCGCGATGACCGCCTCCGGGGCGCACTCCGAGACCGTGTCCAGCATCCTGGACTTTGAACAGCTCGACGGCTGGGCACAGGACGACCATGCTCAGGCGCTTAAGGTGTTTCTGGGCACTTGCAAGGACCTCAGGGACCCTGACTGGTCCGCTTTGTGCAGGGCGGCACAGTCGCAGCCGCCGGAAGGGGCAAGGGCGTTTTTTGAGCTGTTCTTCCGCCCGGTGCTGATCGAGGACGGCAACCCTGCCTTGTTCACCGGCTATTTTGAGCCGGAGCTGGACGGCTCCCGCTACCGAAGCAGCCGCTTCCGCTACCCGGTTTACAAGATGCCGCCTGAGGCCCGCCGCACCGATCAGTGGCTGCCGCGCCGTGATATCCTGAGCGGTGATGTGATGCAGGGCCGCGGGCTGGAAATCGCCTGGGTGGATGATCCCGTGGAGCTGTTCTTTCTGCAGATCCAGGGGTCCGGCCGGATCCGCCTGCCGGATGGCTCCACCATCCGCGTCGGCTATGGCGGCGCCAACGGCCATCCCTATAAATCCATCGGCAAGGAACTGGTGCGCCGTGGCGTCTACAATGCCCATCAGGTCAGCGCCCAGGTCATCAAGTCATGGGTCCGGCGCAATCCCGTGGACGGCAAGGAACTGCTGTTTCACAACCCGTCCTATGTGTTCTTCCGGGAGGTGCGCAAAGTAGCGGCCTCCAAGGGCCCGCTTGGCGCCATGAACCGCTCGGTCACGCCGATGCGCACTATTGCCGCCGATCCCGCCTATACCCCGCTGGGCGCGCCGGTCTGGGTAGAAAAGGACGGCCACATGCCGCTGCGCAGGCTTATGGTGGCGCAGGACACCGGCTCTGCCATCAAGGGCGCACAACGGGCCGATATCTTTGTCGGAACCGGTGACAAGGCCGGCGAGACTGCGGGAACCATGAAAGACCCGGGCCGGATGGTGGTGCTGCTGCCGATCCAGCGTGCCTATGCGATGCTGCCGGAAGATCTTTGAATGACACGGCGGAAACTGACAGGCGATGAGATCGACCTCTGGCACAAGGTCGTAAAGCACACGGAGCGTTTGCACCCGGGTGCCCATTCATCGCCGCCTGCTCCGCCGCTGCCGAAACCCAAGCCGGTCAAGCAGCCAGAGCCGAGAATGGACCCGTTCGAGCTAGGCAGCCGGGCCAAACCTAAGCTGGTGAAGCATGACCTGAAGCCTTCGATTGCCCGCAGCCTGGCCAGTGATCCGCTGCAGATGGACGAAAAGGCTTTCCGCCGGATGAAGCGCGGCAAGCTGAAGCCGGAAGGCAAGCTGGATCTGCACGGGATGCGCATTGATACCGCGCACCCTGCCCTCACCCGGTTCATCCTTTCGGCGCAGGCCTCCGGCAAACGGCTGGTGCTGGTGGTGACCGGCAAGGGCAAAGACCGTGACGAGCCGGGCCCGATGCCGGTTCCGCGCGGGGTGCTGCGCCACAAGGTTCCGCATTGGCTGTCGCTGCCGCCCTTGGCGCAAGCAGTGCTGCAGATCACGCCTGCACACATCAGCCACGGCGGCGAGGGCGCCTATTACGTCTACTTGCGGCGCAACCGCTGAGGGCCTGCTCGTTACCTGTTGTCCGCAGGCCTGCCCGACAGCGCGACCTTGATGGCATTCTCCCGAATGACAATCTGACCTGGCAAAACGCTCCGCAAACGCTCCGGGTCGTCGGCAAAGGTGTCCGCAGTTTCCCGCGCACCGTTCAGCAGGGCCAGCAGCGCCGGCGAGGTTGCAGTTACAAAGTGCTGTGACTCTGCTTCGTCGGCAAAAGCGGTGGTGTCGATGATTTCGACCGGCAAGCTGCTGAGCTCTTCGATATTATTCAGATTGCCGAGCCGCTCGCGCCCGTCCAGCCCGCGCAGGCGCTGGGACAGCGTCAGAACATTGTCTTTGCGTGAAACGAAGATCACGAAGGGCTGAGGCACCTTTCGGAAACGGCGCATCTGGGTTTTGAACACGTCGATATCCAGATCCGGCGACATCAGAACCACGCCGCCCAGGTTCCTGGAGGTCCACCCCGGTTTCTGGATTTCAATCTGGCGCAGTGCCTCCATTGTCAGCAGTCCGCCCATGGAATGCGCGACAACTACCACCCGGCCTGCACCGGCGACACGCAGCTTGCGCAGCAGCTGCTCCAGCCCGTCGCGGGCGAACAGAACGCTGTCGCCGTCATAGGCATAGCCCAGCGGCTGTCCCTTGCTAGGCCAGGAATAGATGACCGTGGCGCCGGGAACGTCGATGTCATGGGTCAGCTGGGCCGCCCTGAATGCGGTCTCGGCCTGGGTGGAGTTGAAGCCATGCACGAACACCGTGATGTCGCGTTCCTTCGGCGGGAACTTGGCCAGTTCCTGCTGCAGCCGTGCGCCAAAGGCGGCATCGCTTTCAAATGTCTTCCGCCCTGCCATGGTGAACTCAGTGACAGGATCCGGGTTTCTATAGCCGAACTTCAACGAACCAGGCGTATGTTCCGGCGGAATTGAAACGGTAAGTTCAAGCAGGCTGTACCCCTCTGCCCGCTCCGCGCCAAAGGTGCCATCCGGCAGCTGATCGCGGTTGGTGGCGGCAAAGACGGTTTTGGGGGTGCCCACGTTCAGGGCCGCAGGAAAGGTGGGAGAATAGGACCGGTCAGTGCAGGCTGCCAGAAACACCAGCATCACACCGCAAATCAGGCGCAGCCTTTGCATATCGTCCCACCTCAATGAACTGGCGGCAGGCTACTGCACCTGCCGCCAATGTCCAGTGGTTGCAATCCGTGCTGACGGGTTAAAGCACGTAACGGCTAAGATCGGCTGAGCGTCCAAGCTCACCCAGGTTTTTCGTCACAAAGGCCGCATCCACGGTCACCGCCTCACCCGAACGATCCGGCGCGGTAAAGGACAGCTCCTCGAACACCCGCTCCATCACCGTATAAAGCCGCCGGGCGCCGATGTTTTCCACCGTCTGGTTCACTTCGGCCGCGATCTTGGCCAGGGCCGCGATCCCGTCTTCGGTAAAGGTGACAGCAACCTCTTCGGTGCCCATCAGCGCAGTGTACTGCCGCGTCAGCGCGTTGTCGGTCTCGGTCAGGATACGCACGAAGTCCTCTTCGGTCAGCGCCCGCAGGTTCACCCGGATCGGCAGACGGCCCTGCAGTTCGGGCAGCAGGTCCGACGGTTTGGCAATGTGGAAGGCGCCGGAGGCGATGAACAGGATATGGTCTGTCTTGACCGGCCCGTGCTTGGTGCTGACGGTGGTGCCTTCGATCAGCGGCAGCAGGTCGCGCTGCACGCCTTCGCGGCTGACATCGCCGCCGCGGGTTTCCTGGCGCGCGCAGACTTTGTCGATCTCATCAAGGAAGACAATGCCGTTCTGCTCCACCGACTCCAGAGCAGTGCGGGTTACCGTCTCATCATCCAGCAGCTTGTCTGCCTCCTCGCCGATCAGCACCTCATAGCTCTCGGCAACGGTCAGTTTCTTGCGGGTGGTGCGCCCGCCCATCGCCTTGCCGAACAGATCGCCGAGGTTCAGCATCCCCATATTGCCGCCGCCTGGCTGGCCGGGAATTTCGAACATGCCCATCGGGTTGGAGGTGTCGGCCACATCCAGCTCGATCACGGTATCGTCCAGCTCCCCCGCCTTCAGCTTCTTGCGGAACATCTCGCGGGTGGCCTCGCGGGCGTCGCTGCCGGCGATGGCTTCCAGCACACGATCCTCGGCCGCCTTGTGGGCGCTGGCCTTCACATCCTCGCGCATGTATTCGCGGGTCTGAGCAATGGCGCTGTCGACCAGATCGCGGATGATCTGCTCCACGTCCCGGCCGACATAGCCGACCTCGGTAAATTTGGTGGCTTCCACCTTGATGAAGGGCGCACGGGCCAGCTTGGCCAGGCGGCGGGAGATCTCGGTCTTGCCGACGCCGGTGGGGCCGATCATCAGGATGTTCTTCGGGTACACCTCATCGCGCAGATCGTCATCCAGCTGCTTACGCCGCCAGCGGCTGCGCAGGGCAACGGCCACGGCGCGCTTGGCCTCTTTCTGGCCGATAATGAAACGGTCCAGCTCCGAGACGATTTCGCGGGGGGTCAGATCGGTCATGTCAGTCCTTTCCCGGGGACAAAACTTTCAGCTGAAAGTCTTGCTAAGAATTTTATCCGAAAATCTTAGCCGCCGATGGTTTCGACGGTCAGGTTTCCATTTGTGTAAACACAGATATCGGCGGCGATGGCCATGGCGTCCCGTGCCACTGTTTCGGCAGACCTGTCGCTGTCCATCAGCCCGCGGGCAGCTGCCAGCGCGTAATTGCCGCCGGAACCAATGGCTGCCACATTATGTTCCGGTTCCAGCACGTCGCCGGCGCCGGTAATCACGAACATGTCCTTGCCGTCGGTGACGATCAGCATTGCCTCCAGCTTCTGCAGGTATTTGTCGGTGCGCCAGTCCTTGGCCAGCTCGACACTGGCCCGCGCCAGCTGGCCGGGCGTGGCTTCCAGCTTGGCCTCCAGCCGTTCCAGCAGGGTAAACGCGTCAGCGGTCGAGCCGGCAAAACCCGCCAACACATCGAAACCGCCGGGTGACAGGCGGCGCACCTTGCGGGCGGTGCCCTTGATCACGGTCTGCCCCAGCGAAACCTGGCCGTCGCCGGCAATAACCACCTGGCCGCCCTTCTTAACACCGATGATAGTGGTGCCGTGCCAGCCAGGAAATTTATCGTCTGCCATGTAAGTCTCCGTTTGGTTGCCCCCTATATGGAACCATCCCCCCGCCGGCACAAGAGAGCGGCGGGGATCAACGGTCGTGGAGCATCTGCTCCCCAGTTTTCTGCTATGCAGAAATTGCAGATCGGGGCTGTCGAACCGGCAATTGCGGGACTCGGCACCGCATCCTAAATGAGGCTCACAACCGGCACAGGGTCGGCTGTTTCTCAGAAGGATATGCGCAAATGACGACCGCAAACATTCATGCGCCGCTCGGAGCAGTCACCGTTCTCCGCGTGGTCGACGCAATGGCCAACGTCAAGAACACCATCGTAGAATGGTATGAGGCCCGCGAAACCCGCAAGGTTCTGGCACAGCTGACCGATGCCCAGCTGGAAGACATCGGCCTGGACCGCTCCGACATCGCCAAGTTCTGATCCTCCATGACCAGAACCTTTGAATGAGCCGCCCTGCCACGGGCGGCTTTGTTCATTCCGGGGTGCTGGTTTTGTATTTGCCGGCCTGATCCGGCAGCCAGGCCTCGATTGCTGCTGTGGCCACCACATGGCGGGAGCCGGCGCCGGCATCTTCCACATCCAAACCGCCTTTGACGGCGCGCACGCTGGCCCGGCCGCGCGGCAGGTCCTGTGCCACCAGATCGCAATCCACCGCGTCCGGCTGCTGCACGCCGATGGTCACCTCCACCCGCATTTCGCTGTGATCAAGTCCCAGTTTGGAAAACAGCGTGATCGACGAATGATGCAGGGCGTCCTGCACCGCGCGGCGGGCGGCCTTGGTGTAGTCCTGGCCATAAAGGTCGTTGCCGGTGCCCATTTCCAGGATGATGCGCTTTTCGCTCATTCCGCGGCCTCCATGTCAAAGGACACGACCACCGCTGCATTGGCGATCACCGTGCGCCCGCCGTGGGGCTTTTCGACGTCCAGCCCGCCTTTCACCACTGTGATGCTGGGCCGGCCGTAGGGGAAGATCTCCAAGAGCGCGCCCTTGTCCACCGCCTCCGGCCTCTGAACTCCGATCTCGGCATCAATGATCATGTCTTCTTTCGAGAAATCAAACAGTTCCGCCATGTTGACGGAATTGTGCCACAGCGCGTCCCTGATCGCGCGGCGGGCGGCTTCGGTGTAGTCTTCGCGCCTGAGCGATGTGCCCATTCCGAATTCCACCAGGACCCGTGTCTTGGCCATGTCGCCTCCTGTATCTGTTCCGGGAGGGACCCTTGCAGGGCGGACGGGCAAAGGAAAGAGCCAGTTTGGCGCCTGCCGCTACACCAGAGCCCGCTAAACTAAAGAAGGGCTGTCCCCGCGGGGACAGCCCTTCGAAATCGAGTACTTTGATCAGACTCAGATCGACTCTTCGATCCAGCTCTGCAGCGCGGCCTTGGGGGCAGCGCCGGCTCGGTTAGAGACCACCTGGCCGTCCTTGAAGATGAACAGCGCCGGGATGCCGCGCACGCCCATGGCGGCGGCGGCGTTCGGGTTGCTGTCAACGTCGACCTTGGCAATTTTCACCTTGCCGTCGAATTCCGCGGCCAGCTCTTCCAGAGCCGGGCCAATCTGCTTACAGGGACCGCACCACTCAGCCCAGAAATCCACCACAACGGGGATATCGGAGTTCTTGACTTCGGCGTCAAAAGTGGCGTCGGTGACGGCAACGGTGGACATATGAATGTCTCCATGAGTGTGTGGCAACTGGAGTCGGAACCTAGGTACGGCTTAACCGATCGTCAAGGTTCCAACTGCCGCTTCAATGCCGCAGTCACAAGCTCGTGCGGAAGCGGCATCAGGGTTGCAGTCCGGGTCCAGAGCAGCGCGGTCTCAACGGTCCGGCCCGGATAGATCAGGGCCAGCGCATGGGCATAGGCCCCCATCTGCCGCAGCAGGCCCTCGGGGCATTGTTCAGGCTCTGCCGGCACGGTGGCGTTGGACTTGAAATCCACCGCAAGGACCGTTTCGGGGGTGACGACCAGCCGGTCGATGATGCCGTGCAGCCGGGCACCGTTCAGGTCGGCGGTGACAGGGACTTCGGCCAGCGTATCCGGGTGAAACACATCTGCCAGGGCAGTGTTTTGCAGAACAGCGTCGGCTTCGGCCAGCAGTTCCGCACAGTCGCCGGCTCCTTGCAGCAGGTTTTGTGCCAGCTGCGGCCAGTCTGCTTCCGCCCGTCCGGGCAGGTGCTCCAGCAGCAGGTGCAGCCGGCTGCCGCGGGCCTTGGCGGCCTCCTCATCGAGCCCCTGATCGCCGGGCAGCGCTTTGGCTCCGCCCAGATCGGAAGGGCTGAGCGCCGGCGCCGGCGCTGCATAGGGTTTCGCCGGGCGGGTGAAGACCTCCGGCAGCTCATGTTTCGCAACTTCATGCGCTTCGGGCACGACCAGCGGCAGGCCGTCCCAATCGCCATGCTGCAGCCGCAGGCCGGTGCCGCCCTCCGCGTCGAGATCCACCGCGCCGCCGTCGCGCATGGCGTGTTCCGTCAGCCGGTACCAGCTGTCACCTTGCTCGCCCACCTCGCCGGCGGCAGCGACGATCAGCCATTTTTCCGCCCGGGTCAGAGCCACATACAACAGGCGCAGCCGTTCGTTTTGCAGTTTCTCCTGCGCGGCTTCACGGGCCGCCAGCATCGCGGGCGGCATCTGGTCCTTGGGCATTTTCCAGACCGGAGTGCCACTTGCCAGCATGATTTCCGCATCCCGCGGCGGCTGCCGTTTTGCAGTGTCCGGCAGGATCACGATCGGCGCTTCCAGCCCCTTGGAGCCATGCACGGACATCACCCGGATCATGTTGCCGGCCGCGCCCATCTGGCGTTTGATTTCCAGATCGTCGGTTTGCATCCAGACCAGGAAGCCTGTGAGGCTGGGCACATCGGTCCGTTCATAGGCCAGGGCCTGGGACAGCAGCGCGTTGATGCCGTCCTCAGCCTCCGGCCCCAGCCGGCCCAGCAGTTTCTGACGGCCGCCATGGCGGGTCAGGATGCGCTCGATCAGGTCATAGGGGCGCAGGAAGTCGGCATTGGCGCGCAAGTCATCCAGCACCGCCATGGTTTCGGGGAACTCCCCTGCCCGCTCGCGCAGCGCCGGCCACAGGTACATCGCCTCCCGCCGGTGCGCGAGATCGAACAGCGCCTGCTCTGTCCAGCCGAACAGCGGTGATTTCAGCGCCTCCGCCAATGACAGGGAGTCTTCCGGCAGCGCCAGAAACCGCAGTAGTGCGGCGATATCCTTGACCGCCAGTTCGGCCCCGACCTTGAGCCGGTCGGCGCCGGCGATGGGCAGTTCGGCCTTTTTGCAGGCGCGGATGATTTCCGAGAACAAATCGGAGCGGCGCTGCACCAGGATCAGGAAGTCGCCGGCCTGCACCGGGCGGCGCTGAAAGGTGCCGCGCTCCGGGCCGTCCTCGGGGATGGTGACGCCGGTTTCAATCATCTGCTTGATCGAGCGCGCGATGCGTTCGGCCAGGATCACCGTGTGGTGGCGGCTGCTGGGCCGGTCGACGGGACTGGTCCAGTCCGGGTCCTCGTCATCCTCGACCTTGCCGACCACCGGCCACAGATCCACCCTGCCCGGCAGGTCGGATTTGAAGGCGCGGTGCAGCGCCTCCTTGCGGAATCCTGCGCGCGGGCTGTCGCGGAACACCAGATCCACCAGTTTCAGGATCGCCGCGGAGGAGCGGAAGGAGAAATCGAGCGAGGCATCCTGCAGCCCTGCCCCGGTTTCCGCCAGCCGGTTGCCGAATTCCTGCTGCATCCGGTCGAACGCATCCGGGTCAGCGCCCTGGAAGGAATAGATCGACTGCTTCTTGTCGCCGACCACAAAGATCGTCCGCTCCACGTCCGAGCGCGCGCCTTCGCCGGCGGTAAATTCCTGCGCCAGCTTCTCGATCACGTCCCATTGCACCGGGCTGGTGTCCTGCGCCTCGTCCACCAGGATGTGGTCGATACCGCCGTCCAAGCGGTAGAGCACCCAGGCGGCAACGCCGGGGTCATTCAGCAGTTGGCGGGCCTTGAGGATCAGGTCGTCAAAGTCGAGCCAGCCGCGCAGCTGTTTGCGGCGCTCGTATTCCGGCAGGAAGGCGGCAGCAAAGCGGTGGAGGTCGTGGCTCTTGCGGGCGGCCGTGAGGGCGAGGCGTTTGCCGCGCGCATCCTCAACCCGCCGCATCAGCGGTTCCAGCTGATCCATCAGGGACAGATGGGATTCGCGCAGTTTCTTGGTTGGGAACTTGTCTATTTTGGCGGTGAAAGGCTCCTTGGCGCCGGCACCGGTCAGAAAGACGTCTTCCAGTGTGTCCAGATCGGCGAGCGTGGGCTTGGTGATGCCGGCGAGCTTGGCTGCTGCCTTCTGATCCATCGCGCCGCCCTGTCCCAGCATCTCGCGGGTGCGTTGCAGCAGCTCTTCCTCGCCGCCCAGGAACACCAGTGCCTCCAGCGCGGTCTCGTCAAATCCTTCGGGCAGGCCGAACAGCTCCAGCAGCCCGTTCCAGCCCAGCGGTTCGCCGAAATCGGCGCGGCGCTGGCAGATGGCGGCGGTAAGCGTTTCAAAATCGCTGTCGCTGACATGGCGCGCCAGGGCGTCGACCTGCGGTGCCTGCGCGCCTTGGGCAAAGTCCTCCATGATCTCCGCCCGCAGCAATTGGCCTGCGCGGTCGTCCATCTCGGAAAACTGCGGGCTGACGCCGGCCTCCAACGGGAAGCGGCGCAGCAGCGAGGAACAGAAGGAGTGAATGGTCTGGATCTTCAGCCCGCCCGGCGTTTCGATGGCGCGGGCAAACAGGGTGCGGGCCTTGGCCAGATCCTCGGCTGCGGTGTTGACTTCCCCCAACTCGGTGAGTGCTGCGATCAGCGCCGCATCCCCCAGCATCGCCCATTCCCCCAACCGCTTGAACAGCCGGTTCTGCATCTCGCTGGCGGCAGCCTTGGTGTAGGTGAGGCAGAGGATGTGCTGCGGTTGAACCCCCTTCAGCAGCAGCCGCGCCACCCTGTCGGTCAGCACCTTGGTCTTACCGGAGCCCGCATTCGCCGCCAGCCAGGTGGATGCATCGGGACGCGCGGCGCGGAACTGCGCCTCGGAGGCGGCGTCGCGGATTGTCATGCCAGATCCTCCGGTTGCGGTTCGGCGCTGCGGTCCCATTCGCCGTAGCGCGCAAGGTGGTCATAATCGCCAGAGATGTCGTCGCGGTGCACCATACGCCGGCTGGAATAGCCTTGGTTAGGCTCGAAATACGCTCCGATCAGAGTACGCAGCTCATCCCAGACCTTTGCGGGGGGCTCATCCTCCAGCGGCGCGCGCACTTCGTTCAGTTTACTGCCCAATCCTATGAACAGGGCACGCGCCACTTCCGCCGGGCCAAGGTCGTCAAAGGCGCCTTCTTCGGCCATGGCGGCCTCGATCAGCAGCTGTTTTTCGAATTTCTTCTGCTGCGCCTCGCTGGGCGGGGTGCCGGTCTTGTAGTCGTAGAGATGCAGGAAACCGCGGTCGTCCATGTCGATCCGGTCGGCGCGGCAGGCGATGGTGAAATCCAGCGGATCCAGCCGGGCGCTGCCCTTGGCCTCAAAAGCAACCGGCTTGGCGCGGGCTTGGCGCTCCTGCTCGGCCAGGATGAAATCGCCGGCAATCTTGCGGATGCGGCTGTGCCACAGGATGCGGGCGACGGGCCAGGGCACATGGGTCTCCAGCAGGTCTCGCGTCTTGCCGATCAGCTGCTCCGCCGTCAGCAGAGACGGATCGGCTTGGGCGTCCTTGATGAAGTGCTCGAACACCTCATGCACCACAATGCCGCGCAGCAGGGCGTCGGGCTCTTGCACCAGCGGGTTGAGCGGTTTCAGCCGCAGCACATGTTTGGCGTAGATCGCATAAGGATCGCGGATCAGCCGCGGAATTTCGGTGATCGTCAGCCGCCGCGGGCGGGCGGCCACAGGCGGGCAGGGAGACGGGCGGCGATATTGCGGGATCGGCGTGGGTTCTTCCAGCGCTTCCGCCCAGCCAAGCCACTGGCGGCCCTTGGCGCGCATGGCGTCCAGCGCCGCGCGGCCGCCTTGCTCCGGAAGCCCGGACAGCAGGTTGGTCAAGCGGTTCAGCCAGCGCGAGGGCACGGTGTCCGCCTCTTCCGAGCGTTCGGCACGGGTCAGCCAGACCTCGGGCGCGGCGATGGCCTGCTGGAAGTCATGCGCCGACAACCCGATGCGGCGTTCTGGCAGCAAGAGCCCCGCTTGGTTGCGCAGCTGGCGGTTCAGCCAGGGGTCGGGTGAGGCGGCCTCGGGCCAGCTGCCTTCGTTCAAGCCGCCAAGGATCACCAGATCGGCGCCTTGCACACGCGCCTCCAGCGTGCCCCAGATCATGATCGAGCCATAAGGCGCATCGCGGTCGCGGACCTCTCCCTGGCTCAGAAGCGCGCCCAGCAGGTCGGCGAAGTCACGGGCAGTCATATCGCCGCCGTACGGTGCTTCGGCCTCCAGGTTTTCGATGCAGGCGAGGGCGGCCTGACCGGCCTTCTTATCCCACAGCGTGCCGGCGCCATCGGCCTGGCTGCCGGCGGCGATGCGTTCGGCCAGGCCGCGCAGACGCTGGACCCAGCCGGTCAGGGGCAGGGTGCCGGCAATCTCCTGATCCGCGAAACAGGCTGCCAGCCAATCCGTCCAGCCCGGCGTCAGCTCCCGGCCGTTCTCAAAAGCGGCAAAGGCCGCGGCATCCGGGAAAGGCGGGCCGTTGCGGCGCAGGGACAGCTCCAGTTCGCGGGTCTGGCGCAGGTGGTTGCCGCGGTCCGCGCCGTCATGGGTCAGCGGGTGTTTCAGCAAAGTCAGCAGACTGTCGCAGGCCAGCGGTTTGCAGAACAGCCCCGCCACATGGCGCAGGAAGCGGCCCGGCGGCGACAGCTGCAACGGCTGGCCGGCCGAGTCGTCCGGCAGGATGTCCCAACGGTCCAGCGCGGCGGAGACCTGGCGGGTCAGCATGCGGTCCGGGGTGATCAGCGCCGCGGTCTGGCCGTCCTCCGCCGCCTGGCGCAGGCGCAGCGCGATGGCAAGGGCTTCGGCGCGGGGGCTGGGGGCCTCGACCAGAGTGACATTCTCTGCGGCTTTGTCCAATCCAGTCAGCAGCGGGCCTTCGCTCATCCAGGCGTCGGTGACTGGGGCAGGCCGCAAGGCGAGGGAAACTAGCCGGTTGCGTTCTGGGGAGACCGGCGGGGTTTCCGTCCAGGGCTGCACGTCGCAAGGCGCAAGCTCCAGATCCTTCATCAGCTTGTAGAACCGGTACTGCGGGTGATCCTCCGAGATCAGCGGATCGTCCAGCCCGGCCCAGACATGCTCCGGCTGATCAAAGTCGAACCCGGGCAGCACCACAGCCCCTTGCGGCAGCCGCGCGATAGCCTGCATCAGCATCAGCGTGGTCCCGCGCGAACCGGTGGAGCCGGCCAGGATCACCGGATGCTGCGGGGGAGTGTCCTGCCATTGTTCAATCAGGTTCAAAACCACTTGGCGCTGCCGGGCCTGGGCGTCCATCGCGCCTTCATGCAGGCCAGTGAATTCATCGGCAATGCCGATAAAGGCCTGGGCGCGGGCCCAGTGGCCGGACATGTCGGAGACATCAAGCTCGCGGATGGTATCGGTGCTGACGCCTTCGCCCTGCATTTCGTCGATCAGCGCAGCCAGGCTGTCGGACAGATCATAAAGCGAGGCGCGGGAAGCCAGATCAGGCTGTGCGTCCAGCAGCTTGGCAATCAGCTGCGACAGCTCCAGCCGGCGCCGCAACGGGGGCAGGGCGGGCGGCAGGCCGTCCAGCGTGGCGCGCGGGGCGAGGTCGGTCAGCAGCAGCATCCGCGGCAGCAGCATCGCGGGGCCGGTGTCAAAAAGGCTGCGCACCCGGCGGGCCATGCGGGCGGTGTTGACGATCAGCTCTGCCCTGGCTAGCGCTTCAGGTGGCAGGCCCTGGCTGCGGTTGCGCAGGCCGTCGACCAGCGCCCGGGGGAAATCGACGCCGCAGGGCACGGCAAACAGGCGCGGTTTGGCGGACGGTTCAAACATCATCTGCGGCTATCAGGTCCTCGGCCAGTGTGATCCCCTCGGGATGGCCCACATCGCACCAGCGGCCGGGATATTCCAGCGCAAACAGCCGGTCCGCTGCCGCCATCTGGGTCCAAAGCACGTTGAGGGAGAAAACCTTGTCTTCAACCTGGTGCAGCCCTTCCGTTTTCAGGATCTGCACCCCGCCATAGACCAGATCGCCGCCGCGGCTGATGCGCCCCTCGGCGTCCGCCGAGAAGTCTCCGCCGCCGGTGCGGCCAACGGTACGGTTCAGCGGCACGCAGACCAGCAGCGCATCCATGCGCTGCGGATCCCAGGCGTCCTGCGCCAGCTGCAGCGGATTCGGGCCTTTCCAGATGGCGTCGGTGTTCATGGTGAAGACCGGGCCGTCCCCAAGCAGCGGCAGGGCCTGGCGCAAGCCGCCGCCGGTGTCGAGGATGTCAGGTATTTCGAGGCTGAGGAGCACGTTCTCAGGCTCTAAAAAGGTCTTCAGCGGTTCCGGCTTGTAATGCAGGTTGGCGGCGATCCGGGCCGGCTGGACCGCTTGGGCCAACTCCAGCGCGTGGGAAATCAGCGGCCGGCCCGCCACCTCGATCATCGGTTTCGGCTTGTCGCGGGTCAGCTCCCGCATCCGGGTGCCAAAGCCGGCGGCAAACAGCATGACGGCATCGGGGGAGCGCTGCATCAGGGCCTCAGTTTGTCCAGGTTTTCCGGGGTGGGGGCGGGCAGGCTCTCGCGCAGCAATGCGCCGATCCGGGCCAGCGCCGGGTGCTCCAGCCCGCGGATGAAATGGTCCCAGACCCGCGGGATAAGATCCACGTAATGGGGTTTGCCGTAATCCATGCTGAGCCGGGCAAAGACGCCGAGAATGCGCAGGTTCCGTTGCACGCCCAGCACGGTATAGGCGGTACGGAAGCCAGTCTCGCCGGCACCGGAAGCCGAAATATAACGGTCTATCATCTGCATTTCGATGCCGGCAGGCACGTCGCGTCGGGCATCCTGCAGCAGCGAAACCAAATCATAGGCCGGATGGCCGGCACGGGCGTCTTGGAAATCCAACAGGCCAACGCGGGCGATGCCCTCGCGGTCCGGCAGCCACAGCAAGTTCTCGGCGTGATAGTCGCGCTGCACCAGCACCGGATCGCCTTTGACGGTCTCTCGCAAAATGTCTTCGAACAAGTCCTCGAACCGGGCCTGCAGATCCTCATCCTGGTAGCCGAGGATACCGGCGCGGTATTTCGACAGCGCCAGTCCGGACATCTCTGCCATCATCCGCGGGCCATAGGGCTCCAGATCCGGCATCGGCGCCTGGTGCAACGCCACAAGCGCATCGGTCGCCGCTTCGTATAGCTCCTTTTCCAGCGCCGGTTCGCGCAGGATGACCCGGGCGTACAGATCGTCACCTAGATCCTCCAGCAGCAGGAAGCCGTATTCGGAATCCTGAGCCAGGATTTCCGGGGCGCTGAGGCCCTGGTCCCGCAGATATCGGGCGACGCGGATGAAGGGGTGGACGTCCTCGCCCTTCTCTGGCGGGGCGTCCATCAGCACCACAGTTTCGCCGCCGGCCCCGGTCAGCCGCTCATAGCGGCGGTTGGAGGCGTCGCCGGCGAGCGGGCCGCGCTGCCAGCCGGCATAAGGTGTTGCGGACAGAAAGGTTTCGCAAAGGGTCTTGCGGTCGGTCATGCGCAGATGCGCTCCATCAGGGGCTGCCATTTCGGATCGCTCCAGCGGAGCGTCAGGTGGCGGCGGTCTTCATGTACGGGATCCAGCGCCAGCGTCAGGTGCATGGCATGGGGAGGGGTCAGTTCAGCCAGCCGGTCGGGCCATTCGACCAGGCAGATCGCGGTTTCAAACGCTTCGGTCAGGCCCAGCTCCTCCAGTTCATCCAGCGAGGACAGCCGGTAGAGATCGGTGTGCCACAGCTCGCCGGCGGGCACGTCATAGGTCTGCACCAGAGTGAAGGTGGGGGATGGCACATCCTCCGGGACTTCCATCAGAGATTGGATCAAGTGGCGGGCGAAGTGGGTCTTACCGGCACCGATCACCCCCTCCAGCAGCAGGCAATCGCCGGGGCGCAGGGCCCCGGCGATTTGTGCGGCCAAGCGGGCCGTTTCATCCGGTGAGTTCAGCGTGCAGGCCGCGGTGTGCGTGGTCATGGCGGTACAATGCCGCCGCCGCCGGACTGCTGCAAGCGGGTTTCCCCTGATCAGCCCTGGGTGATGGCGGGGAAACGCTCCTGGCTTGCCGGCAGGGCAGTGGTTTCCGGCGGGCGGAAGCTTACCATTGTGGCGCCGTTCTGGATCGCCGAGACCTTGCAGACCAGAGGGGTGCCATCGCGCAGCTGGACGCGGGACCACCATTCCTCCCGCCCTTCGTAGCCGGCGACAAAGTCGCGGATCTCTCCCCAGACCGGGGTCGGGGCGCTGGTGTTCTGCCAAACCCTGCTGGCATCCATGATCGAGACTTTGGCAAAGCTCGTTTCCGGATCCATCTGCCACAGGCTGCCATAGGCGGTGTTGGAGAAGGTCATCGTGCCGTCGCTGGCAAAGACCGCGATCGCTTCGTCCATCTGGTCCAGGATCGACTGGCCCATTTCCAGCTCCGAGCGGAACTGGCGGGTGAGGGTCACCTCGGCGGTGATGTCCTCGAACAGGAAGGCAATGGCGCCGTCCGGATGCGGGCGGCCTGACACCTTGTAGACGGAACCCGACGGCAGCGACCAGGTTTCCTGGTACCGGCCTTCGGCGGCGGCTTCCAGCAGGTCGGCCATCTGGTGGCGCCAGCTGGAATAGCTTTTGGGTTCGGGCATCATCCGCTGATCGCGCAACCGGTCAAAGAAGGTGAGCAGGTTGGGCCGCGAGCTGAGGAAATTGGCGGGCAGGGCGGTGAGGTCGATCAGCACCGGGTTGAACAGAACCAGCTGGCGGTTGCGGTCAAAGATCGCGAGGCCAATCGACAGCTGGGCAAAGGTCTTGGCCAGGGTTTGCACAAAATTGCGCTGGGCCACTTCCGCATCGACCACGGCGTTCACGTCGACCGCGTGGCACAGCCAGCCGGCCTCGGTTTCGGTGGTCGAAACGTTGTACCACAGCTTCTTGTTGCTTTCCGGCAGCGGTATGGAGATCCGTTCCGGCTTGCCGCTGGTCATCGGATCATGGAGATCGGTGAACAGGGGCGCGGCAAAATCCGTGTTGCGTCCACGAATCTTCTGGCTGAGATCATCGTAGGCGAGGTTGGACCAGGTGACATTGCCATCTTCCGATTGCAGCCAGACCGGATAGGGCGCCTGATGCACGGCGGCGCGCAGGGTGGTCAGTTCCTGATCGAGGGATTTGTTCTGCTCTTCCAAGGTGCTGCGGCGCAGCTGCACCCGGGTCACCCCGTCAATCCATTCGCAATGCGCTTCGCGGCTTTCGGCGGCGGCAGTGCCGGACAGGACCAGCGGGCCGACATCCTTGAGGAAACCGGGTGATTGCGGCAGGCCCGGGTAGCTGCGGGCGAGCTGGTCGCGCAGCATGCTCCAGTCAAAGTTTTCAGCCTGGTCGCCGATGAATTTGCGCGCGCCCGAGGACCAGCCGATCAGGCTGTTGTCATCGAACAGGAACACCGCATCGGTGCGGCCATCGGCGGCCAGCAGGTCATGCTCCATGCCGCGGCGGCGGTGTGTGGGCGACAGCCACCAGACCGCGGCAGCAGCCGTTGCAGCGCACAGCGCTACCAGTACAAACCATTCGATCGAAGCGAAGTTCTGCATCTCGTTCTGCCCAGTTCAGCTCTCGTTTACCCGCATGGTTCCGCAATAATGGTTAAATGAAGTTTAATTGGTTGCCCAAAAGTGAATAGTTAAATTTCTAAAGGTATATTTTTCCCGATGACAGGGCCGCCGTCCTCCATAGCGTCGATTTTTTCACGCGGCCAGGCCACCTCGACAATGGCGCCGCGCCGTTCGCGGAAGGGGCTCAGGGTCTGGAACGGGTCCGACCCATTGGCGAATCTCAGTTGGGCGCCAGTGCGCTGCAGCAGAGTTTTGGCAATGAACAGGCCCAGCCCCATGCCCTCATACTCCGGCCGTTGCTTCAATTCGCTCTCGCCGCGGCGGCGGCGCACGAAGGGGTCGCCGATCCGACCCAGCAGCTGCGGCGGGAAGCCCTGTCCGTCATCGCAAATGCGCAGGATGATCCGGTCGTCATTCCAGGCGGCATCAATCCAGACGGTGGACTGGGCAAAGTCGACGGCGTTCTGCACCAGGTTGCGCAGCCCGTGGATGATCTCAGGCTTGCGCAGCACGGTCGGCTGCTGGAAATCGCCGCCCTCCAGCGGTTCTTCGTGATAAACGACAGTCTTGCCCCGGTTCATATGCGGCTCAGCGGCCTCGGTCACCAGGGTCGAAAACGGTGCCTGGCGCAGGTGCAGGTCGTCTTTTCCGGCGCGGCCCATACTGCGCAGGATGTCGCGGCAGCGGTCGGCTTGCTCACGGATCAATGCGGCGTCCTCGCGCAGGTCGGGGCGGTCGTCCAATTCCTCGATCAGCTCGGCGCTGGCTAGTTTAATAGTGGCCAGGGGCGTGCCCAGTTCATGCGCGGCAGCGGCAACCACGCCGCCGAGATCGGTCAGCTTCTGTTCGCGTGACAGTGCCAATTGGGTGGCGCTCAGCGCGTCGGACATCGAGCGCATTTCATTGCTGACGCGGAAGGAATAGGCGCCGATGAACAGGATGGCGATGACGATGGCAATCCAGTTGCCGAAGATGAACACATCGGGGATGCGCAGAATGAAGCCCAGCTCGGTGCGCAGCGGCAGGTGGAATTCTGCCAGCAGGGTAACCAGGATGATGGCCGTAGCACCGATGATCAGCGTAGAGCGCAGCCCCATTACCGCGGCGGAGATTGTCACCGGACCCAGCACCAGCAGCGCAAAGGGATTGTTCAGGCCGCCGGTGAGATACAGCAGAAAGGCCAGCTGCAGCAGGTCGAACAGCACCATGAGGAAATTCTCGAACTCGGTCAGGCGCTTGTTTTCTGGAAAGGCAATGATAGCGATCAGGTTGCCGGCCGCCGAGACGCCGATTGCCAAATAGCACAGGCCCAGCTCCAGCTGCAGGTTGAAGCGGTGCTGCGCCACGGCAATGGCGGTGATCTGCCCGGCAATTGCTACCCAGCGCAACAGGATCAAAGTCCGCAAACGGATCCAGTGGCTGTGTTCATGGCTGCCCGCCAGCCTGAAGATGCGATCGCTCATTTGGTCCGCTGCTCCCGCAGATGTGACGCCGTGCGCCAGTTGCATCGGCTGTATTTCTTGATAGGTCTGGCGCCGCAAACGATCAACAACCCTTCCCTGACGAAAAGTGTGATCTCATGACCCGCGTATATGCTCTTCTTGCCGTTGCCTTTGTTGCTGCCTTGGTTGGCGGCGCCTGGTTCCTGACGCGCGGGGGCAGCGGGGGTGACAAATTCGCACAGTGCCGCAGCAGCCAGATTGCGGGCGGGGCGGACACCATCGGAGGGGCATTCGAACTGGTCAATGCCAAGGGTGAGACGGTTACTGACAAAGACGTAATCACCGAACCGTCGATCGTCTACTTCGGTTACACCTTCTGCCCGGATGTCTGCCCGATGGATTCGGCCCGCAATGCCGATGCCGTCGACGTTCTCGCTGAGCGTGGCATCAGCGCGACGCCGGTATTCATTTCCATCGATCCGGACCGCGATACCCCTGAAGCGGTTGGCGATTTTGCCGCGAACCTGCATGAAAAGATGATCGGGCTGACCGGCTCGCTGGAGCAGGTGAAGGCCGCCAGCAAGGCTTACAAGACCTATTTCAAGAAGAACGAAGGCGACGAGGACTACTACTTGGTCGACCATTCCACCTTCTCCTATCTGGTGCTGCCCGAGGAAGGTTTCGTGGAATTCTTCCGCCGCGACGAAACCGCAGAGCAGATGGCCGACAAGGCCGCCTGTTTCATTGAAAAAATCTGAAGCAGGATAGCTGTTTGACCTTTCCCCTTGCCCGGACATATTCTTGCGTGAACTGAAATACTTCGCGGAGGACCGGGCATGGCCGAAACTGCTCTGCAGGACATTGGACCCGATAAATCGCTGCTGCTGGTCGATGATGACGAGCCGTTCCTGCGGCGACTGGCCAAGGCAATGGAGAAACGCGGCTTTGAGGTGGAAACCGCAGGCTCTGTCGCTGCCGGCAGTGCCATCGCAACCGCCCGCCCGCCGGCTTATGCGGTTGTCGACCTGCGGCTGGAAGACGGCAATGGGCTGGATGTGGTCGAGGTGCTTCGCGAAAAACGCCCGGACAGCCGGGTGGTGGTGCTGACCGGCTATGGTGCCATCGCTACGGCGGTGGCTGCGGTCAAGATCGGTGCGACGGATTATCTGTCCAAGCCGGCCGATGCCACCGACATCATGAACGCGCTTCTCACTACCGAGGATGAGCTGCCGCCGCCTCCGGACAACCCGATGAGCGCGGACCGGGTGCGCTGGGAGCATATCCAGCGGATCTATGAGCTGTGCGACCGCAACGTGTCAGAGACCGCCCGGCGCCTTAACATGCACCGCCGCACGCTGCAGCGGATCCTGGCCAAGCGCAGCCCGCGCTGAGCCTCACAGCCGGCCCATTAACTCCGCATGGCGGCGCATGAACGCCATGCGGGTTTCCACCGGCGGCCGCAGCATAATCCTCAATCCATCCACGATCTCAGGCTTCGGACGGCCGAAAAACCGGCTGGCCTCCTGCTCTGAAAACCCTGCGATCTGCACCGCCTCCATCCAGGCGCTGACCTTGTCGGCGCGTTTGATTTGCGCCTTCACTGTCTTGGGCAAAGCTGCCGGCAAGCCGAACCGCAGATGAATGGCGGCCGTCAGCCGCTGGTCCAGATCGCCATAACCAGGACCCACCGCGGCCTTGACCGGTGAGATCATGTCGCCGATCACATATTCAGGCGCATCATGCAGCAGCGCTGCCAGCCGCCATTTGACCGGCGCCTTGGGGTTCAGACGGGCAAAGATATCTTCGACCAGCAGCGAATGCTCCGCCACCGAATAGGCGAAATCCCCCTGTGTCTGACCGTTCCAGCGCGCCACGAAGGCCAGCCCGTGGGCGATGTCCTCGATCTCGATGTCCACTGGGGTCGGATCCAGCAGGTCCAGGCGGCGGCCGGAGAGCATGCGCTGCCAGGCGCGGGCGGGTTTGGCGGGCATCGAAGGTGTCCTGTCGCAGAATTCGCCCCATTGACTACCTGTTGAGCGGCACCCGGGCAATGCCTCGAACTTGCGGATGTTCACGGTCCGGACACAGATGAGAACCAGGTGTTTATGCGCCGTGAATTTGAAACCAGTGCGTTCTGACCCAATATTATAAGGGTACAAGGGGCACCGCCCCCTCACGCGGCAAACCCCTTTCGTGACGTGACACAGAATGGAAAGGAGTTTGTCATGTTCAAAAGACTGCTTGGTATTTCTCTGCTTTTTGGCATGGCCGCGACTGCGCCGCCTGCCTTGGCTGCCAGCTGCGGCGACCGCACGATGATGACCGAGAAGCTGGCAAGCGGATATTCCGAACGGCTGACCGCCGGCGGATTGCAGAAAGGCCGCACCGAGGCCACTGTGATTGAGGTCTGGGCGTCGGATGAAACCGGAACTTTTACCGTTCTGGTGACACACGCAAACGGGATCAGCTGCGTTGTCGCGACCGGATCCTCATTCTTCCACCTCCCGGAAACAGAGCCGGATCCGGGTACGCCAAGCTGAATTAGCGGTTTGACAGGCTCTCCCCCCTACAGCCTGACCATTTGCAAAAAGCCAGAGCCTTCGGCTCCGGTTGCGGGTATCTTCGTTGAATATCAACACATGCAGTGTTAGGCCCTGCAGCTAGTGTACACGTAACCGGAATGGAGCAGACTATGGCCGGGGATTATATCGTCAAGGACATCGCGCTGGCCGGATTCGGCCGCAAAGAGCTGGATATCGCCGAAACCGAAATGCCGGGGCTGATGGCCTTGCGCGAAGAGTACGGCGAAAGCAAACCGCTGAAGGGCGCGCGTATTGTCGGCTCGCTGCACATGACCATTCAGACAGCGGTTCTGATCGAAACCCTCGTGGCGCTGGGCGCAGATGTGCGCTGGGCGTCCTGCAACATCTTCTCGACACAGGATCACGCCGCCGCGGCGATTGCCGAAGCCGGCATCCCGGTCTTTGCGATCAAGGGCCAGACGCTGGAAGAGCATTGGGACTACCTGGATAAATCCTTCATGTTCCCTGAAGGCGCCAACCTGATCCTCGATGACGGCGGCGATGCCACCCTCTATGTGCTGCTGGGCGCGCGTGCCGAAGCGGGCGAAGACATCATCCCGGTGCCGCAGTCCGAGGAAGAGGCCGTCATCAAGGCGCAGATCATGAAGCGCATGGAAGCGTCGCCCGGCTGGTTCACCAAGACCCGCGACGCGATTCTGGGCGTGTCCGAGGAAACCACCACCGGCGTCCACCGCCTCTATGATCTGCAGAAGAACGGCCAGCTGCCGTTCCCGGCGATCAACGTCAACGACTCGGTCACCAAGTCCAAGTTCGACAACAAGTACGGCTGCAAGGAATCGCTGGTCGACGGCATCCGCCGCGCGACCGACACCATGATGGCCGGCAAGGTCGCCGTGGTTTGCGGTTACGGCGACGTGGGCAAGGGCTCCGCTGCCTCACTGCGCGGCGCCGGCGCCCGGGTGAAAGTCACCGAGGCTGACCCGATCTGCGCCCTGCAGGCGGCAATGGACGGTTTTGAAGTGGTGCTGCTCGAGGATGTCGTGTCCTCCGCCGATATCTTCATCACCACCACCGGCAACAAGGACGTGATCCGCATCGAGCACATGCGCGAGATGAAGGACATGGCGATTGTTGGCAACATTGGCCACTTCGATAACGAAATCCAGGTCGCCAGCCTGCGCAACCACAAATGGACCAACATCAAGGACCAGGTGGACATGATCGAGATGCCCTCGGGCAACCGTATCATCCTCCTGTCCGAAGGTCGTCTGCTGAACCTCGGCAACGCCACCGGCCACCCGTCCTTTGTGATGTCGGCTTCCTTCACAAACCAGGTTCTGGCCCAGATCGAACTGTGGACCCGCGGCGACAACTACGAAAACCAGGTCTATATCCTGCCCAAGCACCTGGACGAGAAGGTCGCGCGCCTGCACCTCGGCCGTATCGGCGTCAAGCTGACTGAGCTGAGCGCTGAACAGGCCGCCTACATCGGCGTCAAGCCGGAGGGCCCCTTCAAGCCAGAGCATTACCGCTACTAAGCGGAAGCGAGATACACGGAAAGGCGCCGCCAGAATGCTCTGGCGGCGTTTTTTGTTGCCTTGATTGCTTTAGCCTCCGGTGGCGGGGTCGATGACCGTCTCTATCCTGGTGATCTTGCTGGCCGGGAAACCGCTTAGCTTCGAGTGTTCGTGAATCGCTTCTTCGGACTCGGCCAGATAGATGCAGAAGGTCTTGTCGCCGGCGACGTAGGAGTGCTGCCATTGGACCCGCGGAGCCAATTTGGCCAGAGCCTCATTGGAGGTACGTGCTGCACCCCCTAACTCGTCATTGCTCATGCTGCCGACCTTCGGAATTTCCCTTTCAATGAGGAACTTTTGCATGACTTGATTTCCTCCGCTTCAGTGGTTTGCAGGCCTCGATATAGGCCCGAATTCAAGAAAGGCTTGAGGTTCAGCACTGCCGGCGGCGGATTTTGGCCCAGGGAAGTCTGGACCATCGGTCAAGAGAGCTTTGGAACTCACCGTTTCTCCAGCGGACTTTACCTCAGGGTGAAGTCCAATGACTCGGTTCGTGCTGTTTCTGATTTAGCTCACATTGTCCAGGTAATTGCTTTGCGGAATCGCGATGTCACCCGCTATACAGGAGTCACCGGCCAGGACGGCCAGGAACCAGATTTTTTCATACGCGTGTGGTGGATAGTGGAGCACGCGGGGTGGAAGGGAAGGTCCTGTTTGTCCGCAGGTCCTTCCCTTTTTCATTTAGAACAGCGACAGAACCAAACCCGCGGCCGCGCAGGCGAGCGTCGCATAACCGCCGTCAATCAGCGTCAGCTTCACTGGCCGCATGCCGTACATGTTGTTCAGCGCAATCCAGGGGCTGATGAAGAACAAGCCGATGCCAGCGCCGCCGATCAGCCCGGCGCCCAAGGTTTCAATGCCGGACAGGCTGAATACATGGCGCATCATGCCCGCGACGATTAACTGCAGGAGGAAGGCCATTGCAAAGATCATCGGGCTTTGGCCGCCTTTAGGCTTGCCGGTTTCGTCGCATTCAACGCCGGAAGCCTCGACCCAAGGCTTGGCCAGGGCGCCGTAATATACTGCCCCCAGCACAAATGCTGCCGCTGCCGCCGCAATCACACTCAGAAATTCCATGATGCTCCCCTCAATGGTTTCAGCCACTTGAGAGCAGAGTGGCAGATCAGCCGGGATCTGTCTCCCCCAGCGCGCAGACAGCGGCCCATTCCGCCTCGCTCACCGGCTGCACCGACAGGCGTGAGTTTTTCACCAGCACCATCTCTTCCAGCCGCGGATCGGCTTTGATCTGATCCAGGCTCACCGGCTTGGCAAAGGGGCGCACCGCCTTGATGTCGACGCACTCCCAGCGGTCGTCCTCGGTGGTGCTGTCCGGGTGCGCCTCGGCACAGACCTCGACGATGCCGACCACGGATTTTTCCTTCTGCGAGTGATAGAAGAACCCGCGGTCGCCAATGTTCATTTCGCGCATAAAGTTGCGCGCCTGGTAGTTGCGCACGCCGTCCCATTCCTCACCCGCGTCACCTTTGGAGACTTGGTCATCCCAGCTCCAGGTGGAAGGTTCGGATTTAAACAGCCAGTAGCGCATCAGCCGATAACTTTCTTCCAGGTGATCAGTTCGACAGCTTCAAACAGTCCGGCCTTGTTATAGGGATCATTTGCCGCCCATTCTTCGCCTGCTGCCATGTCTTCGACGTCCAGAATAATCAGAGAGCCGGCCATATTACCATCCTGATCCAGCAGCGGACCCGCCTGCGCCACGGCGCCGGTGTCGTTGATATAGGCCAGATGGGCGTCGCGGTTGTCCAGACGGGTCTGCAAATAGCCGGGTTTGTCGCGGGCGATCAATGCGATGAGCATTTTATTCCTCTTTTAGCGGTCTTTTAAGCAATTGAGCCGCCGCTTCGGCAATGGTCAAGCGCTGATCGAGCAAATTGGTTACCGTCTGCGTGATCGGCATATCCAAGTGCATTTTCTGCGCTTGTTCAGCCACCGCATGCGCAGTTGCGGCACCTTCGACCGTGATACTGGAATCAAAGGCCTCGCCGCGCCCGATCGAGAGGCCCAGCCGGTAGTTGCGGGACAGGTCGGAGGTGCAGGTCAGCGCCAGATCGCCAAACCCCGAAAGCCCGGCCATCGTTTCGGACTTGGCGCCGCAGGACAGCGCCATGCGCTGCATTTCCGCATACCCGCGGGTCATCAGCGCGGCGCGGGCGCTATCGCCCAGCCCGGCGCCAATCACCGCGCCGCAGGCGATCGCCATCACGTTTTTAAGCGCCCCGCCCAGTTCGGCACCTGTGGTGTCATTGGTGCGGTAAAGGCGCAGGTTTGCGGTGGTCAGCTGCTCTTGCAGCGCTTTACACAGGGCTGCGTCGCCGCAGGCAAGCGTCAGCGCGGTCGGCAGGCCGCGGGCGATATCCGCGGCAAAGCTCGGCCCGGTCAGCAGCGCCGCCGGCGACTCCGGGAGCGTTTCCTGAATGACTGCGACCGGACCAAGCCCGGTGTGCAGCTCAATACCCTTGCAGCAGGCCACCAGGGTCTTTCCGGTCAAATGCGCCCGATGCTCTTGCAGGACGCTGCGCAGCTTCTGCATGGGGACCGCCAGCAACAGCACCTCTGAACTGCAAGCCTCGGCGATATCCCCAGTAGCGGTGAGGGGGGCGGGCAGGTCAACACCGGGCAGGCGGGCCGCGTTCCGGCGGCTGTCCTGCATTGCTTTGGCGTGATCCCCATCACGGGCCCACAGGGTCACCGGCCCGTTGCCGGCCAGCGAAATCGCGAGCGCAGTGCCAAAGGCACCGGATCCAAGAACCGAAACTTTCATGCTTTGGCTCCTTTACGGCCGGATCCGATCAGCGCCGGGCTGCTTTGGTCCAGCGGCCAGCGGGGGCGGGCGGTCAGGTCCAGACCATCGCGTGCCCCGGTTTTGAAACGCTCGAGCCCGGCATAAGCAATCATCGCGGCGTTGTCTGTGCACAGGCGTAGCGGCGGCGCGGTGAAGGCGGCGCCGGCCTCAGCGCAAACAGTCTCTAATGCAGCGCGAATAGCGGTGTTTGCCGCGACACCGCCGGCGACGGCGACGGTTGGCGCCGGGGGCTGTTCTTTCAGATACAGGCGGATGGCGCGGCGGGTCTTCTCCGCCAGGGTGTCCACGACGGCGGCCTGGAACCCCGCACACAGGTCAGCCCGGTCCTGGCGGGTCAGGCCGCCTTTCTCAGCCACGATCTGATCGCGCATCCGCATCAGGGCGGTCTTCAGACCGGAAAACGACAGGTTGCAGTCCGGCCGGTCCAGCAAAGGCCGCGGAAAGCGGAACCGCTTGGGATCACCGTTGTCCGCCTCAGCCTGCACGGATGGGCCGCCCGGCTGCGGCAGGCCCAGCAGGCGGGCGGTCTTGTCGAAGGCTTCGCCGGGGGCGTCGTCGATTGTACCGCCCAAGCGGGTGAAATCCTCCGCCCCGCGTACCAGCAGGTACTGGCAATGCCCGCCAGAGACCAGCAGCATCAGGTACGGATAGGCAACCCCATCGGTCAGCCGCGGGGTCAGCGCATGGCCTGCCAGATGGTTCACCCCGATCAGCGGCAGGCCTGCCGCGGCGGCAATCCCCTTGGCGCACATCACGCCCGACATCACCCCGCCGATCAGCCCCGGGCCTGCGGTCACGGCGACGGCATCCATGTCCTTCAGGGTCAGCCCGGCCTCTGCCAGCGCATCCCGCACGCAGATGTCCAGCTTCTCGGCATGCGCGCGCGCGGCGATCTCCGGCACCACGCCGCCAAAGGCGCTGTGCAGCTCGGTCTGGCCGAAGACGACTGACGACAGCACCTCGGGTTGCGCGCCCTCTGCCTGCCGCACCACCGCGGCGGCGGTGTCGTCGCAGCTGCTTTCCAGCCCCAGAATGGTCAGGGTTTTTGTCATGGCCTTACCGTTGCATCGAATTGCCGCCGGGGCTACCACCTATGAGGCCTGCAAACAATCCCGGGAGCCCCGCGATGGTGCCTTTGCTGATGACACGCCCGCTGGCAGCGGCAGAGCGGTTCGTGACCAGCCTGCCCGAAGCGGCGCGTGCCGGACTGCGGGTGATCTATGCGCCGCTGATGGAGATCCGGCCAGCGAAGGCGTCGGTCAGCTTGCAAGACGTCAAAGGTGTGATCTTCACCTCCGCCAACGGGGTGGAGACCGCTTCACGTGAAACCGCCGCGCGCCTGCCGGCCTATTGCGTGGGGGAGCGCACGGCCCGTGCCGCAGCCAAGGCGGGCTGGCAGGCGTCCTGCCTGGGGCAGTGCGCTGAAGAACTGGTTCAGGCGTTGCTCAGCCAGCGCCCCAAGGCGCCGCTGCTGCATCTGCGCGGCGCACATGCACGTGGCGACATTGCCGGGCGGCTCACCAGCGGCGGCATCCCCTGCCGGGAGCAAATCCTGTATGATCAGGTGCTTCTGCCGCTGACCGAAGAGGCCACGGCCGCGCTTGCTGCGCAAACCGACGTGATCGTGCCGCTTTTCTCTCCCAGAACTGCGCGCCATTTTGCCAATCTGTGCGGGGATGCTGCACATTTGCATCTGATTGCCCTCAGTCCGGCGGTGGCAGAACCGCTGAAAGGCTTGAATTGCAAGACGTTGCGGGTCACTAAGACTCCGGACGCTGCGGCATTGGCTGCTGCTGTCCTTGTTGCCGCAGCGCAGCTGTCGCAGCTTGAGGGGGACCGGCGCGCAGAGTAGTGTCCAGCGTGTTCGCAGGAATGTATTTTAGGAATCGAGGGGGAGGCCGGCGTGGCTGACAAGAAAACTCCGGAAGACGTTACTGAGCCTGGCCCCGGTGAACCAAAGCCGGCTGAAGAAACCACGGAAGCGTCCGAGGTGGATGTGACCGAGGAGCGTGCCGAAGAGGCGGTTGACAAGCCGGCGGTCTCAGATTCCCCGCTTTCCGAGACCGAGACCGAGACCGAGACCGAGACCGAGACCGAGACCGAG